>NZ_LT963352.1:6732000-7050000 GCF_900236475.1 Streptomyces chartreusis NRRL 3882
GGCGAGATGCTCGTCCCGCTCCAGCGCGGGGGTCCGCCCCACCCCGACGACCAACGCCCGCCGTCTGCCCGCTCCAGCGGCCTCGGTCTGTCCCGCTTCCACTCGTCCCCCTCACGCTTTTCACGAGTAGGACATCATCGCAGAGCGTGGGGGTCGTGGTGCCGTACTCTCAGGTCCCGTCCGGTGACCGACAGCCGGTACCGAGGGGGGAGTCCGGATGGCCGCGATCAGTCTCAGCAAGGTGGAGGAGACCGCTCCCGCGCTGGCCGGCCTGTACAAGAGCGCCGGGGTGTCGCTCCGCAAGCACGGCCTCGACGGGCTGCGGGCCGCGGTCTATCTCGTGGTCGACTATTCCGGATCGATGAGGCCGTACTACAAGGACGGCAGTGTGCAGGCGCTGGCCGACCGGGTGCTCGGGCTGTCGGCGCATCTCGACGACGACGGCACGGTGCCGGTGGTGTTCTTCTCCACGGACGTCGACGCCGAGACCGAGATCGCCCTGGCCGGCCACCAGGGACGGATCGAGCGGATCGTGGCCGGGCTCGGGCACATGGGCAAGACCGGCTACCACCTGGCGATGGACGCCGTCATCGACCACTACCTCGACAGCGGGGCCACCGAGCCGGCCCTCGTGGTCTTCCAGACCGACGGCGGGCCCACCAGCAAGCTCGCCGCGGAACGGTATCTGTGCAAGGCGGCGAAGCTGCCGCTGTTCTGGCAGTTCATCGGCTTCGGCGACCCGGGCAGCAAGCAGTTCGACTTCCTGCGCAAGCTCGACGAGCTGGCCGTGCCGGGCAAGCGGGTCGTCGACAACGCCGGGTTCTTCCACGCGGGCGAGGACCCGCGGAAGGTGCCGGACGCCGAGCTGTACGACCGGCTGGTGGGCGAGTTCCCGAAGTGGCTGGTGGCCGCGCGGGCGCAGGGGATCGTGCGGCCGGCCTGACCCCGCCCGAGTGGCCCGCTCGCCCCCGGCCTGACCCGCCCGCCCCTTGGGCCAGCCGCCCACAGGCGCCGTCGCCCGGCCTCAGCCGTTCTCGTCCGGCCGCACCTGGATGTGGTCCTCCTCCAGCTCCAGCAGCACCCGGTCCCGCATGCCCAGGGCCGCCGTGTACTCGGCCGGCAGTTGGAGGCGGCCCGCGCGGTCGAGCATCGTACTCGCGGGCCGTCACCGACTCCTGGCCCGCCTCGTCGACCTCCGTGCGGCGCAGTACCTCCGTCGAGGTGCGGCCGTCGCGGATCGCGACCGTGCGGCGGACCGCCTCGGTCGTCGATCCGCGCCTCCGCCCCCGTCCCCAGCAGCGCGGCCCGGTCCCGGGCGTCCGCCACGCCCGTCAGCACGGACCCCCCGAAAGCGGCCGTCGTCAGGGCCGTCAGCAGGGCGAGCAACGGCAGCGTGGCGACCGCCGCCGGTGAGCGGCCCGCGCGGGCCCAGGAACCCGACCACGCCGCGCAGCCGCCCGGCCGGCCGGCGGCCCACCGCAGGGGCAGCGGGTACAGCCGTACGAGGACCAGCGCGGCGACCAGCCCGACGAGCACCGGGGCGGCGCTCACCAGCAGATCGCCCGCCCCGTCCGTACCACGGCGGCGCAGCGTCACCACCGAGCCGACGGCCAGCACCAGCAAGGTCAGTTCGGCGACCGTGCGGCGCCCGCCGCGCCTGGCGTGGGCGAGGTCGTCACGCTCCTGGTGCGCCCGCGGCCTACGATGCGCCACGACCGCGCGCACCGGTAGCGCGGCACAGGCCAGCAGCGCCACGGCGCCCGCCCCGAACATGGCGGGCAGCGGCCGGGCCCCGTCCACGACGAGCACGGCGAGCAGCAGACCGCAGGCCGCCGCGGGCACCGCCGGCACCACGGTCTCGGCCAGCAGCCGCCCGGCGATGCCGCCCAGGGAGCCGCCCCGGGCCCGCAGCAGGGCGAGTTCGGCGTCCCGGCGGGCGGCGGCCACACCGACGCTCATGACCAGCACGACGACGGCGATCGCGGCGATCCCGCTGTGGGCCTCGCCGGCCACGAGACGCAGCGGCCCGCCGAGCTCTCCGGCGGGCAGCAGCAGCGGGTCGCCATCGCCCGGGCCCTCGCCAACCGCCCGGCCCTGCTGCTCGCCGACGATCCGACCGGCCAGCTCGACGCCGCCACCGGCCTGGCGGTGATGGAGCTGCTGCGGGCCGTGGTCCGCAGCGAAGGCGTCACGGCCCTCATCGCCACCCACGACCCCCAACTCCTCGGCCTGGCCGACAGGGTGCTGGAACTGAGTGACGGAGTGGTCGCCGAGGACAAGGCGGGGATCGTGCGCGATCCCGGCAGCCGCTGAGCCGCCCGCTAGCTCCCTTGGCCCAGCCGCCCATACGCCCCGTTTGCGTGGCCGCGCTGCCGTGCCACGCTGGGAAGGATCCCACGGGGAGGCGACGACGTATGGGCGACGACGGCGCACGACGGGTGTACGGGACGGCTTCCGCTCGCCGGAGCCCTCCGGCCGGCAAGGGCGAGAGGCTCGCCGACTGGGCGGACGGGCGGCTCGGGCTCTACGGGCTGGCCAGGGCCAACATGCGCAAGGTCTTCCCGGACCACTGGTCCTTCATGCTGGGCGAGGTCACCCTCTACAGCTTCGTCGTCCTGATCCTCACCGGCGTCTACCTCACCCTGTTCTTCGAGCCGAGCATGCAGGAGGTCGCCTACAACGGCTCCTACACGCAGCTCAACGGCGTGCTCATGTCCAGGGCGTTCGAGTCCACGCTCGACATCAGCTTCGACGTGCGCGGCGGGCTGCTGATCCGGCAGATCCACCACTGGGCGGCGCTGGTGTTCATCACGGGCATGCTGGTGCACATGATGCGGGTGTTCTTCACCGGCGCCTTCCGCAAGCCCCGCGAGCTCAACTGGGTCTTCGGCTGGACGCTGCTGATGCTCGGCATCATCACCGGCCTGACCGGCTACTCCCTCCCCGACGACCTGCTGTCCGGCACCGGCATCCGCTTCGCGCAGGGCGCGATCCTGTCGGTCCCGATCGTCGGGACGTACCTGTCGTTCTTCCTCTTCGGCGGGGAGTTCCCGGGCGAGGACATCATCTCGCGGCTGTACCCCGTCCACATCCTGCTGCTGCCCGGGATCATGCTGGCTCTGGTGACCGCCCATCTGATTTTGGTCTTCTACCACAAGCACACGCAGTTCCCGGGCCCCGGGCGCAAGGAGCGGTCGGTCGTGGGGATGCCCTTCCTGCCGGTCTACATGGCCAAGGCGGGCGGCTTCTTCTTCCTGGTCTTCGGTGTCCTGACGGTCATGGGCGCGATCGCCCAGATCAACCCCGTGTGGGCCTTCGGCCCCTACCGTCCCGACCTCGTCACCACGGGCGCCCAGCCCGACTGGTACCTCGGGTTCTCGGAGGGGCTGATCCGGGTGATGCCGGGGTGGGAGATCAACCTGTGGGGCTACACGCTGGTGCTCGGCGTGTTCATCCCCTTCTCGCTCTTCCCGCTGATCCTGCTCGCCCTCGGCCTCTATCCCTTCATCGAGGCGTGGATCACCGGCGACAGGCGCGAGCACCACATCCTGGACCGGCCGCGCAACGTGCCCGTGCGCACCGGCCTGGGCGTGGCCTGGCTGACCCTGTACGCCGTGCTGCTGATCGGCGGCGGCAACGACATCGTGGCCACGCATCTGCATCTGTCCATCAACGTGATCACCTGGTTCGTGCGGATCGGCGTCTTCGTGCTGCCGGTCGTCGCCTTCATCGTCACGAAGAAGATCTGCATGGGCCTCCAGCGCCGCGACCGCGCCAAGGTGCTGCACGGCAGGGAGACCGGCACCATCAAACGGCTGCCGAACGGCGAGTACATCGAAACGCACGAGCCCCTCTCGCAGGGGGAGCTCTTCACCCTCACCCAGCACGAGCAGCGCCCGCCGTACGAGATGGGGCCCCGGGTCGACGCGGGGGGCGTCCGCCGCAAGGTCAAGCGGTCCGAGCGGCTGCGTGCCCGGCTCGCGAAGGCGATGTTCGGGCCGGACGCGCGGATCGAGAAGCCGACGGTGGAGGAGTACCGGGAGATCACCAGCGGCGATCACCAGCCGCACTGACGACCAGGGCCCGGCACTCGTGGGGGTCGCCCCAGGCCGTGCGCAGGGCCCGGGCCTTGGTCAGCCACAGCGACAGGCCGTACTCCGCGGTGTAGCCGATCGCGCCGTGCAGTTGCAGCGCGGTGCGGGCGGTGCTGTACGCCGCCTCGCACGCGGCGACCTTGGCGGCGGCGACCTCCGCCGGCCGCATGCTCAGGGCGGCACCGAAGACCAGCGGACGTGCGAACTCCAGGGCGATCTTCGCGTCGGCCAGCCGGTGCTTGACCGCCTGGAACGACCCGACGGGCACCCCGAACTGACAGCGCCGCTTCACGTGGGCGACGGTCCGGTCGAGGAGCGCCAGGCCCACGCCCAGGGCCTGCGCGGCGGTGGCGAGGCGGGCCCAGGCGAGGGCCTGTTCCGTGAGCGGACCGGCCAGGAGGAGTTCGCCGCCCGGGGTGAGGGGTGTGAGGCGGCGGGCCGGGTCGAGCGCGGGGCGGACGGGGCCGTGGCCGGGGGAGAGGCGGATGCCGTCGGGGGAACAGGACAGGCGCAGGCCGGCGGCGTCGCCGTCGAGGGCGTACGACTGCTCGGTCCCTACTGTCGCGATCGTCCCGCCCGACGCCAGCGGCGGCAGCAGTCGCTTTGCCGTGCCCGGGTCCGCACCGCTGAGGAGCACCGCCGCCATGACCGTCTCGACGAGCGGCCCCGGTACCGCGTGACGGCCCAACTCCACGAAGGCGACGGTCAGGTCGACCGGTCGCGGCCCCAGGCCGCCTTCGCAGGTCTCCGGAACCGCCAGCGCGAACACGCCCGCCTCGGCGACACGGGACCACAGCGCCCGCCCGCTCGCATGGTCGCCCCGGCTCCAGTCCCGCACCACCGCCGGTGTGTCCGCCGCCGTCAGCAAGGCGTCCAGCGAGGCGGCGAAGGCGCGCTGCTCGGCGTCGAGGAGGAAACGCATCAGCGGCGTCCCTTCGGCAGTCCGAGCAGGCGCTCGGCGATGATGTCGCGCTGGATCTCGTTCGTGCCCGCGTAGATCGGACCGGCGAGTGCGAAGACGTACCGCTCCGCCCAGTCCGTGTCCGCCGGCTCGCCCTGAGGGCCCAGGAGATCGAGGGCCGTCTCGTGCAGGGCGAGGTCCAGTTCGGACCAGAAGACCTTGTTCAGGCTCGACTCCGGGCCGACGGCCCCGCCGTCCAGGAAGCGGGAGGCGGCCGCGTACGTGAAGAGCTGGTAGGCGCGGGCGCCGATCAGGGCGTCGGCCACCCGCTCCCGCTCCGACACCGGACCGCCCCGCTCCCGCCACAACTCGCCCAGCCGCCGCGCGGCGGCGAGGAAACGGCCGGGGGAGCGGAGCATCAGCCCGCGTTCGGCGCCCGCCGTCGCCATCGCGATCCGCCAGCCCTGGCCGGGTGCGCCGATCACGTCCTCGTCGGGCACGAAGACCTCGTCCAGGAACAGCTCCGCGAACGCCGGCTTGCCGTCGAGGCGGGCGATCGGGCGGACCGTGACCCCCGGGCCGCGAAGGTCGAACATGAGGTACGTCAGGCCCTGGTGCGGCTTCGCGGTGTCCGGGTGGCTGCGGAACAGGCCGAACGCGCGGTCGGCGAACGCGGCCCGCGAGGACCAGGTCTTCTGGCCGCTCAAGCGCCAGCCGCCGTCCGTGCGCACGGCCCTCGCCCGCAGGGACGCCAGGTCCGAACCGGCCTCGGGCTCCGACCAGGCCTGCGCCCAGACCACCTCTGCGGAGGCCATCGGGGGCAGCACCCGGGCCCGCTGCTCCTCGGTGCCGTGGGCGAAGAGGGTCGGGGCGAGCAGGTGGATGCCGTTCTGCCCGACGCGCCCCGGGGCGCCCGCCGCGTAGTACTCCTCCTCGAAGACCAGCCAGCGCAGGAGCCCCGCGTCCCGCCCGCCGTACTGCGACGGCCAGTCGACCACCGACCAGCGGTCCGCGGCCAGCTCCGCCTCCCAGGCGCGGTGGGCGGCGAAGCCCTCCGCCGTCTCCAGCGAGGGCAGCGGCTCGCGCGGCACGCGCGCGTGCAGCCACTCCCGCACCTCGGTGCGGAACTCCTCGTCCGCCGGCGAGAACGCGAGATCCACGACCGCCCTCCTTCCCTAACAAGTGTTTGGTAGGTTAGCGTGAGGCCATGACAGACGTCGAGAGTCCGTCGTACGTGCCCGGCCACGGCGTGCTGAAGGGGCGGACCGCCGTGATCACCGCCGCGGCCGGCGCGGGAATCGGCGGGGCCACCGCGCGCCGCTTCCTGGAGGAGGGCGCGCGCGTCCTGATCAGCGACGCGCACGCGCGGCGGCTCAAGGAGCACCAGGCGGAGCTGGCCGGCGAGTTCGGCGCGGCGTCGGTCGCCGCTGCACCCTGCGACGTCACCGACGAGAGGCAGGTCCGCGCCCTCTTCGACACGGCGGTCCGGGAACACGGACGCCTCGACGTCGTGGTCAACAACGCCGGTCTCGGCGGCACCGCGGACCTCGTCGACATGACCGACGAACAGTGGTCCCGCGTCCTGGACGTCACGCTGAACGGCACGTTCCGGTGCCTGCGGGCCGCACTCCGTCACATGCGGGAAAGCGGCGGCGTGATCGTCAACAACGCCTCCGTCGTCGGCTGGCGCGCCCAGGCCGGGCAGGCCCACTACGCCGCCGCGAAAGCGGGAGTGATGGCGCTGACCCGGTGCGCGGCGGTCGAGGCGGCCGAGTACGGCGTGCGGGTCAACGCCGTCGCGCCCAGCCTCGCCATGCATCCGCACCTGGTGAAGGTGACCACGCCCGAGCTGCTCGCCGAGCTGATCTCACGCGAGGCCTACGGGCGGTACGCCGAGCCCTGGGAGGTGGCCAACGTGATCGTGTTCCTGGCCTCCGGCTACTCCTCGTACATGACGGGGGAAGTGGTGTCCGTCAGCAGCCGGCACCCCTAGGACAATGGACCTGTGCCTCCTACGAAGAAGAAACCCCAGGTGACCGCCGCAGAGCCCGCCGCCGCCCGCGACCGCCGCAGCGAACTCCTCGGCACCGCCGCCGAGGTCTTCGCCGAGCAGGGCTACAACGCCACCACCGTCCGCAAGATCGCGGACCACGCGGGGATGCTCGCGGGCAGCCTCTACTACCACTTCGACTCCAAGGAGTCGATGCTGGAGGAGATCCTGCGCACCTTCCTCGAGGAGCTCTGGGACGGCTACGACGCCGTGCTGGGTGCCGGACTCGGGCCCCGTGAGACGCTGCAGGCCCTGGTCACCGAGTCGTTCCGGGAGATCGACCGGCATCGCGCGGCCGTCGCGATCTACCAGAAGGAGAGCAAGCAGCTCGTGGCGCAGGAGCGGTTCGCGTTCCTCGCCGAGTCGCAGCGCAGATTCGAGAAGGCGTGGCTGTCCACGCTGGAGCGCGGCGTCGCCGAACGGGCCTTCCGGGCCGACCTCGACGTCCGGCTCACCTACCGGTTCGTGCGCGACACGGTGTGGGTGGCCGCGTCCTGGTACCGGCCGGGCGGGCGGCACAGCCCGGACGAGATCGCCCGGCAGTACCTGTCGATGGTGCTGGACGGGATCGCCGTACGCGAATAGCCCTTATCCCCGAGGGAGTTGCCATGGCCGAGGCCTACATCGTCGAAGCGGTCCGCACGCCCGTCGGGCGGCGCGGGGGAGGGCTGAGCGCCGTCCATCCGGCCGATCTCGGCGCGCATGTGCTGAAAGAGCTGATGAGCCGCTCGGGCGTCGACCCGGCGGCCGTGGAGGACGTCGTCCTCGGCTGTCTGGACGCGGTGGGGCCGCAGGCCGGGGACATCGCGCGGACCTGCTGGCTGGCGGCCGGGCTGCCCGAGGAGGTGCCGGGCGTGACCGTCGACCGGCAGTGCGGTTCCTCGCAGCAGGCCGTGCACTTCGCGGCGCAGGCCGTGCTGTCCGGCACGCAGGACCTGGTCGTGGCCGGCGGGGTGCAGAACATGTCGATGATCCCCATCGCCTTCGCCACCCGGCAGGCCGCCGAGCCGCTGGGGCTCACCCAGGGCCCGTTCGCGGGCAGTGCGGGCTGGCGGGCCCGGTACGGGGACAAGCCCGTCAACCAGTTCGCGGGCGCCGAGATGATCGCCGCGAAGTGGGGGATCGGCCGGCGGGACCAGGAGGAGTTCGCCCTGCGGTCCCATCAGCGGGCGGTGCGGGCGATCGACGAGGGCCGCTTCGACCGCGAGACCGTGCCGTACGGGGAGGTCGCGGCCGACGAGGGCCCGCGCCGGGACACGTCCCTGGAGAAGATGGCGGGGCTCAAGCCGGTCCTCGACGGCGGCACGATCACCGCCGCCTGTTCCTCACAGGTCTCCGACGGGGCGGCGGCGATGCTGCTGGCCTCGGAGCGGGCCGTGCGCGAGCACGGGCTCACCCCCCGCGCGCGTGTGCACCATCTCTCGGTGCGCGGCGAGGACCCGATCCGCATGCTCACCGCCCCGATCCCGGCCACCGCCCACGCCCTGAGGAAGACCGGCATGACCATCGGCGACATCGACCTGGTCGAGATCAACGAGGCCTTCGCCCCGGTCGTCCTGGCCTGGCTGAAGGAGACCGGCGCGGACCCGGAGAAGGTCAACGTCAACGGCGGTGCCATCGCCCTGGGTCACCCGCTGGGCGCGACCGGCGTGAAGCTGATGACGACCCTGCTGCACGAACTGGAGCGCACCGGCGGCCGGTTCGGCCTGCAGACCATGTGCGAGGGCGGTGGCCAGGCCAATGTGACGATCATCGAGAGGCTGTGAGACGCCGGCGGGTGTCCTCGGCCTCCTCCATGATCCGCTCCACCAGCTCCGCGCACGAGGGCAGGTCGTCGATCACTCCGGCGACCTGCCCGGACGCCATCACGCCCAGATCCGTACGGCCGTCCACCATGGACGCCTTGAGCAGCATCGGTGTGTTGGCGGCGAGCAGGACCTGGCTCCAGGTCAGGTCCTTGCCGTGCCGGAGGGCGAGGCCGTCGCGGACCATGCGACGCCAGGTGAGGCCGGACAGCCGCCGGAAGCGGGACGCCCTGCGCGTCGCATGGAACAGGGCTGTCACCCGGCCCGCGTCCTCCAGCGCGTCCACCAGCTCCGTGCGCAGCATGCGATGCGGCAGCCCGTCCACCGCCCGGGTGACCGTCACGTCCCGCACCGTCGCCGCCAGGTACCGCGCCTTCACCGCCTCCGGCACCGTCGAGTCCGAGGTGAGCAGGAACCTCGTGCCCATGGCGATACCCGCCGCGCCGTAGGCCAGAGCCGCGACCAGTCCCCGCCCGTCGAAGAACCCGCCCGCCGCCACGACCGGTATGTCCACGGCGTTGACCACCTGCGGCAGCAGCACCGTCGTGGCCACCTCGCCGGTGTGCCCGCCGCCCTCCGTGCCCTGCACGAGGACCGCGTCCGCGCCCCACCCGGCGACCTTCTCGGCGTGCCGCCGCGCCCCCACCGTCGGCATGACGACCACCCCGGCCTCCTTGAGCTCGCCGATCAGCTCCCGGGAGGGGGCCAGGGCGAAGGAGGCGACCCGGACGCCCTCCTCGATCAGGATCCGCACCCGGTCGCCGGCGTCCGCCGCGTCGGCGCGCAGGTTCACCCCGAACGGCGCGTCGGTACGGGCCCGGACCTCCCGGACGGCCGCGCGCAACCGGTCGAGCGTCATCGTCGCGGAGGCCAGGATGCCCAGAGCGCCCGCGTTCGCCGTGGCGGAGACCAGACGCGGCCCCGCCACCCAGCCCATCCCGGTCTGCACGAGGGGATGACGGACCCCGGTCAGCCGGGTCAGCGCCGTCTCCATCACGCGGCGACCTCCCTGGTACGAGCGGCGGCCGGGTCGACGACCTCGCGGATCAGCCGGAGCTCCTCGGCGGTCGGCTCGCGGGTCGGCGGCACCTCGTCCGGGACGCTCAGCTCGAAGCCCGTCGCCTCCCTGACCTGCTCCACCGTGACCCCCGGGTGCAGCGAGGCCAGCCGCATCGAACGGTCCGGGGTGGCGAAGTCGAAGACACCCAGGTCGGAGACGACCCGCGGGATGCGGTGGTGACGCGCCCCGGCGGCGTGGTCGTACCCGACTCCGCAGACCAGGTCGACCCGCTCGACGAAAACCCGCCGGGAGTGCCTGGGGATCCAGTAACTGGTCGGATGGTTGAGGGTGTTGACCGGTGCCCCGCGCACCCCGAGCAGCTGCCGCCGCGGCCGCTCCCAGTCGCCGATGCAGGAGATGTTCTGGTTGCCGAACCGGTCGATCTGGCTCGCGCCCATCATCACGTGCCGCCGGCCTCCGGTGACCAGGGCCAGATGCTGCCGGTACGGCAGCCAGCCCTCCGTCGTCCCGTCCGGGCGGACCAGCAGCGCCTCGCCGTCGGTCAGCAGCAGGTCCGGCGCGAAGGTGAGCCGGGCGAGGCGGGCGCCGACGGAGGGGATCAGCCCCATGGGGCTCGCGAGCACCTCACCGTCGCCCCGCCAGGCCTCGGCGCACGCGATCACGCAGTACTCCGCGCGGCTGACGCGCGTCATGTCCCCTCCCCGACGGCCGACTGGTACGCCTGCTCGTCCCCGGCGAGGAAGCGGGCCGCGAACTGAGACCAGGGTGTCGTCGCGTACGTCTTCTGGAAGGCCTCGTCCCGGCCGTAGTCGGGTGCGCAGGACGTGAAGTGCGCCCCGTTCGGGGCCTCCACGACGCCTGTCACCGTGTGCCGCTTGAGCAGCAGGGTCTGCGGCGGTGCCGCCTTCGTCAACTCGGCCGTGTCGACGATCCGTTCGCAGCTGACGTACGCCGTGTCCGCCGCCTCGCAGAACAGGTCGTCGAAGTACGGGTCCGGGCCCAGGTACTGCCCGTTTCCCAGCCGGTCGGCGCGGTTGACGTGCACCAGGGCCGCGTCGAGCCGCAGGGCGGGCATCGCCACGAACGTCTCCCCGTCCTCGTACGGCGAAGTGACCGTCCGCAGGCCGGGGTTGACCCGCATCACGTCCGAGCCGATGCCGGCCCGCACGGGCAGGAACGGCAGCCGGTTCGCCGCCGCGTGCAGGCCCCACATGAACATCGCCTCGTCGATCTCCGTCAGGTCGAAGGCCCCACGCTCGCGGGCCGCGCGGTAGTGCGGCTCCAGGGGGATCGAGTCCAGGGTGACGAAGGCCGTGACCAGCTTCCGGATCCGCCCGGCGGCGGCCAGCATGCCGATGTCCGGGCCGCCGTACGAGACGATCGTGAGATCGGTGATCCGGGATCGGAGCAGTGCTCTCACCAGGGCCATCGGCTTGCGGCGCGAGCCCCAGCCGCCGATGCCGAGGGTCATGCCGCTGGACAGGCGGGACACGGCCTCGTCGACCGTCATCGTCTTGTCACTCACCTACGTGCCCTCCTTCCCGAAGCCGGCGCGCACCCGGTCCGCCACCCCGCTGAGGCCCGCCTCGAAGGTGAAGCCCTGCTCGAAGCGGTAGCTGCGGCGCACGTCGACCGGGTCGATGCCGTTGATGGCGGCCTTGGCCAGGCGCAGCAGCCGCCCGTCCTTGGCGGCGATCTCGCGGGCCAGCCTCAGGGCTGCAGCGCGCAGTTCCCCGCGCGGCACGACCCGCCACACCGAGCCGTGCGCGTGCAACTCGGCCGCGGTCGCCGTGCGCGAGGTGTAGTACAGGGCGCGCATCAGGTGCTGCGGCACCAGCCGGGCCAGGTGGGTGGCCGCGCCCAGCGCACCCCGGTCCAGCTCGGGCAGCCCGAAGACGGCGTCCTCGCTCGCCACGATCACGTCCGCGTTGCCCACCAGCCCGATACCGCCGCCCAGGCAGAAGCCGTGCACCGCCGCCACGACCGGCACCGCGCAGTCGTACACGGCGGCGAAGGCCTCCGCGCAGGCGTGGTTGGCGCCGATCAGCGCGCCGTTCGGGTCGTTCTGTATCTCCTTGATGTCCACGCCCGCGTTGAACCCGCGCCCCTCGGCCCTCAGCACCACGCACCGCACCTCCGGGTCGCGCCCGGCCGCGCGCACCGCGTCGGCCAGGGCGAACCAGCCGGCCACCGGCAGGGCGTTCACCGGCGGGAAGTCGACCGTGACGACGGCTATGCCCTTTTCCACGCACGAGGTGGAGACACCCATGGCCGCATCAGCTACCTTTCCACCAAACGTTTGTTAGGTGGAAGGTAGCAGCGAATGGAGCTGGACGGGAGGGTCGCCGTCGTCACGGGCGGGACCCGGGGCGTCGGGGCCGGCATCGCGCGTGCCTTCGCACGGGCGGGAGCCGAGGTCGTGGTCTGTGCCCGCCGCCCACCGGAAGTCCCGGTGCCCGGAACCGAGTTCGTGCCGCTGGACGTCCGGGACGCCGACGCCGTCCGGCGGCTGTGCGGCGAGCTGCCCCGGCTGGACGTCCTCGTCAACAACGCGGGCGGCAGCCCCCACCGCCCGCTCACCCACGCCGACGCCGACCGGCACGCGCGCGTGGTGGAGCTCAACCTCGTGGCACCGCTGACCGTGTCCCTCGCCGCGTACGAGCACCTACGGCGGGCCAGGGGCTCGATCGTCATGATCGGCAGCGTCAGCGGAGGCCGCCCGTCCCCGGGCACCGCCGCCTACGGCGCCGCCAAGGCGGGCCTGGAGAGCCTCGCCCGCTCGATGGCCGTGGAGTGGGCGCCCGACATCCGGGTCAACACCCTCGTCGTCGGCATGGTCCGCACCGAACTGTCCCACCTCCACTACGGCGACCGGGACGGCGTAGCCGCCGTCGCCCGCACCGTCCCGCTCGGCCGTCTCGCCGAGCCGTCCGACGTCGGCCGGGCCGCAGTCTTCCTCGCCTCGGACGCCGCCGCCTACATCAGCGGGGCGAGTCTGCTCGTCCACGGGGGCGGGGAGCGCCCCGCGTTCCTGGGCGTCTCGACCGCGCACAAGGAGACCTGAGATGAGCGGAATCTGTGACGGGCGGGTCGTCGTCGTCACCGGCGCGGGCCGGGGGCTCGGCCGCGCCCACGCCCTCGCCTTCGCCGCCGAGGGCGCGCGGCTCGTCGTCAACGACCTCGGCGTCGGCCTCGACGGCACACCCGGAGCCGACGGGATGCCCGGGCCCGGCAGCCCGGCCACCCGTGTCGCCGAGGAGATCCGCGCGGCGGGCGGCGAGGCGGTGCCGCACGGCGGCGACATCGCCACGACCGAGGGCGCGGCCTCTCTCGTCCGGACGGCCCTGGAGACGTACGGCCGGCTCGACACGCTCGTCAACAACGCGGGCTTCCTGCGCGACCGGATGCTGGTCAACCTCGACGAGGACGACTTCGACGCCGTCGTACGCGTCCACCTCAAGGGCCACTTCCTGCCCCTGCGGCACGCCGCCGCGCACTGGCGGTCCGAGGCCAAGGCGGGCCGCCCGCCGGAGGCCCGGATCGTCAACACCAGCAGCGGAGCCGGGCTGCTCGGCTCGGTCGGACAAGGCAACTACAGCGCCGCCAAGGCCGGGATCGTCGCCCTGACGCTGGTCGCGGCGGCCGAACTGCGCCGCTACGGCGTCCAGGTCAACGCGATCGCCCCCGCCGCCCGGACCCGTATGACGGAGCGGACCTTCGCCGAAACCATGGCGGCGCCCGACTCGGGCTTCGACGCGATGGCCCCGGAGAACGTCTCCCCCCTGGTCGTCTGGCTCGGCTCGGCCGCGAGCGCGGGGGTCACGGGCCGGGTCTTCGAGGCGGAGGGCGGCCGGATCACGGTGATGGAGGGCTGGCGCCCGGGTCCGAGCGCGGACAAGGGGGAACGGTGGGTTCCGGCAGAGGCGGGGGAGGCGGCGCGGAAACTGCTGGCGGAGGCGGACGAGCCGGGGCCGGTGTACGGAGCTTGAAGGCGGTGTACGGGACTTGCAAGGCGATGTACGGGACTTGAACGGTGGCGTACGGGACTTGAACGGTGGCGTACGGCTTGAAAGGCGCACCCGGAGGCGCGCGCACTGGGGAATGCCTACGTGTCGCACTCCAACACGCTCCGGCACAACGCACACCGCGCCCGGACCCGCCCCCGCACCGGCACCCTGATCCGCTGATGGCAGGTCGGACACGGAAACGACACCCGCAGCCGCCCACCCCCGTCGGGAGTGAACGAGTACCGCACACCCGGCTGCGGCGGCCCGGCCGGCGCGTGCCGCCGGTCGCGCGCGTACCGCCGCCGCCCCGCCCAGCCCGCCGCGGTCAGCGGCGGCTGCTGCTCATCGCGCCGGGCCAGCTCCATCCCCTTCACGTACGCCGTGTACGCCTGCGGGCTGGTGAACCACACCGACGGGTCCTCGCCGAAGACCAGCGCGCGCTTGGCCAGCACGTACCCGAATTCCTCCGGCGTCAGATAACCCAGCTTCTGGGACGACGCCCGGTCCTCCCGGTACGCGTCCAGCAGCAGCCAGCCCGCGCCCAGATACGTCGTCGCCGTGTCCGTCAGGATCTCGTTGTCCCGGACGCCGGGAAACGACAGGTCGAGGCGGTGCAGATACACATGCATCACCTCGTGCGCCAGGGCCGCCCCGATGTCCCGCCGATGCGTACGGAACCGGTCGTTCAGCTCCACGAAGTACTCCGGCCCGGCCGCGAGCTCGACGTTCGCCGCGTGCCGCATCTCCCGGAAGCTCACGATCAGCCGGGCGTCCGGCAGCCGGTAGTGCCGCACCAGCTCGTGCGCCACCCGCTGCGCCCCCAGATACAGGTCGTCGGTGTCGCAGAACGCCACGTCGGCGGGGAGCACACTGGTCGCGAACGTCTGGATCGTGTCGTACGACAGTCGCTTGTACAGCGCCGTGATGGCCGCCCGCACCGTCTCCAGATGCGGGTAGCCGTGCTCGACCGGCCCGTCGTTCGCCACGCCTCACCCCCAAGACGCCCCTGAACCCGGTTCCACTGTACGAAAGTGTGACGCCCACAGGGGCGCTCCGCCGCCGCGAAAACCGGTCGTCGCCGCTCCCGCCCGCCGACAGAATCCGGGCCGTGACCAGCGAACAGCGTTCCGTCGCCGCCTCGCTCCAGGTGGGCGGGCAGGACGACGAACTCTGCCGTGGACATGCTCTGGGTGCGCGCGGACCAGCAGCCCGCCGGCTGGGGCGGCCGGCTGATGCGCGCCGCGGAGGCCGAGGCCGTCCGGCGCGGCTGCACGGACATGATCGTCTCCACGGACAGCTTCCAGGCGCCCGCTGCTACCCGCGGCTCGGCTTCCGGGAACGGGCCCGCATCGAGGGCGTGCCCGGCGGACACGAGGAGATCTACTTCCACAAGCGGCTGAGCGAGGCTTCGACAAGCGGCTGAGCACCGCCGAGTCGTGAGACGGCCCGCGGCCGCCGGGCCTGCGCCCCTTAGGCTGACCTGCCATGACCACCAGCAACACCGGCACCGGTGACGTCGACCCTGCCGTCGTCACGGAACTCGCCCGCCTGCGCGACAGCATCGACAACATCGACGCGGCCGTCGTCCACATGCTCGCCGAGCGGTTCAAGTGCACCCAGCAGGTCGGCCACCTCAAGGCCCGGCACCAGTTGCCGCCCGCCGACCCGGCCCGTGAGGCCCGCCAGATCGCCCGGCTGCGCGCGCTCGCCGAGAACGCCAAACTGGACCCGGCCTTCGCGGAGAAGTTCCTGAACTTCATCGTCGCCGAAGTCATTCGCCACCACGAACGCATCGCGGACGAGACGCTCAACGGCACAGCGCCCGGCCGCGACTGACCTCACGCGACCACCCTCCGGGGGAGTGACACGGCGTCCCGCGCGGGGCATGCTGCGCTGTGCACAGCATGTCAGCTGACGAGTACTGCGCGTCAGTGTCCCGGACTACTCTGGTCCTCCACGAGGGAGGGGCGTCGGGCCATGCCGTCGGATACCAGGATCCTCATCGTCGACGATCACGAGGACACGCTGTACGCGCTGGAGAGCGCCCTGGCCCCGCTGGGCTATCTGCTCGGCCGGGCCACCAGCGGAGACGAGGCGCTCAAGCAGGTGCTGCGCGGCCAGGTAGGCCTGCTCCTGCTCGACGTGCGCATGCCCGGCGTGAGCGGACTGGAGGTCGTGCGCTACATGCGGCGCGTGGAACAGACCCAGCACATCCCGGTGATCCTGCTCACCGGCTTCGGCCCCGACCAGGAACTGACCACCGCCGCCTTCGGCCTCGGCGTCGCCGACCTCGTCATGAAACCCGTGGACCCCTGGGCCCTGCGCACCAAGGTCCGCTACCTCTTCGACGCCCACCAGCACCACCTCGCCCTGGAGCAGGAGGTGCGCCGGCTGCGCGCTCAGGTCCGGGAGCACACCGAGACCGCCGCACACCCACAGCGGCCCGCCCTGCCCCACCCCGACGTGCATGTGCCGCCCCAGCGGCCCACGGGGGCGCACGCCGGGGAGCTCGAAAAAGACCGCGCATAGACCGGACATTGGGCGCGTACCGATCCGCCTCTGTGCCATGCCAGTGCCATCAGGCAGCATGTCCTGCATGTCCGTACTGACGCGCGACGAAGCGCAGACCCGAGCAGGGCTCCTCGACGTCCACCGCTACACGATCGAACTCGACCTGACCACCGGGGACGAGACCTTCGACTCCCGCACCCTGATCAGGTTCAGCGCCCGCGCGCACGGGGACACCTTCGTCGAGGTCAAGCCCGCCGAGCTGCGCTCCGTCACCCTCGACGGACAACCTCTGGACCCGGAAGCCCTCGACGGCAACCGGCTGCCCCTGAAGAACCTCACCGCCGGCGAACACGAACTGCGCGTGCACGCGCACATGCGCTACTCCCGCACCGGCGAGGGCATGCACCGCTTCACCGACCCCACCGACGGCGAGACCTACGTCTACACCCAGCTGTTCATGGAGGACGTCCAGCGCGTCTTCGCCGCCTTCGACCAGCCCGACCTCAAGGCCGTCTTCGAGCTGTCGGTGCAGGCCCCGGAAGGCTGGACCGTCCTCGCCAACGGCGTCACCGAGCACACCGGCGACGGCCTCTGGAAGGCCGCCGCCACCCCGCTGATCTCCACCTACCTCGTCGCCGTCGCCGCCGGCCCCTGGCACTCCGTGCGCGCCGAGCACCGCGGCCTGCCCTTCGGCCTGCACTGCCGCCGCTCCCTCGCCCCCTACCTGGACACGGACGCCGACGAGCTCCTCGACGTCACGCGCGCGTGCTTCGACCGGTACCACGAGAAGTTCGACGAGCCCTACCCCTTCGACTCCTACGACCAGGCCTTCGTCCCCGAGTTCAACGCGGGCGCCATGGAGAACCCCGGTCTGGTCACCTTCCGCGACGAGTTCGTCTACCGCTCCGCCGTCACCGACACCGAGCGGCAGACCCGCGCCATGGTCGTCGCCCACGAGATGGCCCACATGTGGTTCGGCGACCTCGTCACCCTCAAGTGGTGGGACGACATCTGGCTGAACGAGTCCTTCGCCGAGTACATGGGCTACCAGACCCTCACCGAGGCAACCCGCTTCACCGACACCTGGACCGACTTCGGCGTCAACCGCAAGGCCTGGGGCTACGACGCGGACCAGCGCCCCTCCACCCACCCCGTCGCCCCCGAGGCCGTCGACGACACCGCCGCCGCGCTGCTCAACTTCGACGGCATCTCCTACGCCAAGGGCGCCTCGGCGCTGCGGCAGCTGGTCGCCTGGCTCGGCGAGAAGGACTTCCTGGCCGGCATCAACACCCACTTCGCCCGCCACAAGTTCGGCAACGCCACCCTCGCCGACTTCATCGACTCCCTCGCCGGCGCCACCGAACGCGACGTCCACGCCTGGGCCGACGCCTGGCTGCGCACCACCGGCGTCGACACCCTCACCCCGAGCATCGCCCCCGGGGAGAACGGCACCTGCGCCCTCACCGTCGACCGCACGGGCAGCCGCCCGCACCGCATCGCCGCCGGCCTGTACGACCGGGACCTCGGCGACGACGGCGGGCAGCTCGTCCTGCGCGAACGCCTCCACCTGGACCTGCCGCAGACCGGCGCCCGTCCCATCGGCAAGCGCCCCGCGCTGCTCCTCCTCAACGACGGCGACCTCAGCTACGCCAAGGTCCGCTTCGACCCCGAGTCCTTCGAGACCATCCGCAAGGACCTGTCCGGCCTGCCCGAACCGCTCACCCGCGCGGTCGTGTGGAACGCCCTGCGCGACGCCGTCCGCGACGGCGAACTGGCGCCCGCCGCCTACCTGGAGACCGCCCGGGCCCATCTCCCGCTGGAGACCGACCTCGCGATCGCCCAGGGCGTGCTCGCCTTCGCGTCCACGTACATCACCGACCGCTACGTCACGCCCGAGGAGCGGCCCGCCGCGCTCGCCACGCTCTCCGAGCTGTGCCGCGACCTCATCCGCCGCACCGAGGACGGCGACAACCCCGGCCTGCGCCTGATCGCCGTACGGCACCGCATCGACGTCGCCGCCCACCCGGACACCATCGCCGCCTGGCTCGCCGACGGCACCGTGCCCGGCGGCCCGGAGCTCGACCCCGAGCTGCGCTGGCGCGTCCTGGGCCGGCTCGCCGTCCTCGGCGCCACCGACGAGGCCGCCATCGCCGCCGAACTGGAACGCGACCCGAGCGCCACCGGCCTGGAGGGCGCCGCCCGCTGCCGGGCCGCCCTGCCCGACCCGGAGGCCAAGGCCCGCGCCTGGGAGTCGATGTTCGGCTCCGACGACCTGTCCAACTACCTGTTCACCGCCACCGCCCAGGGCTTCTGGCAGCCCGAACAGGCCGACCTGGTAGGCGCGTACGTGCCGCGCTACTACACGGACGCGGTCGACCTCGCCGACCGACGCGGGCCGGCCATCGCCGAAGCCGCCGGCCGCTGGGCCTTCCCCGCCGACGCCGTCGACCCCGAGAACCTCCGCCTCGGCCAGGAGTGCCTGCGGGACGCCGCACCGATCCCGGCGCTGCGCCGCAAACTCGTCGACCAACTCGACGACCTGGCAAGGGCGCTGCGGGTCCGCCGAGACCAGGAGGTCTAGGGCCGGTCCCCGGGGCGCGGACGGTCGCCCGTCGGCGGCCCGGGCGGAGGACTTGAGGACCTGCGGACCTGAGGACCTGGGATCCGAGGCCCGGGCCGGGCGGTTCCGTACGAGTTTCCCCGTACGGAAGCACCTCCTCCGGCATCCGGTCGTTGGGCTATTCGGGCGCGCCCGCCCCGCCCCCCGGAGGACAGCCCATGAGCACGCCGCCCCTCGCCTCAGGACCCGAAGGCCCCCGCGCCCTGCGGCCGTTGCTCGACACCGTGCTCGAAGCACTGGACGAGGGCGCCCGGGCGCGCGGCGGGCCCCTGCCCGCGGGCGGGCCGGACGTCGTCGCGGCGCGGATGCGGGAGGCGCTCGGCGAGGCCCTGCCCGACGAGGGCGACCCGCACGCCCTGCGCACCCTGGTCCGCGCCTTCGCCGAGGGCGCCGCCGACCCGGCACACCCCCGGTGCGCCGCCCACCTCCACTGCCCGCCCCTCGCCCTCGCCACAGCCGCCGACCTCGCGGCCTCGGCCCTCAACCCGTCCCTGGACTCCTGGGACCAGGCCCCGGCGGCATCGGAACTGGAGACACTGGTCGCGGGGGCGCTGGCCGCCGAGATCCACGGGCCCGGGGGAGACCCGGGCACGGCCCCCGACTCCCTGATCACCACCGGCGGCACCGAGTCCAACCAGCTCGCCCTCCTCCTCGCCCGGGAGGCGCACGGCGGTTCGGTGCGGCTCGTGGTCGGGGCCAACGCCCACCACTCGCTGCCGCGCGCCGCCTGGCTGCTCGGACTGCCCGACCCCGTGGTGGTACCCGCCCCGGCCGGCACCCTCCACCCCGCCGCGCTCGACGAGGCCCTCTCCCACCTGGCCGGCCCGCTGCTCGTCGCCGCCACCGCCGGCACCACCGACGCCGGACTCATCGACCCCCTGCCCGAGATCGCCGCCCGCTGCGCGGCCCACGGCGCCCGGCTGCACATCGACGCCGCCTACGGCGGAGGGCTCCTCTTCAGCGACCGCCACCGCGCCCGGCTCACCGGGCTCGACGCGGCCGACACCGTCACCCTCGACCTGCACAAACTCGGCTGGCAGCCGGTCGCCGCGGGCCTCCTCGCCGTCAAGGACCGCCGCGACCTCACCGCCCTGCGGCACCGCGCCGACTACCTCAACGCCGCCGACGACACCGAGGCCGGCCTGCCGGACCTGCTCGGCCGGTCCCTGCGCACCACCCGCCGCCCCGACGTCCTCAAGCTCGCCGTCACCCTCAGGACCCTCGGCCGCAGCGGCCTCGGCGCGCTCGTCGACCAGGTCTGCGCCCGGGCCCGGGAGTTCGCCGCCCTCGTCGACGAGCACCCCGCCTTCGAACTCCACGCCCGCCCTGCCCTCAGCACGGTCCTGTTCCGGCCCGCGGGCGCCACCGACGACACCGTGGCCGCCGTGCGCCGCGCGCTCCTCACCGACGGCCGTGCCGTCCTCGGCCGGGCCCGCCTCGACGGCCGGCTCTGGCTGAAGGTCACCCTCCTCAATCCCGTCACCGGGCCCGCCGACCTGGCCGCGCTGCTGCACCTCGTGGCGGCGCGGCGAGCGACACTCGTGGAAGGACACACCCCCCGATGAACCCCGTGCCGAGTCCCCGGCCGCACGACGAGCCGAGCCCCACCCGGACCACCCCGCACCCGCACCACGAACCGGACGCACCCCGCGACCTGATCGGCATCGGCATCGGCCCGTTCAACCTGTCCCTCGCCGCGCTCGCCCACCCGCTCGGCGAACTCGACACCGCCTTCTACGAGCAGCAGCCCGCCTTCGGCTGGCACTCGGGCCTGCTCATCGAGGGCGCGACCATCCAGGTGCCGTTCCTCGCCGACCTGGTGAGCCTCGCCGACCCCACCAGCCCCTGGACCTTCCTCAACTACCTCAGGTCGCGCGAGCGCCTGTTCCCCTTCTACTTCGCCGAGCGCTTCCACATCCAGCGCGCCGAGTACGACGCCTACTGCCGCTGGGTCTGCGAGAACCTCCCGGCGCTGCACTTCGGCCACCAGGTCGACGCCGTCCGCTGGAACCCCGAACGCGACCTGTTCGAGGTCGACTTCACCCAGCTCGACGCCGACGGAGAAGCCGAGGCCCTCGGCCGTACCTACGCGCGGAACGTCGTCCTCGGCATCGGCACCGAACCCCACGTCCCCAACCCCCTCAAGCCCCTCGTGGAGGCCCCCGGCGTGCCCGTGGTGCACGCCGCCGACTACCTCGACCACCGCGCGGCCCTGCTCGCCGCCGAGCACGTCACCGTCGTGGGCATCGGACAGTCCGGCGCCGAGATCTTCCTCGATCTGCTCCGCAACCGGCCCGCCGGGCGCGAGAAGCTCCACTGGCTGGGCCGCACCGAGGCCTTCGCGCCGATGGAGTACTCCAAGCTGGGCCTGGAACACTTCACCCCCGACCACACCCGCTACTTCCACGCCCTGCCCGAGTCGGCCCGCGACCGACTCGTCGCCGGGCAGTGGCAGCTGCACCAGGGCATCGACGCCGCCACCATCGCCGCCATCCACGACGAGCTGTACCGCCGCACCCTGCACGGCGGCTGGCCCGACGCCGTCCTCACCCCCGGCGTCCGGGTCCGCACCGCAGGCCGGGTCGCGACCACCAAGGTGGAACTGCACCTGGAGCACGGCCGGCAGGACAGCCGCTCCCGCCTCACCACCGACGGCGTCGTCCTCGCCACCGGCTACCGCGAACGCCCCCTCGACGGGATCCTCGCCGGCCTCGACCCCTACATGCGCCGCGACAGCCAGGAACGGCCGCGCATCGACGAGGACTACCGCCTCGTCCTCGACCCGGCCGTCACCGGCACGGTGTACGTCCAGAACGCCGAGACCCACACGCACGGCGTCGGCACCCCGGACCTCGGCCTCGCCGCCTGGCGCAGCGCGGTCATCCTCAACTCCCTCACGGGCAGGGAGACGTACCGGCTCCCGCGCCGCACCGCCTTCACCACCTTCGGCCTCACACAGCGGCAGCAGGTCCCGCCGCCCCGTGAGGCACCGGCGCTGACCCCGCTCGTCGACGACCGGAGGTGACGAAGCCCGCGGCTCAGAAGACCGGCGTGCCGTTCCGCGTGAGCTTCCAGTCCACCGCCGCGAACCCGGCCGGATCGATGGACCCCTTCGCCTTCACCCAGGAGATCATGGTGTTGCGGATCTCCTCCGAGTTCGACCACAGCACCGGGGCGGCGGCCACATGCGGGAAGTTGCCCCCGCCGTTGGCCCGGTAGTTGTTCACCGCGAACACGAACTTCGCGTCGTCCGCGAGCGGCTGCCCCTCGAACCGCACGTCCGTCACCCGCGAACCGGCCGGCTTCGCGATGTCGATCTCGTACGAGAGCCCGCTCACCACGTCGTAGTTGTAGTCCGGCGTACCGTTCGCGTTGGTCAGCTTCGCCGGATCCACCGGAGCGTCCGGCGCCGTCCGCACGTAGTAGTTCGCGGAGAACTCCAGGTACGCCTTCATCTGCGCACCCGTCATCAGACGCGCCTCCAGCGTGTTCTCGAAGACGTACAGACCCGCCACGTCCCGGATGGTCACCTCGCCCGACGGGATCCGGGCGGACCGCGAGAAGCACGCCGCCTGCGACAGCACCGGCAGCGCGGCGTGCTCCGTGCCCGCCAGGGCCTGCTTCACCGTGTCCGCCTGGATGTGGTTGATCAGATCGATGATCGGGACGTCCTTGTACGGCGCCTCGGCCGACGTCATCTCCGCCGCGTTCGTGCCGATGACCTGGTTGACGTACGCCACGACCTTCTCGTGCTCGTCGGAGAGCAGCTTCGTGATCTTCGGGTCCTCCTCCACCGTGTTGGAGTTGAGGACCTTCGCCCCCACCTTCTCGACCTTCCAGCAGCCCTTCTCCCAGACCAGCTCGAAGTCGAAGAGCGTCAGCCGCTGCCCCCACTTCAGCGGCTCCGAGAGCACGACCTGCTTGCCCGTCTTCTTGTTCGTCACGAAGTACTCGGGGATCTCCGTGTGCGCGTGCCCGACCAGGATCGCGTCGATGCCCGGCACCTGCTCGGCCACCAGCCCGGCCGCGTTCTCGACGTACGGCAACTGGTCACCGTAGGACGACGTCCCCGACGAACCGCTGTGCGCCGACACGATGACGACGTCCGCGCCCATCGACCGCAGCTTCGGCACCCACTTCGCCGCCTGCTCCTCCAGCCCCGGGAACGTCATCTTCCCCTGCACGTTCGCCTTGTCCCAGATCGCGATGCCCGGATTGGTCAGACCCAGCACCGCCACCTTCACGTCCCGCCCGAACGGCGTGCGCAGCCGGTGCATGCTGTACGGCGGGAAGGCGGGCCGCAGCGTCTTCGCGTCCAGCGCGTTCGCGCCCAGCAGCGGGAAACGGCACTGCTGCTGGAATTTCCGCAGCACCGGGATGCCGTAGTTGAACTCGTGGTTGCCGAGCGCCGCCGCGTCGTAGCCCATGGCGTTCATGGCCTGCGCCATCGGGTGCACC
The DNA here is from genome assembly GCF_900236475.1 of Streptomyces chartreusis NRRL 3882. Lineage (GTDB taxonomy): Bacteria > Actinomycetota > Actinomycetes > Streptomycetales > Streptomycetaceae > Streptomyces > Streptomyces chartreusis_D. The sequence continues at coordinate 6,755,468 of NZ_LT963352.1, forward strand.
GGGCCGCCCTCGGCCGTGATCGGGTCGACCTTCGCGTAGTAGTACGACAACTGCGTGCCCTGGATGGTGTCGCCCGCGTCGATCAGCAGCGTGTTGCGGCGGCCCTTCTCCGCACGGACGCGGTTCACCAGGGTCGAGACCTTGGCCAGACCGACGTCGTTGTGGTCCTTGTCGTCGAACTCCTTGTCCGTGAAGTAGTCCCAGTTGAAGACGTTGCCGTGCAGGTCCGTCGTCCCCAGCACGGTGAACGCGTAGCGCTTCGCGCCCCGCCCGGCGCCGTGCGCCTCGGCCGCCTGCGCACCCGGCGCCCCGACCGCACCGGCCAGCGCCACCCCCGCCCCGGTCACGGCGGACTTCTCCAGGAACTTCCGGCGGTTCAACGGCATGTCTGGCTCTCCTCGCGGAATCTGTGAACGACGCGCGTAGATAACGCGCGTAGATTCTGACCCGGTCATGACCAGAAGCAACAGCCCCGGCAGGTTGCGATCTGATGACTCGGCTCACCGGCCCCACCCCGTTGGCCAGCCAAGACATGACAGAGTGGGGCGTATGACCGCGCCCACGTCAGACGCCTCCCAGCCCGCCGTCCCCTACGGCACACCCGACGCCCCCCGCATCGCCGTCCGAGGTGAGGCCCGCCTCGAAGTCGACCCCGAGATCGCCCGCATAGGCATCACCGTCGCCGCCCGCGGCCGCGACCGCCGCTCCGCCCTCGACGACCTCACCCGCCGCAACGCCGGAGTCCTCGACCTCGTCAAGTCCTACGGCGACGCCGTCGAACGCCTGGAGACCGGCGCCTTCTCCATCACCCCCGAACTCACCAAGCACGGCCGGGGCGAACGCGTCCGCACCTACCACGGCAGCGTCCACGTCACCGCCGAGCTCACCGACTTCACCGCCCTCGGCGAACTCACCACCCGCCTCGCCGACCTGGAACTCACCCGCGTCGACGGCCCCTGGTGGGCCCTGCGCCCCGACTCGCCCGCCCACCGCGAAGCCCGCAAGAAGGCCGTACGGGAAGCCGTCCAGCGCGCCCGCGAGTACGCCGAGGCACTCGGCACCACCCTCTCCGCCCTGGTCGAACTCGCCGACATCGGCGCCGAGAACGCACCGCCGCCCTACCCGCAGGCCCCCGGCCGCGCCCGCTCGGCCGCCTACGGCAGTGCCGCCGAGAACGCCCCGGCGGCCCCCCTCGACCTCGAACCCCAGCGCCAGCGGGTCCACGCCCAGATCAATGCCCGCTTCACGATGGTGCCGCCGGAGCTCTAGCATTCCGAAAACCCGACCGAATTCCCCCGGGGTGCTCATCGGAGCACCCCGCCGCACAATTCAACACTTGTCAATAACGTTTCACGCAAAGTCTGTTGAGTGGTCACTCACGACCAATTCTCTACCAGTCGGTAACTCATAGGCTCAGACCATGCGCCGAGCAAAGATCGTCTGCACACTGGGGCCCGCCACCGATTCGTACGACCAGATCAAAGCCCTGGTCGACGCCGGAATGGACGTAGCCCGCTTCAATCTCAGCCACGGCGGACACGCCGAACACGAGGAGCGCTACCACCGGGTGCGAAAGGCCGCCGACGAGACCGGCCGCAGTGTCGGTGCCCTCGCCGACCTTCAAGGCCCGAAAATCCGGCTCGGCCGCTTCACCGAAGGCCCCGTACTCCTCGAACGCGGCGACACCTTCACCATCACCGTCGAAGAAGGCGTCGAAGGTGACCGCGCCACCTGCGGCACCACCTACGCCGGCCTCACCGACGACGTCACCACCGGCGAACGCATCCTCGTCGACGACGGCAAGGTCTGCCTCGAAGTCACCGAGGTCGACGGCCCCCGCGTCCACACCACGGTCGTCGAGGGCGGCGTCATCTCCGACCACAAAGGCCTCAACCTCCCCGGCGTCGCCGTCTCCGTCCCCGCCCTCTCCAAAAAGGACGAGGACGACCTCCGGTGGGCCCTGCGCACGGGCTTCGACGTCATCGCCCTCTCCTTCGTCCGCACCGGCCGCGACATCCAGGACGTCCACCGCATCATGGACGAGGAAGGCCGCCGCCTCCCCGTCATCGCCAAAGTCGAAAAACCCCAGGCCGTCGACAACATCGACGACATCGTCGCCGCGTTCGACGGCATCATGGTCGCCCGCGGAGACCTCGGCGTCGAAATGCCACTCGAACAAGTCCCGATCGTCCAGAAGCGCGCGATCAAACTGGCGAAGCGCAACGCCAAACCGGTGATCGTGGCGACCCAGATGCTCGACTCGATGATCGACAACGCCCGCCCGACGCGAGCCGAGGCCTCGGACGTCGCCAACGCCGTCATCGACGGCACGGATGCCGTCATGCTCTCCGGCGAGACGAGCGTCGGCAAACACGCCGTCGAAACCGTCCGCACCATGGCCCGCATCGTCGAAGCGGCGGAGGAAGACATCCTGGCCAAGGGCCTCCCGCCGCTCACGGAACGCAACAAGCCCCGCACCCAGGGCGGCGCGGTGGCCCGGGCCGCCGCCGAAATGGGCGACTTCCTCGGCGCCCGCTTCCTCGTCGCCTTCACCCAGTCCGGCGACACGGCCCGCCGCCTCTCCCGCTACCGCTCCCCGATCCCCCTCCTCGCCTTCACCCCCGACCAGGCCACCCGCTCCCAGCTCAGCCTGACCTGGGGCGTCGAGACCTTCCTCGGCCCCTGCGTGGACTCCACGGACGCGATGGTCGACCAGGTGGACGAACTCCTGCTGCGCTACGGCCGCTGCCAAAAGGGCGACACGGTCGTCATCACGGCCGGCTCTCCCCCCGGGGTCTCCGGCTCGACGAACCTGGTCCGCGTCCACCACATCGGCGAGGACGACAGCCCGAAGCAGGGCGTCAGTACTTGGGCCCCACGTGGTCGTCCATGAGGGCTACGGAGGCTTTGCGGGCGATGGAGATGTTGCGTGCGTTCGCCTGCTTCCAGTCGACGCCCACCTGGTCGAGCGCTCTGGTGAACAGGCGCATGATGTCGACTGAGACGTTGGTGAAGAAGTACCGCGGATACTCGTAGCGCTTCCGCTCGCCGGCAACGGTGCGAGTCGTCCAGTTGGTGATACGGCAGCCGTCGGAGTGGATGAGACCCCGGATGAACGCCCAGGGGTGGGCTTCGACGATGGCCTGTTGCCAGGGCGCGAGGACGATGGGTCGTTCATGCTTCTTGCCGGGGCCGTGCTGGGGGAAGAGGCGGGGCCAATGTCTGCTGTAACCGACCACGGAGACGTAGCCCTGCGCCTGAGTGCGATAGGAACGCCCGGTCGGATTCACGGCACGCATGGCGATCTCGCAGGCGTCGATCAGACCAGGCCATGAGTTCGCGCACGCGATTCTCAGGTAGTAGCCGGTGCGGGGGTGGCCGCTGATGCAGCCATCCCCGAGATAGAGGCCCAGTAAGTAGGCGTACGCGCACTCATCGGCGGGCGGCCCCGGCTCTTGGGGCGCGATTCGGGGCAGCGGCTCGAGGCGGTTCTGCCAGGAGCGGATCGCAGCGCGTGAAATACCCGTCTCCAGGCTCACCGAACTCAGGCTGCGGCCCTGGGCCACCAAGCCGAGCGTTCGCTTGCGTGTGCTGACGTCGTACATAGGGCCCACTGTGGGACGGTGATAACGACGACACGCAGAAAGAAGTCGAGGTTCACGAGAACGTGGACATCCACTTGTGAACCGTGACCTTGGAAATGAAGGAAAAGTGCCCCGGGTCGGACTCGAACCGACACTGTATGGGTTTTGAATCCATTGCCTGCTGCCAATTGGGCTACCGGGGCCCGGTGAATCGAAGGTTGACCTCGACCCTCCGCCTGACCACCATACCGCAGCTAGGTACGCTCTTGGGAGCAGTACCGGCCTGCCCCTACCAAGGAGCCCACGTGAGCGCCCCCGAGTCGCCCCAGCCTGTTGACGTGCCTGAAGACGACAAGTCGCACGTGCCTCCGATGACGACGCGGGTCGTCATCGCCGAGGACGAGGCCCTGATCCGGCTCGATCTCAAAGAGATGCTGGAGGAGGAGGGGTACACCGTCGTCGGTGAGGCCGGGGACGGGGAGCAGGCCGTGGAGCTGGCCCGTGAGCACCGGCCCGATCTGGTGATCCTGGACGTGAAGATGCCGAAGCTGGACGGTATCTCCGCGGCCGAGAAGATCGCCGAGGAGAGCATCGCGCCGGTGCTGATGCTGACCGCCTTCTCGCAGCGCGACCTCGTGGAGCGGGCCCGGGACGCCGGTGCCATGGCCTATCTGGTGAAGCCGTTCAGCAAGACCGACGTCGTCCCGGCGATCGAGATGGCCGTCTCGCGTTTCACGGAGCTGAAGGAGCTGGAGAAGGAGGTCGCCGACCTCACGCTGCGGCTGGAGACGCGCAAGCTCGTGGACCGGGCCAAGTCCATCCTCCAGACCGAGTACGGGCTGACCGAGCCCGCCGCGTTCCGGTGGATCCAGAAGACGTCGATGGACCGGCGGATGTCGATGCAGCAGGTCGCGGAGGCCGTCATCCAGGACGCCGAGGAGAAGAAGGCCAACAAGGGCTGAGAGCCGAGCGAGGCCCGCCCCCTTAGAAGGGGGCGGGCCTCTTTTGTGTGCGGGCCGGACCTCAGTCCTCGCCCAGGTACGCCTTGCGCACCGACTCGTCGTGCAGCAGGTCCTGCCCCGTCCCGGAGAGGACGACGTTGCCGACCTCCATGACGTGGCCCTGATCGGCGAGCGAGAGCGCCGCCTGGGCGTTCTGTTCGACGAGCAGGATGGTCGTGCCCTGGGACTTCAGCTCCGAGATCGTCGCCATGATCTTCTGCATCATGATCGGGGAGAGGCCCATGGAGGGCTCGTCGAGCATGAGGAGCTTGGGCCGGGACATCAGGGCGCGGCCCATGGCGAGCATCTGCTGTTCGCCGCCGGAGAGGGTTCCGGCGGCCTGCTTCCTGCGTTCCCCGAGGATGGGGAAGAGGTCGTAGGCGCGCTGGATGTCCTTCTCGATGCCGTCCTTGTCCTTGCGGAGGAACGCGCCGAGCTGGAGGTTCTCCGCGATGGTGAGGCGGGGGAAGATGTGCCGGCCTTCGGGGGAGTGGGCGAGGCCGAGGGCGACGATCTTGTGGGCGGCGACGCCGGTCAGGGGCTTGCCGTCGAAGATGATCTTCCCGGAGGTGGGCTTCAGGAGGCCCGAGAGGGTGCGCAGGGTGGTCGTCTTGCCGGCGCCGTTGGTGCCGATGAGGGTGACGACCTGGCCGGCCTCGACGCTGAAGGAGATGCCTTTGACGGCTTCGATCTTGCCGTAGGAGACCCGGAGGTCCTCGACTTCGAGGAGTGCGGTCACTTGGCTTCTCCCTTGGTGCTGCTGGCGGTGCTGGGCGCGTCGGCGGCGGCTTCGGCCGCGGCCTCGGCTGCTTCGACCTCCGCGGCTTCGGCCTGCCCGGGGTCGCCTTCGAACGGCTCTCCCAGGTAGGCGGCGATGACGCGCTCGTCGGCCTGGACGACTTCGGAGGTGCCCTCGACGAGCTTCTCGCCCTGGACGAGGACGGCGACGCGGTCGCAGAGGTTGAAGACGAAGCGCATGTCGTGCTCGATGAGGAGGACGGCGACGCCCTTGTCGCGGATGGCGAAGACGAGTTCCTCGGTCGCCCGCGTCTCCTGGGGGTTCATGCCCGCCGTCGGCTCGTCGAGCAGGAGCAGGCCGGGTTCGCTGGCCAGCGCCCGGGCGATCTCCAGCTTGCGCTGTTCGCCGTAGGGGAGGTTGCGTGCCAGGTGGTCGCGCTTGTGGTCGAGGCCGATGAACTGGAGGAGTTCCATGGCGCGTTCCTCGCTGGCGCGTTCGGCCTTCTTGAAGCCGGGGCCGCGCAGGAGGGCCGACCACAGCCCCTCCTTCGTCCGCGTGTGGCGGCCGACGAGGACGTTCTCCAGGACCGTCATGTTGGCGAACAGGCGGATGTTCTGGAAGGTCCGGGCGATGCCGGCCTGGGTGACCAGGTGGGGCTTGGGCGGCAGGACGGTGCCCTTGTAGGAGACCGTGCCCTCCGTCGGGACGTAGAGGCCGGTCAGGCAGTTGAAGAACGTCGTCTTGCCGGCGCCGTTGGGGCCGATCAGCCCGACGATCTCGCCGGAGTTGACCGTGAAGTCGACGGAGCGGACGGCGGTGAGGCCGCCGAAGCGCATCGTGACGTCGCGTGCTTCGAGTACAGGTGTGGTCATGATGGTTACGCCCCCGCCTTGGTGACGGCCGGTTCGTCGGTCAGCGTGGTCTGTTTGGGTACGTCGAGTTGGCCGGTCTCGTGGAATTCGAGCTGGCGCCGGCGGTTGGCGATGATGCCTTCGGGACGGAAGCGCATCAGCAGGATGAGCGCGATGCCGAAGGCGAGGAGCGACTTGTCCTGGAGGAACACCAGCTTTTCGGGGAGCAGGTAGAGCAGGGCCGCGCCGAGGAGCGGGCCCGCGACCGTGCCCATGCCGCCGAGGACGACCGCGGCCAGGAGGAACGCGGAGTTGGGTGGGGTGGAGCCGGCGAACTGGTACGGCGTGGGGACCACGCTGTAGGTGACGTGGGCGCTGACGGTGCCGGCGAGGCCGGCGAGGGCGGCGCCGAGGGCGAAGGCGACGAGCTTGACGCGGAAGCCGTTGATGCCCATGGCGGTGGCGGCGGTCTCGTCCTCGCGGATGGCGATCCAGGAGCGGCCGATGCGGGAGTCGGCGGCGCGGGTGTAGACGAGGACGACGATGGCCATGATGAGGACCATCAGCAGGTAGTAGTTGGCGAACCGGCCGAGGGTGAATCCGCCGATGTCGTGGGCCTGGCCGAAGTCGAACCCGAGGAGGTTCAGGTCGGGGATGTTGGCGATGCCGTTGGGGCCGTTGGTGACGTCGGGTCCGGAGTCGCCGTCCATGTTGTTGACGGCGATGCGGAAGATCTCTCCGAAGCCGAGGGTGACGATGGCGAGGTAGTCGCCGCGCAGCCGCAGGGTCGGGGCGCCGATGAGGACGCCGAAGACGAGGGAGGCTGCGGCGCCGGCCAGGGCGGAGGCCCAGAAGGGCAGGTGGACGCCGGAGATGGTGGAGAACTCGGAGCCGGAGACGAGGGCGGCGGTGTAGGCGCCGACGCCGAGGAAGGCGACGTATCCGAGGTCGAGGAGGCCGGCGAGGCCGACGACGATGTTCAGGCCGAGGGCGACCGTCCCGAAGATCAGGATGTTGACGCCGATGTTGGCGTAGTGGTCGTCGGTCTGGGTGAAGGGGAAGGCGATGGCCGCGGCGAAGCCCATGGCGAGGGTGAAGCTGCGGTTGGCCGCGACCAGTGCGGAGAAGCGGTCGAGGAGACCGGCGGTGTGCAGGGCCCACATGGCGAAGACGACGACGAAGAGGTAGCCGACGAAGAGTTCGCCGTACTCGGTGTCGATGCCGTAGGTGAAGACGCCCAGGCCGATGATGGTGACCACGGTGATCAGGGCCCGCTGGATCCAGGGCGCGGTGGCCTGGGCGGCGGTGATGTGGTCGGGCTTGGCGATGTAGGCCTTGAGGGCTTCCTTGGTGCCGTCGGTGCCGGTGCGCTCCTGGGGGAGGGCGAAGGCGCCGAGGACGGGCAGGAGGGAGGCGATGGCCGCGATCCAGCCGCCGGGTTCGAGGTTGACGACGCCGCCGAGTTCGGCGCTGATGGCGATGACCGTGAACCAGGTGACGGCGAAGCCGCCGAGGGCGGTGAGGACGAGCGGTGCGTTGTTGCGGGCGGGCAGCAGCCAGCCCAGGCCGCGGATGCCGTACGAGGCGAGGGCGAACAGGGCGGTGAGGACGCCGGCGGTGAAGGTGAGCCACTGAAGGCCGCCGGGGTAGCCGTTGATGGTGAGGTCGCCGGGGAACTCGTCGGTCCAGGTCCAGGCGAGGAACGCGGAGGCCGCGGTGGCGATGCCGCCGGCGAGCAGGAGGGCGCGGGCGGCCGGCGCGGGCAGCGGTATGAGTCCGCGCAGCGCGGGCGGGGCGGGGACGGCGTCCGGGGCGGGGGTCTTGGTCGTCTCGGTCATGTGATCACGCCCTGTCCGCGACGCGCTCGCCGAGCAGGCCCTGTGGCCGGAACAGGAGCACGAGGATGAGGAGGCAGAAGGCCCACACGTTGGCCCAGCTCTGGCCGCCGAGCTGCGACATGCCGGGGATCTCGTCGATGTAGGCGGAGGCGAGGGTCTCGGCGATGCCGAGGACGACGCCGCCGAGCATGGCGCCGTAGATGTTGCCGATGCCGCCGAGGACGGCCGCGGTGAACGCCTTGAGGCCCATGAGGAAGCCCATGCGGTAGTCGACGTTGCCGTACTTGAGTCCGTAGGCGACGGCCGCGACGGCGGCGAAGAAGCCGCCGATGGCGAAGGCGATGACGATGATGCGGTTGGTGTCGATGCCCATCAGCTGCGCGGTGTCGGGGTCCTGCGCGGTGGCCTGCATGGCGCGGCCGGTGCGGCTGCGGCGCACGAAGAGGGCGAGGGCGGCCATGCAGAGGACGGCGGCCAGGATGAGGAAGATGTCGGCGTCCTTGATGGTGACGGAGCCGATGTCGTGGGTGGCGTCGAGGCCCGGGAAGGCGCGGGCGCGGTCGGCGCCGGGGTAGAAGTTGCGGACGACCTCCTGGAGGGCCAGGGAGAGGCCGATGGCGGTGATGAGGGGTGCCAGGCGTGGTGCTCCGCGCAGTGGCCGGTAGGCGAACCGTTCCGCCCCCACGGCGATGAGGATGGCCACGAGGGCGCCGCCGAGGAGCATCAGAGGTACGGCGAGGACCATCGAGGTGCCGTCGGGGAGGATGTAGAAGTAGACCGTGAGGGCGCCGAACGCGCCGGTCATGAAGATCTCGCCGTGCGCGAAGTTGATGAGCTGGACGATGCCGTACACCATCGTGTAGCCGATGGCGATCAGCCCGTACATCGAGCCTAGAAGCAGCCCGTTGGCCAGCTGCTGCGGCAGGGTGTTCACCGCATGGCCTCCATGTCGCTGGTGGTCGTGTGCACTGGATGCGTGCGTGGTCGCGTGCTGTGTGGGGGTGTGAAAACGGGCCGCGCGGTCGGGGTCCTCCTCCCGCGCGGCCCGTGGGTGCGGCGTTGTGGCGGGCCGGACTACTTCAGGTCGGCCGTGCCCGTCTCGACGTCCTTCCAGGCACCCTTCTCGACCTGGTACACCGTCAGCTGCTTGTTGGTGGTGTCGCCGTACTGGTCGAAGGAGATCTTGCCGGTGAGGCCTTCGAAGTCGGACTTCTGGACTCCGTCGACGACCTTGGAGCGCAGGTCGTTGATGTCGGTGGGCACCTTGCCGCCGTTGGCGTCGGCCGCGGCCTTGACGGCCTTGATGATGGCCGTGGTGGCGTCGTAGGCGTAAGCGCCGTAGGCGCCGTAGTCGCCCTTGTAACCCTTGTCCTTGTACGTCTGGATGAACGTCTTGGCGGCGGGCAGGGTGTCGGCGGGGACGCCGATGGCGGTGGCGAGGTCGCCCTCGGAGGCCTTGCCGGCGGCCTCGATGTAGGTGGAGGCGAACATGCCGTCGCCGCCGAACAGCGGGATCTTGACGCCGGCGTCCTTGAGCTGCTTGGTGATCAGCGCGGACTCGTCGTACTGGCCGCCGTAGTACAGCAGGTCGGCACCGGAGTTCTTGATCTTCGTGACGAGGGAGCCGAAGTCCTTGTCGCCGGTGTTGACGTGGTCGGTGCCCACGACCTTGCCGCCGAGCTTCTTGAACTGCTCGTTGAAGATCTTCGCGAGGCCGGCGCCGTAGGTCTGCTTGTCGTCGACGACGAAGGCCTTCTTCTTCTTGAGGCCGTTGTACGCGTAGCCGGCCGCGAAGCTGCCCTGGAGTTCGTCGGTGGTGGCGGTACGGAAGTACGTCTTGAACGGACGCTTCTTGTCCGTCTGCCAGTTCTTGCCCTGGGTCAGCTCGGGGGCGGTGTTCGCGGGGGAGATCTGGACCATGTTGGCCGAGGCGAAGACCTGCTGCATCGTCTGGGCGACGCCGGAGTTCAGCGGGCCGACGGCGCCGACGGCGGTCTTGTCGCCGGTGAGGCTGGTGGCGTTGGACTGGCCGGTGGCGGGCTGTGCCTTGTCGTCCAGGGCCTTGAGCTTGAATTTCACGCCCGGGACCCAGTTGTTCTTGTTGGCGTCGTCGACGGCGATCTGAGCGCCGTACTGGATGCCGAGGCCGGTGGTGGAGTTCTCACCGGACAGGGGCGCGTCCACGCCGATGGTCAGTGTGGTGGCGGCGCCGCTGTCTCCGCTCTTGTCACCGCTGTCGTCTCGGGAGCCGCAGGCGGTGAGAGTCAGAGCTCCGGTCGTAAGAACGGAGGTAAGAATCACCAAGGAACGCTGTCGCACGATCAGTCCTTTCACAGGCAGGCCCGCCCTGGTCGGGGGGTGAGTGCCGCGCTGGTACCGAACTCCCGATGGAGCGGTGACTGGCCGTGACTCTAAGCCCGGTGTGGAGGCAGGGTCAGCGGCGTGGGGCGGCTTGTGACTTTCTTGTTATGACGTGATGGATGCCCGGCTTCGGTGGAGGACCCTCTCGGCGGGTTTGATGGGCTTTCTCCGAAGTCCGCATTCTGAGAACGTGCACTTCCGGTTGGCCGCGGCTGGGGTCGTGGTGGTTGCCGGGGCACAGGCGGCGCGGGCCGGATGGGAAAGGTCCCCGGAGGAGGCGCGGCCGAGGATGAAACTGCGGTGCCGTATTGCGCGCGCGTTACGGAGCGTTACAGAGAGGAAGGGATCTCCGCGTCCAGGGGGAGTTCCGAGCAAGGGGGAACGGTTATGGCGCCGGTGACGTCATGGGTTTTCGCCGGGGGAAGTTGAGGGTTCGGTGAGGACGAGGTCAAGCCAGGCGGTGGCGTCGGCGGGCCGGTGCGGGGGCGGGGGTGGGGGCGGGTGCCGGCTCGGGCGGCCGGGGCGCCGGCCGGTCGGGCGTGCCGCGTCGGCGCGGACGACGTCCTGACTGCCGCTGGCGTCGTCACACTCGTCTGTTTCCGCGTAACTCTCGTCCGCTTCCGCGGAGTTGACGGTTCCCCGGGCCCGTGCAGCGCAGCGCCCCGCCGCTCCGGGCGGTGCCCGGGGCGGCGGGGCGGTCGGTCGTGCCGGGTGGCCGGTGGCTGGCGGCGCGGGGCTACGGCAGCTTCACGAACGGCGAGAGGAAGGCGCGGGCGCCGGGAGTGTCCAGGCGGTACGTCACGTTGGTCGCGTAGCAGGGGGTGTCGCCGGTGATGGTGGTGGAGGCGAGGATCCTCCGTCCGCCGATGAAGGCGAAGTTGGGGCCGCCGGAGTCGCCGTAGCAGGCGCCTCCGTTGCCCTGCGGCGCGGTCATCGCCAGCCGGGCCCAGGAGTCGTTGAGGGCGTCGAAGGTGACGGGTGCCTTCATGCGGACGCCGCCGCCGGGGTGGGTCTGGCCGCCGGGGCCGTTGACGGCCTCCTGGGTGCCGTAGCCGGCGACGAGCCAGTCGGTGGCGTTCAGCCCCTGCGGGCCGAGTCTGCCGAGCTGGTTCGCCGTGGGCAGGGTGGCCGGGGTGAAGCTCCAGCGGGCCTTGACCTTGGCGGCGGGCAGTTCGATCACCGCGATGTCGTGGGTGTCGGAGGCCGGTCCCGGGTAGCCGGGGTGCGTGTGGGCGGTGCCCGGGACGGCGACGGCGGCGGCCTGCGCGGCCGGGTCGCCCGGGTACTTCTTCGCCGCCGCGTCGAGCCCGGACTGCACGTCCTGGTCCAGGGACACGTAGAACCGCACGTCGTCGGGCCAGTCGGAGGTGCAGTGCGCGGCGGTCAGGAAGGTGTCCGCGTCGATCATGGTGCCGGAGCAGACCCAGTCGACCCGGTCGGGGGTCGCGGGGTCGCCGTCGTTGTCCCAGGTGGCCACGAGCGCGCCGACCTCGGTGCGTTCGGGGGCGGGTGTCGCGTTGTAGGAGTTGATGGCGGAGGACGGCAGCGCGGTGGCGAGCACGGCGGCACCGGCCGCGGCCGTGACGGCGAGGGCACGTACGGAGGTCAAGAGAAACCCTTCTAGGGGTGGGACGGGTCTTCTCCTGTGGGGGTGGAGCGTCAGTGAAGCGCGCGGGGGCGGCCGCGACAAGAGCGCGCCCGCCCCTCCAGGGTTTTCCCTACGTCGGTCAGCTCGGGGCGCGGATGAGCTGCTCGTCGCGCGGGTTCACGTCGCGCAGCAGGCAGGTCAGCCGGGCCGTGCACACCCTTTTGTCGCTTTCGTCCGTGATGACGATTTCGTACGTGGCGGTCGAGCGCCCCCGGTGCACCGGCGTGGCCACGCCGGTGACGAGGCCGGAGCGTACGCCGCGGTGGTGGGTGCAGTTCAGGTCGACGCCCACGGCGATCTTGGAGCTGCCGCCGTGCAGCATCGAGCCGACCGAGCCGAGCGTCTCGGCCAGCACCGCGGAGGCGCCGCCGTGCAGCAGCCCGTAGGGCTGGGTGTTGCCCTCGACCGGCATCGTCCCGACGACCCGGTCCGCCGACGCCTCGACGATCTGGACGCCCATCCGGGTCCCGAGGTGGCCCGCGGAGAACAGGGCCAAGAGGTCCACGCCGAGAGCGGCGTACTCGTCGATGACCTCCTGCGGGAACTTCACATGCTGCTGCTCACCCATGGGGCCCGGTCTCCGTTCGTCCAGATCATGCGGTTACCACTGTGGCTGAGCAAACGCTCAGTCGGTCGCCGATTGTTCCAGACGCACCACGACGGACTTGCTGGCCGGGGTGTTACTGGTGTCCGCCGTGGCATCCAGCGGCACCAGTACGTTGGTCTCCGGGTAGTAGGCGGCGGCGCAGCCCCGGGCCGTCGGGTAGTGCACGACGCGGAACCCGGGCGCCCTGCGCTCCACGCCGTCCTTCCACTCACCGACCAGGTCGACGTACTCGCCGTCCGCCAGCTTCAGGGCCCGCGCGTCCTCGGGGTTGACCAGCACCACGCGGCGGCCGTTCTTGATGCCCCGGTAACGGTCGTCGAGGCCGTAGACCGTGGTGTTGTACTGGTCGTGCGAGCGCAGCGTCTGGAGCAGCAGGCGGCCCTCGGGCAGCTCCGGGTACTCCACGGGCGCGGCGGTGAAGTTGGCCTTGCCGGTGGCCGTGGGGAAGCGCCGCTCGTCACGCGGGGCGTGCGGGAGAGTGAAGCCGCCGGGGCGGGCCACGCGCGCGTTGAAGTCCTCGAAGCCGGGGATCACGCGCGCGATGCGGTCCCGGATCGTCGCGTAGTCCTTCTCGAACTCCTCCCAGGGCGTGGCGCTGTTCTCGCCCAGCACGCGACGGGCCAGGCGGCAGACGATGGCAGTCTCGGACAGCAGGTGCCGGCTCGCGGGCTCCAGCCGGCCCCGGGAGGCGTGCACCATGCCCATCGAGTCCTCGACGGTCACGAACTGCTCGCCGCTGCCCTGGAGGTCCCGCTCGGTGCGGCCGAGGGTCGGGAGGATCAGGGCACGCGCGCCCGTGACCGCGTGCGAGCGGTTCAGCTTCGTCGACACGTGCACGGTCAGCCGGGCCCGCCGCATGGCCGCCTCGGTGACCTCCGTGTCCGGGGAAGCGGAGACGAAGTTGCCGCCCATGGCGAAGAAGACCTTCGCCTCACCGTCGCGCAGGGCGCGGATGGCGCGTACGACGTCGAAGCCGTGCTCGCGCGGCGGGGCGAAGCCGAACTCCTTCTCCAGGGCGTCCAGGAACGCCGGGGCGGGGCGCTCGAAGATGCCCATCGTGCGGTCGCCCTGCACGTTCGAGTGGCCGCGCACCGGGCACACGCCCGCGCCCGGGCGGCCGATGTTGCCACGCAGGAGAAGGAAGTTGACCACTTCCTTGATCGTCGGTACCGAGTGCTTGTGCTGGGTGAGCCCCATCGCCCAGCAGACGATGGTCCGCTCGGAGGCGAGGACCATCCGGAGGGCCTTCTCGATGTCCTCCCGGGTCAGGCCGGTCGCCGCGAGCGTCTCGTCCCAGTCGGCGGCGCGGGCGGCCGCGGCGAACTCCTCGTACCCGTGCGTGTGCTCCCGCACGAACGCCTCGTCGACCGCGCCCTCCGTCTCGACGATCAGCTTGTTGAGGAGACGGAACAGGGCCTGGTCGCCGCCGATGCGGATCTGGAGGAACAGGTCGGTCAGCGCGGCACCCTTGAGCATGCCCTGCGGGGTCTGCGGGTTCTTGAAACGCTCCAGGCCCGCCTCGGGCAGCGGGTTGACGCTGATGATCCTCGCCCCGTTGTCCTTGGCCCTCTCCAGGGCGGACAGCATGCGCGGGTGGTTCGTCCCCGGGTTCTGGCCGGCGACGATGATCAGGTCGGCCTTGTAGAGGTCCTCCAGCAGGACGCTGCCCTTGCCGATGCCGATCGTCTCCGACAGGGCCGAGCCGGACGACTCGTGGCACATGTTCGAGCAGTCGGGCAGGTTGTTCGTGCCGAGCTCGCGGGCGAACAGCTGGTACAGGAACGCGGCCTCGTTGCTGGTGCGGCCCGAGGTGTAGAAGACGGCCTCGTCCGGGGAGCCGAGGGCGGCGATCTCCTCGGCGATGATGTCGAAGGCGCGCTCCCAGGTCACTGGCTCGTAGTGCGTGCCGCCTTCGGGGAGATGGACGGGGTGGGTGAGGCGCCCCTGCTGGCCCAGCCAGTAGCCGCTGCGCCCGGCCAGGTCGGCGACCGGGTGCGCGGCGAAGAACTCGGGCGTGACCCGGCGCAGCGTGGCCTCCTCGGCGACGGCCTTCGCGCCGTTCTCGCAGAACTCCGCCTTGTGCCGGTGCTCCGGCTCCGGCCAGGCACAGCCGGGGCAGTCGAAGCCGTCTTTCTGGTTCACGCTCAGCAGCGTCAGCGCCGTGCGCTTCACACCCATCTGCTGCTGGGCGACCCGCAGCGTGTGCCCGATCGCGGGCAGGCCCGCTGCCGCGTGCTTCGGCCCGGCGACCTGCGGCGCGTCCTGAACCGGATCACTCTTGGGCGGCTTCGTCGCCATCGCACGCTCCTCTTCCACTGCACTGTGAGGTACATCTCCGATCCTCCCACGCGGCGGTGACACCCGGTGGGGGAGGGCTGGGGGCGACGGCCCGCCCCGGCGCATGCGCGGTCGGAGCCGGGGCCGGGGCCGAGTGTCAGTGGGGCGTGGCAGGATCGGGGGCGTGGCAGAGACAGCATCGAAGACGACCGACCAGACCTCCGGCGGCAGCCGCCCGCGACTGATGCTCATGGACGGGCACTCGCTGGCCTACCGAGCGTTCTTCGCGCTGCCCGCGGAGAACTTCACCACCGCGACGGGCCAGCCGACGAACGCGATCTACGGCTTCGCGTCGATGCTGGCCAACACGCTGCGCGACGAGGCGCCCACGCACTTCGCGGTCGCCTTCGACGTCTCCCGCAAGACCTGGCGGTCGCAGGAGTTCACGGAGTACAAGGCGAACCGCTCCAAGACCCCCGACGAGTTCAAGGGCCAGGTCGAGCTGATCTGCGAGCTCCTCGACGCGATGGGCGCCGCCCGCTTCGCGGTCGACGGCTTCGAGGCGGACGACGTCATCGCCACCCTCGCCACACAGGCCGAGGCCGAGGGCTTCGAGGTGCTGATCGTCACCGGCGACCGGGACTCCTTCCAGCTGGTCAGCGAGCACACGACCGTGCTGTACCCGACCAAGGGCGTCTCCGAGCTGACCCGCTTCACCCCCGAGAAGGTCTTCGAGAAGTACGGGTTGACGCCCGCGCAGTACCCGGACTTCGCGGCCCTGCGCGGCGACCCCTCCGACAACCTTCCCGGCATCCCCGGCGTCGGCGAGAAGACCGCCGCGAAGTGGATCAACCAGTTCGGCTCCTTCGCGGAGCTCGTCGAGCGCGTGGACGAGGTCAAGGGCAAGGCCGGGCAGAACCTCCGCGATCACCTGGAGGCCGTCAAGCTCAACCGCCGGCTCACGGAGCTGGAGCGCCGGGTCGAGCTGCCCAAGGGCGTCGCCGAGCTGGAGCGGACCGCGTACGACCGCAAGGCCGTCGCGATGGTCCTGGACACCCTGGAGATCCGCAACCCCTCGCTGCGCGAGCGGCTGTTCGCCGTCGACCCCGGCGCCGAGGAGGCCGAGACCACCCCCATCAGCACGGACGGCGTGCAGCTGGACGGCACGGTGCTCGGCACGGGCGAGCTGGCCGGCTGGCTCACCGAGCACGGCACCCAGCCCCTCGGCGTCGCCACGGTCGACGCCTGGGCGCTGGGCACGGGCTCGGTGGCCGAGGTCGCGCTCGCCGCGCCCGGCGGAGCGGCCGCCTGGTTCGACCCCTCCCAGCTGGACGAGGCCGACGAGACGGCCTTCGCGGCCTGGCTCGCCGACGCCGGGCGGCCCAAGATCTTCCACAACGCCAAGGGCGCCATGCGCGTCTTCGCCGAGCACGGCTGGAGCGTCGAGGGCGTGCGCATGGACACCGCGCTCGCCGCCTACCTGGTCAAGCCCGGCCGCCGCTCCTTCGACCTGGACGCGCTGTCCCTGGAGTACCTGCACCGCGAGCTGGCCCCCGCCGCCGCGGCCGACGGGCAGCTCGCCTTCGGCGCGGACGATGGTGCCGAGGCCGAGGCCCTGATGATCCAGGCCCGCGCCGTCCTCGACCTGGGCGAGGCCTTCGAGAGCCGGCTGGAGGACGTCGGCGCCGCCGACCTGCTGCGCGACATGGAGCTGCCCACGTCCGCGCTGCTCGCCCGCATGGAGCGGCACGGCATCGCCGCCGACCGGCCGCACCTGGAGGCCATGGAGCAGATGTTCGCCGGTGCCGTCCAGCAGGCGGTGAAGGAGGCCCACGCGGCAGCCGGGCACGAGTTCAACCTGGGCTCGCCCAAGCAGCTCCAGGAGGTCCTCTTCGGCGAGCTGGCGCTGCCCAGGACGAAGCGCACGAAGACCGGCTACACCACGGACGCCGACGCCCTCGCCTGGCTCGCCACGCAGACGGACAACGAGCTGCCGGTGATCATGCTCCGCCACCGCGAGCAGGCCAAGCTCCGCGTCACCGTCGAGGGCCTGATCAAGACGATCGCCGCGGACGGCCGGATCCACACCACGTTCAACCAGACGGTCGCCGCCACCGGCCGCCTGTCCTCGACCGACCCGAACCTCCAGAACATCCCCGTCCGCACCGACGAGGGCCGCGCGATCCGCCGGGGCTTCGTCGTCGGCGAGGGCTTCGAGTCCCTGATGACGGCCGACTACAGCCAGATCGAGCTGCGCGTGATGGCCCACCTCTCCGAGGACGAGGGCCTGATCGAGGCGTTCACCTCCGGCGAGGACCTGCACACCACGGCCGCCTCCCAGGTCTTCGCGGTCGAGCCGGACGCCGTGGACGCCGAGATGCGCCGCAAGATCAAGGCCATGTCGTACGGCCTTGCCTACGGTCTCTCGGCCTTCGGCCTCTCCCAGCAGCTGAACATCGAGGCGGCGGAGGCCCGTGCCCTGATGGACGCCTACTTCGAGCGGTTCGGCGGCGTGCGGGACTATCTGCGCCGTGCGGTCGACGAGGCCCGGGCGACGGGCTACACGGCGACGCTCTTCGGACGCCGCCGCTACCTCCCCGACCTCAACAGCGACAACCGCCAGCGCCGCGAGGCGGCCGAGCGGATGGCCCTCAACGCGCCCATCCAGGGCACGGCGGCCGACATCGTCAAGATCGCCATGCTCAAGGTGGACAGCGCGCTGAAGGACGCCGGGCTCGCCTCCCGCATGCTGCTCCAGGTCCACGACGAAATCGTGCTGGAGATCGCCCCCGGGGAGCGGGCCGCCGCCGAGGAGCTCGTCCGCCGCGAGATGGCGAACGCCGTCCACCTCCGCGTCCCCCTGGGCGTCTCGGTGGGCGCGGGCCCGGACTGGGAGTCGGCGGCGCACTAGTTGGGAGCGCTGCGCGCCGCTCCGGAGCGGCGCGCCGAGCAGCTCCGGAGGAGACGAGGCGGGGTGCCGTCGGCCGAGCCGGAGCCGGCGCACCCCCGTCGGCCCGCCACCCCGGCCCCGCGGAACCCCGCGGAAACCATCACTCGCGTGGCCCCCGAGAAAGGGCCCCCGCCCCCGGCGGTCGGAAAGATGCGGGCATGGGTATACGCACGTTCCTCCGTCGCAGGGCCCCAGGCGTGGCACCCCCGCCGGTCCCGCCCTTCGCGGCCGCCGCGAGCACGGTCCGCGTCCCCGCCACCCTCACCGCGGTCCTGCGCCACACGACGGCGGGCCTCCGGCGGCGCCTGGCCGACCGCTGGCGGCCGGCCGATCCCACGCGCGCCGCCGAGGTGCCCGCCGCGACCGGTCGCACCGGCGCCGTCGACGTGACGGCCGTCCCGGGTCTCACCGGCGCCGGCGACGTGTCCGCCGTCCTCGGGCACACCGGGGGCACAGCCCCTGCCGTCCGGCACCCAGGCGGTGCCGACCGCGCCGGCAGGACCGGCCGCCCTTGGGCGGACCTGGCCCGCAGCTACCTGACGCTCGTCCTCACCCTGCTCCCACGGCCCCGCCCTGCGCACACCACCATCACGGTGTACATCACGACGACCGAGCCCCTCAGTGAGCGGCCGACCGGCTCGGCTCCGCGTCATCGACGCGGCCAGGACCGCCCGGGGCCGGGCCCGGAGCCGGACGCCACGCCCTGACGCCCACGGCGTACAGCAGCAGCGCCGGGACGAGCCCCGCGCCCGCCCCGAAGCACACCGTCGGAATGATCTCCCACGGTTTCGCGCTCGAACCCCAGTAGGCCCACCACCGCGACGCCCGCTGCACCGCCCCCACCAGCGCGAGGCCGCCGATCACCGCACCGGCCAGCCACCGGTCCCGTACCGACAGCGCCGGGACCCCCACCGGCTCGCGCTCCGGCGCCCGCCGCACGGCCTGCGCCACGAACACGGCGATCACGACAGCGGCCACCGCCGAACCGCCGTACTGCAAGTACCAGTACAGCGGTGAACCCGCCACCTCCCGGCCCAGCACCGGGAACAGCCGCATCCCCCACCGGTCGAGGTGCGTGAACGCGTCCCACACCACGTGTGTCAGCGCGCCGAGCACCGCGGACACGTACCACCGCAGCACCAGGGACGGCCGCACACGCGCGCGTGGCGCCCCGCACCGCACCAGCGTGGAGACCCGCCCCTGCCGGGCCCGCGGCAGCAGCGCCACCAGCGGTTCGCGCACCACCAGCCACAGCCCCACCAGCGCCCAGGCGATGAGCACATCGACCGTGAACACACCCGGGAACGAGTGCGTGACGTCACCGAACTCCATCGCCCCGGACACCGCACTCGCCGCGTAATAGGTCATGTCGGGCGCGAAGGAACCCGCCACGAGCACGGCGGGCACCAGCGGGCCCCGGCCGGTTCCGTCGGCGCGTACGGCGGGCAGTACGGCTGCCGCGTGGCTCAGCGTGAACGGCAACTCGGCTCCTCGTGACGGTCGTTGCCAGGGCGATCGGAGCGCCCAGTATGCGGGATGCCGAACACCGGCCGACCACCGCGCTCACCGCATGACCAACCGGTGAAAAACGGGCACGAACGGGTGCCCGAGCAAAGGAAGTTGTCGTAGGGTCGCCAGGGTCACCGTGCCGGTGGCAGGAGACAGGCCCGTGGGGGGCAACCACTCGGGCCGGTCGATCGTCACAACAGAGCGAGCGCAACAGAAGTACGCGTACGCAACAGAAGCGCGCGACAGACAGAGACGGGCGCTCGGGCGTCCACGGGAGGGGTTCACTCTATGGCGGCGCAATTCGGCAGGAGGCTGCGCAAGGGGGCGGCTACCACCGCCGTGGCCGCGGTCGCGGTCGCGGCCCTGTCCGCCTCCCAGGCTCCGGGCGTGAACGACCACGGCAGACAGACGGCCGCGGACGCCGCACCCTCACCCGACGCGAGTGCCTCCGACGGCAGCGCCACCGGCAACTCGCCGTACTACACGGACCTGCCGCCGCTCAACAGCCCGAGCCCGTCACCGAGCACCGGACCGGGCCCCACCCCCTCCGGCACGACCGAGGCGGGCATCCCCGCGACCGTCCTCGACGCCTACAAGAAGGCCGAGGCCGCGCTGCGCGACTCCAAGCCCGGCTGCAACCTGCCCTGGCAACTCCTCGCCGCCATCGGCCGGGTGGAGTCGGGCCAGGCCCGCGGCGGCCGTGTCACCGCCGACGGCACCACCGTCTCGCCGATCCTCGGACCGCAGCTCGACGGCAACGGCTTCGCCCTCATCAAGGACACCGACAACGGCGCGTACGACGGCAACAGCAGCTACGACCAGGCCGTCGGCCCCATGCAGTTCATCCCCTCCACCTGGGCGTGGGCGGGTCGCGACGGCAACGGCGACGGCAAGAAGGACCCCAACAACGTCTACGACGCCGCCCTCGCCGCAGGCCACTACCTGTGCCGCAACAACTGGGACCTGTCCGACCAGAACGACCTCGACCGCGCGATCCTCAGCTACAACAACTCGCGTGAGTACCTGAACCTGGTCATGCGGTGGCTGGAGTACTACCGCAAGGGCACGCACGAGGTCCCCGACGGCACCGGCACGCTGCCCGACAACCGCAGCGACGAGGCGGCCGGGGCGCGCCCCTCACCCTCCGCGCCGGGCACGCCGGGTACGGGTGGTTCGAAGCCCGAGCCCAGCCCCAGGCCCGACAAGCCCGGCAGGCCCGGGGGCGGCACGACGACCCCGAAGCCGCCCACCACACCGCCCGGATCCCCGAGCGCGCCGCCCTCCACGCCGCCCACGCCCACCGACACGGTGCACCACCTGGAGGACGCCGGGACCGCGAAGCTCACCGCGATGGCGGGCGACGCGTTCACCAAGCGGATCAGCACCCGCGCCGAGACGAAGGCCGGCAAGGCCGTCGCCAAGGTCAGGATCCGCTTCACGATCGTCGGCGACACGGACACCACGTTCACGAACGGCGAGAGCGTGGCCACGGTGTCCACCAACAGCTCCGGAGTGGCCGTCGCACCCGCACTGCAGGCGGGGGAGAAGACGGGTGACGTCACCGTCCGGGCCACCGTCGTGGGCCGCACGATCGCGGGCCTCGACTACACGGCCACCGTCACCGAGCGCGCGGCCGACACCCTCGCCCGCACCGGTGACGCCCCGCTGACCTGCACCCCGGGCGGCGAGTTCGCGAACCAGGTCGAGGTGAAGGCCACGTACAGGGGCGCCGTCGCGGACGGCGTCGCGGCCACCGCCACGCTGATCAAGTCGGCGGACGATCCGACCGCCAACGACAAGGGCCCCTACTTCAAGGACGCCGACGGCAAGCCCGTACGTGTCCTGACGGGCCTGAGGACGGACCCGAAGGGCCTGCTGAAGCTGCCGAAGCTCTACGCGGACGACACCACCGGCACGTTCCTGCTGCGCGTCAACACCGAGGGCGGGGCGACCCTCACCGTCGAACTGACCGTGGCGGCCGCCGGGACGTCGTCGCCGAGCCCTTCGGCCAGTCCGAGCGCGTAGCTCTCAAGCAGCACTCACGGCGCCCCTCTTCAAAGAGGGGCGCCGTTGGTGTCGGAGGAGCGTCGTTGTGTGTGCAACGTGTTCTCATCTCCGCCGCACGTTGCTACGGTGCCGAGAAACCTGACGGTGTATCAGTACAACCGTGGGGAGGCCCCGTATGCGCGCACTCGTCGCCGCCGCGACCGGTCTCGCCGTCGCGTTCGCCGTGGTCCTGACGCTGACCGCTCTCGGCTCCCCCTCGGGCGGGACGTCCCCGAAGCCGCTGCTGACGACGGTGCCCGCACACCCCTGACCGCCCGCCCGGGAGGGAGGCCGAGATGCGCCGCAAGGCCGGCCTGGTCCTGCTCGCCCTCGCCGTGTTCTTCGCGGCCCTGTCCCCGCTGCTGCGCTGGTACGCCTTCCCGCGCCTCGCCAAGGTCCCCGCGAACCATTACCAGGACATGGTCCTGGAGGCGGAGAACGCCACCCTCCTCGACTACGGCACGATGCGGGCCCGCACGGTCCCCAAGGTCACCATCGTGCAGACCCTCAAGGGCAACGTCGAGGCCTCCGAGCGGATCGAGGAGTCGGCGGGCCGTGACGTGGTCGTCTGGGACGGCCTGTCCTACGTCGTCGGCCCCGACGGCGAGATGGTGTCGAAGATCCCCGAGCGCTACATCTTCGACGCCCACACCCAGGAACCCGTCCACGCCACCGGCGAGACGGTCGACGGCGACCCGGTGCGCCGCGAGGGCATCGAGTTCAAATGGCCGTTCCTCACGGAGAAGCGGGACTACGAGTACTTCGACGCCCAGGCCCGCGTCACCGCCCCCATTCACTACGAGGGCACCCAGGACTTCCGCGGCCTTGAGGTCTACTACTTCGAGCAGACCATCCCCTGGACCAAGGTGCGGATCCCGAAGACGCTGCCCGTCGAGGGCCTCACCCCCGAGGCGGTCGCCGAGACCGGCACCACCCGCTGGTACACCACGGTCCGCAAGTTCTGGGTCGAACCCCTCACCGGCGCCCCGGTCTACGGCGAGGAAGTCCACAAGGAGGAACTGCGCGGCGGCGCCCTCCTCGGTGACCGCGACAAGGTGACCGCGTTCGCCGGGCACGTGAAGATGCGCGAGGACTACATCACGCACACGGTCGACCTGGTGAAGTCCCAGCGCCTGCTCATCCTGCTGCTGACGTCCTACCTGCCGTGGGGCTCCCTGACCCTCGGCGTCCTGCTGCTGGCCCTCGCGCTGTACCTGGAGGCCCGCAGCCGCCGCCCGTCCGGCCCGGCCCCCACGGAGGCCGCGGAACCGTCACCGGTCAGCGCCTGAGCCGGGCGGTCGGTCAGCGCCTCAGCCGGGCGCTGGTGTGCCGCGTGGGCTCCGCCTCGGCGGGGTCCTCGGGCCACGGATGCTTCGGATACCGCCCGCGCAGCTCCGCCCGCACCCCCTTGTAGCCGTCCCTCCAGAACGAGGCGAGGTCGGCGGTGACGGCGGCCGGACGCCCGGCCGGGGACAGCAGGTGCACGAGCAGCGGCACCCCCGCGACCCGCGGCGACTCCTGGAGCCCGAACATCTCCTGCAACTTCACCGCCAGCACGGGCTGCTCGGGACGGGAGTAGTCGATGCGGATCCTCGACCCGCTCGGCACGGTGATCCGCTCCGGGGCGAGCTCGTCGAGCCGTCCGGCCTCCCCGGAGGCCCAGGGCAGCAGCCGCGAAAGCGCCTCCCCGGCGTCGACCCGGGCCAGCTCGGACCGCCGCCGGGCCCGGCTCAGCTCCGGCTCCAGCCACTCCTCCACGCGCGCGTGCAGCGCGTCGTCGGAGACGTCGGGCCACGGTTCACCGAGGTGCAGCCGCAAAAACGCGAGCCGCTGCCGCAGGACAAAGGCATCCGGAGACCACCGCAGCACCCCGAACCCCTCCTGCCGCAGCCCCTCGAGCAGCGCATCGCGCACGAGCCCGGGAACGGCGTCCTTCAGCGGCCGCACCGCCAACTCCACGGCCCCCAGCCGCTCCACCCGCCGCGCCACGACGTCCCCGCCCTCCCAGCGCACCTCGTCCCGCTCGTCCAGCAACGCGCCGGCCGCGAGCCGGGCCGTCTCCTCGTCGACGACGGCCCCGAGCTGCACGCGCGCGTGCCCCTTGCCGACGGGCCGGTCGGCCATGGCGACGGCGATCCAGGGGGAACCACGCAACGTGCTCCCGTCTCGGGCCTCGGCACGGGTTCCGGACGCCATGAGGTACGACCCACCGTCGACCTTGGCGACACGCTCGGGAAAGGCGAGCGCGGCGACGAGCCCGACCTGGTGTTCCTCCGAGGAGTGCGCCCACGCGTCGACCGGTGCCTCTGGATGCGGGATACCGGTGGGTGGGTGGGAAACGCCTGAAACGACGGCCCGCAGCCGCCGGAACTCGCTCCGCCACCGCGAGGCATAGGCGTCACCCCCACGCCGAGCACGACGCAGAGCACCCGCCAGATCATCCCCGTACTCTCGCGGAGCCTCCTCACTGAGCAACGCGATGACCTCAGCGGCCCTCTCCGCCCCGACCAAGCCGGACCCGTCCAGCAACGCCCGCCCCAACCGAGGATGCAACCCCAGCCGAGCCAGCGCGGCGCCCCGCTCCGTGGCCCGCCCGACGGGGTCGACGGCCCCCACCGCCGCCAGGACGTCCCGCGCCGCCGCCATCGCCCCACCCGGCGGCGGATCCAGCAACGCCAGCCCGGACGCGTCCGGATCCCCCCAGCACGCCACCTGGAGCGCGAACGCCGTCAGGTCGGCCACCTTGATCTCCGGCGACGGGAAACGCGGCAGACGCGCGTCCTCGGCCTCCGCCCAGCACCGGTACACGGCCCCCGGCGCCTCACGCCCGGCCCGCCCCGCCCGCTGCCGCCCGGCCGCCTGTGACGCCCGTACCGTCGTCAGCGCGCTCAGCCCGCGCGCGTGGTCGACGCGAGGCTCCCGCGCCAGCCCGGAGTCGACGACCACGCGCACCCCGGGAACGGTCAGCGACGACTCCGCCACCGACGTGGCCAGCACCACCCGGCGCCGCTCCCCGCCGGCCAGCACGGCGTCCTGGACGTCCGCGGGCGCCCGCCCGTGGACCTGGAGCACCTCGACGTCCCCGAGCTGCCCGAGCTGCCCGGCGACCCGGGCGATCTCGCCCACGCCCGGCAGGAAACACAGCACGTCCCCGTCCCGCTCGGCCAGCGCCCGCCGCACCACCGACGCCACGTGCGTCAGCAGAGCCGGATCCACACGCATCCCGTGCGGCGGCCGTACGGGCCGCGCCGGCGGCGCCCACACGACCTCCACCGGATACGCCGTCCCCCGGGCCTCGACCACCGGAGCGCCGCCCAGCAACTCGGCCCACCCCTGCGCGTCGGTCGTCGCCGAGGCGGCCACCAGCCGCAGTTCCGGACGGAGCGTCTGCCGTACGTCCCACAGGAACGCCGCCGCCGTGTCCGCGTCCAGATGCCGCTCGTGGCACTCGTCGAGCACCACCACGTCGGCACCGGCCAGCTCCTGGTCCCGCTGCAACCGCTGCACCAGCACACCGGTCGTGACGACCTCCACGCGCGTGTGCCGCCCGACGACGCGTTCCCCGCGCACGGTGTACCCGACGCTGTCGCCCACCTTCTCGCCGAGCAGCCACGCCATCCGCCGCGCCGCCGCCCGTGCCGCGATCCGCCGCGGCTCGGCGACGATCACCCGCCGCCGGGGCCCCTCACCGAGCAGCCCCGCAAGAGCCAGCGGCACCAGGGTCGTCTTCCCGGTGCCGGGCGGCGCCACCAGCACGGCGGTGCCGTGCCCCTCCAGGGCGTCGTCCAGGGCGGGCAGGGCACCGCGTACGGGCAGGGCGTCCAGTGCGTCGTAACGGATCACGCACTCAGTCTCGTACGCACACGAAGATCGCCGTCCCCGGGATCAGGTTCCCGCGCAGCGGCGACCAGCCGCCCCACTCGGAGGTGTTCCAGGCCGGCCACTCCGGCTCCACGAGGTCCACCAGCCGGAAGCCCGAGGCCACCACGTCCCGGACGCGGTCGCCGAGCGTGCGGTGGTGCTCGACGTAGACCGCGCGGCCCTCCTCGTCCTGCTCGACGTAGGGCGTGCGGTCGAAGTACGAACCCGACACCGACAGCCCCTCCGGTCCCGGCTCGTCCGGGAAGGCCCAGCGGATCGGGTGCGTCACCGAGAAGACCAGACGGCCCCCGGGCCGCAGCACCCGGTGCACCTCCCGCAGTACCAGGCGCGGATCGGCGACGAAGGGCAGCGCCCCGTACGCCGAGCAGGCCAGGTCGAACGAGCCGTCCGCGAAGGGCAGCGCCCCGGCGTCGGCGCACACCAGGGGGAAGGGGCCGCCGATGCGCAGCGCGTGCTGCAACTGCCGGTGCGAGATGTCCAGGGCCACCGGGCGGGCTCCCTGGCCGGCCAGCCAGCGCGAGCACTGTGCCGCGCCCGCGCCGATCTCCAGGACGTCCCTGCCCTTCAGCTCTTCCGGCGGGCCGAGCAGCTCGGCCTCCACCTCGTCCAGACCCTCGGGGCCCCACACGAAGCGGTCGTCGCCGAGGAAGGTGCCGTGCTCGGTCTGGTACTCGTCCGCGTTGCGGTCCCACCAGCCACGGTTGGCGCGGGAGCTCTCCGTGACCCCCGCGGTACGCCGGGTGGCCTCGGGTTCGGACGCTTCGGGCTCTTGGATGATCGGCTCCCTCGTCGTACTCTTCCGTCCAGCCGGTCCCGGAGGGGTCACGAAAGGGGCGTCGCACGCCCCGCGTGGCCTCGGACGACACGACTTGTGCCGGGTATGCGGTGTTGCGCCCCGGGTGGGCGGCTTCGCGCATTGACCCTGCCCGGCTGCCCCCGTATGCTACAAGTTGCGCTGCGGGCCTGCGCACCTCAGACGTAGCAGGCTGCGCTCGCATCTGTATGTATGTCCCCTCGGTTGTCGAGGCGCCACCGATCTTGTGTGGCGCTTCCTTGGCTGTCCGGCTTCTGCAGAGCGAAACGGGCTCCCGGCGTAGCAGTACCTACGACTTCAATGTCCGTACCGGAGCCCTTTCCCACATGACGAGCAGCACCGAGACCACCGCCACCACCCCGCAGGTAGCGGTCAACGACATCGGTAACGAGGAAGCCTTCCTCGCCGCGATCGACGAGACGATCAAGTACTTCAACGACGGCGACATCGTCGACGGCGTCATCGTGAAGGTCGACCGGGACGAGGTCCTGCTCGACATCGGTTACAAGACCGAAGGCGTGATCCCGAGCCGCGAGCTCTCGATCAAGCACGACGTCGACCCCAACGAGGTCGTCGCCGTCGGTGACGAGATCGAGGCCCTTGTTCTCCAGAAGGAGGACAAGGAAGGCCGCCTGATCCTCTCGAAGAAGCGCGCCCAGTACGAGCGTGCCTGGGGCACCATCGAGAAGATCAAGGAAGAGGACGGGATCGTCACCGGTACCGTCATCGAGGTCGTCAAGGGTGGTCTCATCCTCGACATCGGCCTCCGTGGCTTCCTCCCGGCCTCCCTGGTCGAGATGCGCCGCGTCCGCGACCTTCAGCCCTACGTGGGCAAGGAGCTCGAGGCCAAGATCATCGAGCTGGACAAGAACCGCAACAACGTGGTCCTGTCCCGCCGTGCCTGGCTGGAGCAGACCCAGTCCGAGGTCCGCCAGACGTTCCTCACGACCCTCCAGAAGGGTCAGGTCCGTTCCGGTGTCGTCTCCTCGATCGTCAACTTCGGTGCCTTCGTGGACCTGGGTGGCGTCGACGGCCTGGTCCACGTCTCCGAGCTGTCCTGGAAGCACATCGACCACCCGTCCGAGGTTGTCGAGGTCGGCCAGGAAGTCACCGTCGAGGTCCTCGACGTGGACATGGACCGCGAGCGCGTCTCCCTGTCGCTGAAGGCGACCCAGGAAGACCCGTGGCAGCAGTTCGCCCGCACCCACCAGATCGGCCAGGTCGTGCCCGGCAAGGTCACGAAGCTGGTTCCGTTCGGTGCGTTCGTCCGCGTGGACGAGGGCATCGAGGGTCTGGTCCACATCTCCGAGCTGGCCGAGCGCCACGTGGAGATCCCGGAGCAGGTCGTCCAGGTCAACGACGAGATCTTCGTCAAGGTCATCGACATCGACCTCGAGCGCCGTCGCATCAGCCTCTCGCTGAAGCAGGCCAACGAGTCCTTCGGTGCCGACCCGTCCGCGGTCGAGTTCGACCCGACCCTGTACGGCATGGCCGCGTCCTACGACGACCAGGGCAACTACATCTACCCCGAGGGCTTCGACCCCGAGACCAACGACTGGCTCGAGGGCTACGAGAAGCAGCGCGAGGAGTGGGAGCGCCAGTACGCCGAGGCGCAGCAGCGCTTCGAGCAGCACCAGGCGCAGGTCATCAAGTCGCGCGAGGCGGACGCCCAGGCGGCTGCCGAGGGTGGCGAGGCCGCCGCTCCGGCCGCGTCCGGCGGTGGCGGTTCGTACTCCTCCGAGGGCCCGGACAACTCCGGCGCGCTGGCCTCGGACGAGGCGCTGGCCGCGCTTCGCGAGAAGCTGGCCGGTGGGCAGAGCTGACGCTCGCTGAGCAGTAGCTGTTCCTGACCGAGGGCCCGCACCTTTCCAGGTGCGGGCCCTCGGCGTGCGCCGGCTCGGTTCTCGGCTGCCGGCCGGTGGGGGCTTGTCGCGCCGTTCCCCGCGCCCCTCAAGAAGGGCGTCGCCCCGGCCGGCAAGATCGAAATTCCCCTCCTCCGGGAATGCCCGTGCCCGCAACGGCGTTGTGGCGTATGAACACGAGGAGGAGCGGTCACTGTGCTTGATCCGCAGGGCTTGTACGCATGGGAGCCGAAGGGGCTGGCCGTCGTCGACATGGCGCTGGCCCAGGAGTCGGCCGGTCTTGTCATGCTCTACCACTTCGACGGATACATCGACGCGGGCGAGACCGGCGACCAGATCGTCGACCGGGTGCTCGACTCGCTGCCCCACCAGGTCGTCGCCCGCTTCGACCACGACCGGCTCGTGGACTACCGCGCCCGCCGCCCGCTGCTGACGTTCAAGCGCGACCGCTGGAGCGACTACGAGGACCCCGCCATCGAGGTGCGGCTGGTCCAGGACGCCACCGGAGCGCCGTTCCTGCTGCTGTCCGGCCCCGAGCCGGACGTGGAGTGGGAACGCTTCGCCGCGGCCGTCAAGCAGATCGTGGAGCGGCTCGGCGTCCGTCTGTCGGTGAACTTCCACGGCATCCCGATGGGCGTCCCGCACACCCGGCCCGTCGGCCTCACTCCGCACGGCAACCGCACCGACCTCGTCCCGGGCCACCGCAGCCCGTTCGAGGAGGCGCAGGTGCCCGGCAGCGCCGAGTCCCTCGTCGAGTACCGCCTGCTCCAGGCCGGGCACGACGTCCTCGGCGTGGCCGCCCACGTCCCGCACTACATCGCCCGCTCCCCGTACCCGGACGCGGCCCTGACGGTCCTGGAGGCCATCACGGCGGCGACCGGACTGGTGCTCCCGGGCATCGCCCACGCCCTGCGCTCGGACGCCCACCGCACGCAGACGGAGATCGACCGGCAGATCCGCGAGGGCGACGAGGACCTCACCGCGCTCGTCGAGGGCCTGGAGCACCAGTACGACGCGGTCGCGGGCGCCGAGACCCGGGGCAACATGCTCGCCGAGCCGGTGGACATCCCCTCGGCGGACGAGATCGGCCGCGAGTTCGAAAAGTTCCTGGCAGAAAGAGAAGGCGACAGCTGAGGCCGGGGAGACCTCGACTGGGGGAGACCTGGACAGGGGGAGACCTGGACAGGGCCCTGTCTCTGGCAGGGCCTAAGCTCGGCTCATGCTGAAGGTGGGCCTGACCGGCGGTATCGGCGCCGGCAAGAGTGAGGTGTCACGGCTGCTCGTCGAGTGCGGTGCCGTGCTGATCGACGCGGACCGCATCGCGCGGGAGGTCGTCGCACCAGGAACCCCGGGGCTCGCCGCGGTCGTGGACGCCTTCGGCGAGGAGGTGCTCGCGGCCGACGGCAGCCTGGACCGGCCCGGGCTCGGCTCCATCGTCTTCGCCGACGCGTCGAAGCTCGCCACGCTCAACTCGATCGTGCACCCCCTCGTGGGCGCCCGCTCGCGCGAACTCGAAGAGGCCGCCGCCGAGGACGCGGTCGTCGTGCACGACGTCCCGCTCCTCACGGAGAACGGCCTGGCGCCCCTCTACGACGTCGTGATCGTCGTCGACGCGAGCCCCGAAACCCAGCTCGACCGGCTCGTCCGGCTGCGCGGCATGACCGAGGAGGACGCCCGCGCGCGGATGGCCGCGCAGGCGACACGCGAGCAGCGCCGGGAGATCGCGGACATCGTCATCGACAACGACGTCCCGCTGGTGGACCTGGAGCGCCGCGTGAAGGACGTGTGGGCCGAGCTGACACGCAGGTCGCAGGCGTCCCGGCCGTCCGCACAGGAATAGCGGCATCTCACGGGGGCGTTGAACCCTGGCAGTGAGGGAAGGAATCTGCCGTGCCCGAGACCAGCGGTTCGACCGGCCGTACCCCGGAGACGCACGTCATCGACTTCCGTGCCGCCGAGCAACTGCTCGCGGCGCGGGACCCGCGGGGCGCGGTGAAGCTGCTCGACGGAGTCATCGCCGCGCACCCGGAGAACACCGCCGCGCGGCTGCTGCGCGCGCGTGCCTTCTTCGCGGCGGCGCAGCTGCGGCCGGCGGAGCTGGAGTTCTCGATCGTTCTGGAGCGCGAGCCGGACAACGCGTTCGCGCACTTCGCGCTCGCCCGCACCTATGAGCGGCAGAACCGCCCCGACCAGGCCAAGCGCCACTTCCGCCTGGCCGCCGCGCTGGATCCGAACCCGCGGTTCCTGAAGGCGGCGCGCTTCGACGCGTGAGCGGCCGGCCTTGTCCGGCTCAGGGGTGATCTGTCAGCCCCAGGGGTGATGCTCCAGGAGTGATGCCTCAGGGATGATCTTCCGGTGGGCAGTAGGGCGGGATGTCGGGGCCCGGCTGGTAGTGCGGGCCCTGGCGGATGTGCCTGAGGACGATGACGAGGTCGATCGTGACGACCAGCAGCAGCGCGCCGCAGGCGATGGCCCAGCCGGTCCGCCCGGCGAGCGTGAACGCGACCGTCCCGAAGAGCGCCCAGACCAGCCCCCACAGGCTCAGCCAGAAGCGCGCCCGCAGAGCACTGCGCGCGGTCGTCGGTTCACTGCCTGTACGCATCACGATCTCCGCTCCTGTCTGCAACGTACTCCTCGCCGCGGAGGCCGACCAACAGGGGAGGCCGGGGCCGGCGCGGGACGTCGTTCACTCGGGCGGGTGAACGCGGGCGGGGACGGGAACGGGTGTGCGGGTGCGGTCCGTTGGGCGGGCATGGAGCTGAGAATGCGTGAGGGGTACGAGGGGACGGGACCCGGGGCCATCACCCCGGACGGCTGCGCGGTGGAGCTCTACTCGCGGCTGCCCGTCGGGGACGAACCGGAGGTCATCCAAGCGGCGGTGCCGGCGGGCGCGCGCATCCTGGAGCTGGGCAGCGGCGTCGGGCGGATGACCCATGCGCTGCTGGAGCACGGGTTCACGGTCACGGCGGTGGACGAGTCCGCCGAGATGCTGGAGCGGGTACGCGGGGCTCGGACGATATGCAGCCCGATCGAGGACCTGGATCTGGGCGAGACGTTCGACGTGGTGCTGCTCGCGTCGTTCCTCGTGCACGCCGGGGACGCCGAGGTGCGGCGGAGCCTGCTGCGCACGTGTGTGCGGCATGTCGCGAAGGGCGGCTCCGTGCTGATCCAGCGGGAGGGCGAGGACTACCACGCGAACGTCCCGCGCGAGCGGGTCGACCCCAGCGGCTTCACCGTGCGGATCGTGTCGTCGGAGCCGGTCGGCGACGGGGTCAACTCGGTGCGCGCGGAGTACGAGTTCCCGGACGCGTTCTGGACCCAGACGTTCCGGGCGCGACCGCTGACCAGGGAGCAGTTCGAGGAGGCGCTGAAGGAGACGGGCCTGAGGGTGGACCGGTACCTGACGGAGGATCGGGTCTGGGTGCGGGCGGTGCCCGACGGTCCAAGCGGCCGGAGTGCATGAGGGGTCGGACAGGGCTGGAGCGAGCCGGGGTGAAAGTCCGCGGGGCGGCGATGAGTTCGAGGGCGAGTAGCGGTCTACCTCTGCGACATCATCACGGACCGCTTCCCCCAGGAGACCTCCATGCCCGAGATCGACTCTCCCGCCACCGCCGCCCCCTCGGCCCCGGCCGGTGTCGTCGTCGCCGAGTCCGCGACCGCCCGCGGGCGGCGTGCCCGGATCGCCTTGCGCGGTCTCCAGGTGCTGCTCGCCCTCATCTACGGGATCGCGAGCGCCCTGCCCAAGCTGATCGCGCACCCGTCGGCTGCCGAGTTGTTCGACAAGCTCGGCTGGGGCAGTGCGGGGATGTACACCATCGGGGCGCTCGAACTGGCCGGTGCGATCGCCCTGTTGATCCCGGTGCTCCAGTCGGTGGCGGCGATGGCGCTGGGCGCGCTGATGGTGGGCGCGTTCGTCGCCCGGATCACCGTCTTCGACGGGCAGTACGCGGCGACGCCGATCATCCTGCTCGTGCCGCTCGCCCTCATCGCCTGGGCGCGGCGGAAGCACAACGCGGATCTGCTGCGCCTGCTGCGGCTCCGGGCGTGAACGTGCCAAGTGCGCTGCTCACGGCCTCGGTTTGCCCGACCCGCCGCCGGGATCGGGGCCGAAGCCGCCGCCGGGGGCCGGGCCGGGGACGGGGCCTGGGCCGGTCAGGCCGCGCAGGCGCTCCAATTCGCGGCGGTCCCGCTTCGTCGGGCGGCCCGCGCCTCGGTCGCGGATGCCGGCCGGGGCGACGGCCTCGCGCGGCGGGGGCGGCGGGGAGTTGTCGATGTAGCACTGGGCGGCCACGGGGGCGCCGACCCGCTTGCGGATCAGCCGTGTGACGACGACGACCCGCTCCCGGCCCTCGTGCCGCAGGCGCACCTCGTCGCCGACGCGTACCGCGTGGGCGGGCTTCACGCGCTCGCCGTTGACGCGGACGTGCCCGCCCCGGCAGGCGGTGGCGCCCAGGGAACGGGTCTTGACGAGGCGCACGGCCCAGATCCAGCTGTCGACGCGGACGGTCTGGCCGCTCTGTGCTCCGGCGGCCTCGGCAGCTGCGATGGCCGCCGCGACCTTCGGGTCCACGGCCTTCGTGTCGCCCGCCCCGTCGTACTCCGCGCCTTCAGAAGCCATGTCCCCGACCTTAGTCCTTCGAGTGATCTGTTTCCGGGTCGTCCGGGCAGGAACCGCCCTCCATCCGACTCTACAAAACAACTTTTGCAAAAACTCTTTTGGTAAACGCCCGCCTCGGCCTACCCTCCCGGCATGGACAGCGATGAGCAACGGCGCGTACTCGACCCCGAGCACGACACGGACGCCCTGAAGGCCCTCACCCACCCCCTGCGCATCCGGCTGCTCGGGCTGCTGCGGCAGGACGGGCCCGCCACGGCCAGTGAGCTCGCCGCGCGGACGGGGGAGTCGTCGGCGTCGACCAGTTACCACCTGCGGGTGCTGGCGAAGTACGCGTTCATCGCCGAGGCCGAGCATCGTGACGGGCGGGAGCGGCGCTGGCGGGCCCGGCACACCGTGACGTCCTGGAGCAACGAGGCGATGGAGTCCTCCGAGGCGGGCCGCGCCTTCGTCAGCCTGTCGCGGCGGCGACAATTGGAGCACCTGGAGACGTCCCTCGCCCGGCACGAGGCGGACATGGCCGCCGGACGGTTCGGCCAGGAGTGGGTGGAGCCGTCCGGGATCAGCGACCTCATGCCCCGGCTGACGGCCGGGTCGCTCACCGAGCTCTGGGACACCATCGCCCGGAAGCTGGAGGAACTGACCGCCCGGGACGCGCAGGACCCGCGTGCCGAACACGTCATGCTCCTCACCGCCGGCCTTCCGCTCGCCCCGCACGACCGTGAGGACGCGGATCGCGAGAACGCCTCATGACCGAGCTGCCGGAGCTGCCGGAGCTGCCAGAGCTGCGAGAGCAGCCGGAGCCGCCCGGGGTACGGACCGCTCGCCGCCGGTACGTCACCGTCTGCGCGCTCTTATGGCTGCCGCCGGGCCTCGCTATGGCCTCGATGGTCCTCCTGTTCAGCGAGCGCGGCATGTCCCTCGCCGCGGTGGCGGGGCTCTTCGCCGCTCACTCGCTGACCGTGGCCGCACTGGAGCTGCCCACGGGCGGGCTCTCCGACGTGCTCGGGCGCCGGCCCGTCCTCGCCATGGCCGGCGCGCTCAACGTCGTCGCCTTCGCCCTGGTCGGCCTCGGCACCACCGCCTGGGTCCTCACCGCCGGCATGGTGCTCATGAGCGCGGCCCGGGCCCTGGCCAGCGGTACCGCCGAGGCCTGGTACGTCGACACCGTCCAGGCGCATTCCGGACCCGACGCCGAGCTGCGGACGGGCCTGGCCCGAGGCGGCTCCGCGACCTCCGCCGCCCTCGCGGCCGGCCTGCTGCTCGGCGGTGCCCTGCCCTGGCTGCTCGGCGCGGGGCCCGGTCTCGGAGCCAGGCTGAGCGAGGCGACGTCCGGGGCCGTGCTGCCCTTGTCCGTCCCCGTGCTGCTGGGAGCCGCGCTCAGGGTCGTCTTCGTCTGCTACGTGCTGACCGTCCTGCGGGAGCCGCCGCGACCTCCGGCCACCCTGCGTTCCGTGCTGCGCGGCGTCCCGGTGACCGTCCTGGGCGGACTGCGGCTGGGCGGCCGTGACGCGCTGGTCCGGCGGGTCCTGCTCACCGCCGCGGCCGTCGGCAGTGCCCTGGCCGCCATCGAACTGCTCATGCCGGGGCGTACGGTGGCGCTGACCGGCGCGACCGGCTCCGGCGCGCTGGCCTATGCCGCGCTCTCCTGCGCGGGCTTCCTCTGCGGCGGTGTCGGCAGTCACCTCGCGCCGCTCGCCGCCCGGGTCGCGGGCAGCGGTGAACGGGCCGTGCTCGTCTGTCTCGGGGCCTGCGCGGGCGGCGTGCTGCTGCTCGGCGCCACCGCCTCCACCACGCACCTGCTCGCCACGGCCCTCGCGGTCGTCGGATTCTGCCTGTTCCACCTCGGCATCGGTGCGGCTTCCCCGAACGAGAACGACCTGCTCCACCGCCGCGTCCCGAGCGCGCAACGCGCCACCGCCCTGTCCGTCCAGTCCCTCGCCCTGCAACTGGTCGGCGCGCTCACCGGCCTGGTCCTCGGGACACTGCGGCCGGGCCCGCTGCCCTGGCTGCTGACCGGTGCCGTGCTGCTGTCCGGAGCCCTGCTCTGGCTCCGGCGCGCCGACGTCCGGTCCACGCCGGTCACCACCGCCACCTGAGCCGGCACACCGGGGCACCCCACGCACCGGCGCTCCGGACCGACCCGAGGAACCCGACTCCCCCCGACGCCCACGACCCCACCTGCGCCTACCGTGGAGTGATGGACGCCAGCGGTCTCCCCCTCCTCGACCGGCGCATTTCGGACTGCCGGGCCTGCCCGCGGCTGGTCTCCTGGCGCGAGGAGGTGGCCCGGACCAAGCGAGCCGCCTATGCGGACTGGACGTACTGGGGGCGGCCGGTGCCCGGGTTCGGGCCGGCGGACGCCCGGCTGCTCATCCTCGGACTCGCCCCCGCCGCGCACGGCGGCAACCGCACCGGCCGGATGTTCACCGGCGATCGCTCGGGGGACGTCCTGTACGAGGCGCTGTACGACATCGGCCTCGCCTCCCAGCCCACCGCCGAGCACGCCCACGACGGACTGGAGCTGTACGGCGTGCGTGTCACCTCGCCCGTGCACTGCGCCCCGCCCGCGAACAAGCCGACCCCTGAGGAACGGGACACCTGCCGCCCCTGGCTCGTGCAGGAACTGCGGCTGCTGCGTCCGACACTGCGGGCCGTGGTCGTGCTCGGTGCCTTCGGCTGGCAGGCCGCGCTGCCCGCGTTCGCCGAGGCGGGCTGGCCCGTGCCCCGGCCCCGGCCCGCCTTCGGTCACGGCGCCCGGGTCCACCTGGACGGCCTGGAGCTCTTCGGCTGCTTCCACGTCAGCCAGCGCAACACCTTCACCGGCCGGCTCACCCCCGTGATGCTGCGTGACGTGCTGCGAACAGCCGCACGGGCGGCGGGACTCGGCCCTGCCGAAGCCTAGGGAGCCTCTTCCCCGAACAGATGCCGCACCGTGGAGCGGTAGTTGGTCCGTACGTGCGTGAGCGCGTGCGCGCGAGCCCGGCCCGGGTCGCCCGAGGCGATCGCCTCGTACAGCTCACGGTGCTCCACGAGCAGCTGCGGCCACTCCTCGTTGCGCCGG
Source organism: Streptomyces chartreusis NRRL 3882 (assembly GCF_900236475.1). Lineage (GTDB taxonomy): Bacteria > Actinomycetota > Actinomycetes > Streptomycetales > Streptomycetaceae > Streptomyces > Streptomyces chartreusis_D. The sequence continues at coordinate 6,791,116 of NZ_LT963352.1, forward strand.
GTCATCCAGCGCAGCCGGCCGGCGACCGGTTCCAGGGCCTCGGTCAGCAGGCTGTTGCCGGCCATCGCCACGATCCGGTCGTGCAGGCGGCTGTTGAGGTCCGTGATCAGCTCGGCGTCCCCGGCCTCGGTCGCGGCGGCCGCGCGGTCGAGGAGTTCCTGGACCTCGGCCAGGTCCTGCGGTGTCGCGCGGGACGCGGCGAGTCCGGCGGCGTAGACCTCCAGGGCCTCGCGCAGTTCGAACAGTTCCTTGACGTCGTTGGGGGTGAGACGGCGTACGACCGTGCGGCGGGGCGTCTCGAAGTGGACGAAGCCCTCGGCGACGAGCGCCCGGATCGCCTCCCGGACCGGAACGCGCGAGACGCCGAAGCGCTCCGCCAGCTCGCGTTCGACCAGGCGGTCGCCGGGACGGAGGCTGCCCGCGATGATCTCCTGCCGCAGTTCGGCCGTCACGCGTTCGCGCACCGCTCCCAGAGGTTCGATCTTCGTCATGGACCCCATCTTCGCCGAGGCGAGGTGTCTTTTACGCAGCGTTAACAAGAGCGACATCGGTCAGAACTGTTGACGGCGAGACCATGACCGCAGTTTGGTATACCAAAGCCCCCCGCAGAGTGGACCCCGCACAGCAGTCCCTCACCGAGCAGTCCTCCGTCGTCCCCTTGCTCATGGAGGCCCCCGTGTCCCTCGCCGACCGTGCCGCAACCACCGGAAGCCCAGCGTTCGTCCCCGATCCCCGGCTCACCAACGAAGACCTCGCGCCCGCCAAGAAGCGCAACTGGAAGGTTTTCGACCTCTTCGCCATGTGGATGTCCGACGTCCACAACCTCGGCAACTACACCTTCGCCGCCGGGCTGCTCTTCCTCGGCATGAACGTCTGGCAGATCTTCACGTCGCTGCTCGTCGGCTTCGTGATCATCTACATCGGCATGAACTGGATGGGGAAGATCGGGCAGCGCCACGGCGTCCCCTTCCCGGTCGTCAGCCGGATCGCCTTCGGCGTCTGGGGCGCCAACATCCCGGCGCTGATCAGGGCCGTGATCGCCATCATGTGGTACGGCATCCAGACCTACCTGGCCTCCGTCGCCGTCAACGTGATGCTGCTCGCGGCCTGGCCCGGCCTGGAGTCGTGGACGCACAACTCGTTCCTCGGGCTGGACGCGCTCGGCTGGGTCTCCTTCATCGCGCTGTGGCTGGTCCAGGCGGCGATCATCAGCCGGGGCATGGAGTCGGTCCGCAAGTTCCAGGACTTCTGCGGTCCGGCGATCTGGCTCGTGATGATCGCGCTGGCCGTGTGGATCCTCGCCAAGGCCGGCTGGACGATCTCGCTCACCTCCACCCCGCACCCGGTGTCCGTCGGCGAGCAGTGGCGCCAGTGGTTCGGCGCGATCGGCCTGGTCCTCGCCACGTACGGCACCCTGATGCTCAACTTCTGCGACTTCTCCCGCTTCGCGCCCGACTACAAGTCCGTCAAGCGCGGCAACTTCTGGGGCCTGCCCATCAACTCCACGGCCTTCGTGATCGTGTCGGTCATCGTCACCGCGGGCGCCTTCGAGGTCTTCGGCAAGGAGATCACCGACCCGGCCTACCTCGTCGCCGAGATCGGCAACACCTGGGTGCTCGTGCTGGGCGCGCTGACCTTCGCCATCGCCACCATGGGCGTCAACATCGTCGCCAACTTCGTCTCGCCGGCGTACGACCTCGCCAACGTCTGGCCGCAGAAGATCACCTTCAAGATCGGCGGCATGATCAGCACGGTCGCGGCCCTGCTCGTCACGCCCTGGAACCTCTTCTCCAACCCGACCGTCGTGAACTACTTCCTCGGTGGCCTCGGCGCCTTCCTCGGCCCGCTGTTCGGCGTGATCATGGTCGACTACTACTGGGTCAAGCGCGGCCGGGTGAACGTGGACGAACTGTTCGACGCCACGCCCGGCTCCCGCTACCACTACCGCAAGGGCTTCAACCCCAAGGCACTGTGGGCGTTCCTGCCGGCGGCCGGTGTGGCGGCGGTCCTCGCGCTGGTGAAGACCTTCAGCGACGTGGCGCCGTACTCCTGGTTCATCGGCACGGCGATCGCCGCCGGGCTCTACGCGGTGCTGTGCCGCCCCGAGCGTGCCACGGCCGCCCAGCCGGCGGAGGTTCGATAGACGTGCGGATCGTCGTCACCAACTGCAACACCACGCAGGAGATGACCGAGGAGATCGTACGAGGTGCCCGGGCCGCCGCAGGCCCGGGCACCACCGTGACCGGACTGACCCCCGCCTGGGGGCCGGAGTCCGCGGAGGGCTGGCTCGACAGCTACCTGTCCGCCGCGGCCGTCCTGGACACGCTGCGCACGTACGACGGACCGCCGTACGACGCCGTCGTCATGGCCGGCTTCGGGGAGCACGGCCGGGAGGGCGTCCGGGAACTGGTGGACGCACCGGTCGTCGACATCACCGAGGCGGCAGCGCACCTGGCCTGTCTGCTGGGTCGCCGCTACGGCGTCGTCACCACGCTGGAGAGGTCCGTCGGCCAGATCGAGGACAGCCTGGAGACGGCTGGCGTGGCCCGCAACTGCGCCGCGATCGTCGGCACGGGCCTGAACGTGCTCGACCTCGGCGACGACGAGCGCACCGAGACGGCGTTCCTGGCCGCCGCCGAGCGGGCGTGCGCGGCCGGGGCCGAGGTACTGGTGCTGGGCTGCGCCGGCATGACGGGGTTGCAGCGGCTGGTCGGGGAGAAGCTGGGCCTGCCGGTCGTCGACGGGGTCGCCGCCGCGGTCAAACTGGCGGAATCGCTGGTGGCGCTGGGGCTGACGACGAGCCGGGCGGGGAGCTACGCCGAGCCGCTGGCGAAACGGAGGGTGTGGGGGCGGCCCGGACGGCACTAGGTCATGCCGGGCCGTCGAGTGTGACGTCGTCGCGATGAGCCCCGTAGAACGCCGCCTGACGGGCCATGACCTCCCGCATCGAGGTGCCGCGCGGGATGCCGTACACCGTGCCGGGGAAGTCCAGCGCCTCCTGCACCTGCCACAGCTCGTCGTGCTCGCCGGGGGCGAAGAGCCGGGCCCGGGGCGCTCCCGCCGCGATCCAGCCGATGGGCAGGACGGTGCCGGGCGGCAGCACGGAGTTGACGTGCAGCACGCTGTGGATCCGCAGTTCGGATCCGGCGCTCGCGACGGCGCCCGGGAAGACGCAGGCGCCGGTGGCCACGAAGACCTCGTCCTCCAGGGTCGCCCCGTTGACATGGGCGTGCGGGCCGACGAGCACGGCGTCACCGATCACCGTGGGGTGCCCGGCCCGCCCCCGCACCAGCGCGTTCTCCATGACGACGACGTCCGATCCGACCCGCACCTCCCCGTCCTCGGCGGTGAGCACGGCCCCGTGCAGCACCCGGCTGCGCTCACCGAGGACGACGGCCCCGCACAGGACGGCCGTCGGGGCGACGTACGCGGACCCGGGGACGACGGGGCGCCGCCCGCGGTGCTCGATCAACATGGCGTTCCTCCTGGCTCGACGGGCTGCCGGCCGCCGGCTGCCGACTACCCGGGAACGACGGCTGTCGCCGTAATCTCCACCAGCTGTCCCGTGTACCCGAGGCACGCCACGCCGATCAGCGTCGACGAGTGCGGCCCGGCACTGAGCCCGGACGCCTCGACGACCTCCCAGACGGCCGACAGCACGGCCGGCTCACTGCCCACGACGTACACGTCGGTCGACACGACGTGCGCCAGGTCGCTGCCCACCGCGGTCAGTTGCTCCCGCAGGTTGCTGATCACCTGCTCGGCCTGCCGCACGGGGTCCCCGGGGCCGACCAGCTCGCCGCCGGCATCCAGTGGCACCGACCCGGCGAGGAACGCCAGCCGCGTGCCGGCCTCGACGACGGACGCGTGGGAGTAGGTGGGCGGCGGAAACAGGCTCGGGACAGTGACTCGCTGGATCACGGGGGTCTCCGATCTACGGGCGGGAGCCGAGGGCAACCCGCCGATCATGCGAGGTTCCGGCACACGGGCGCACCCGTTTTTCGGTTCACCCTCGTCCGAGCGTTCCCCTACGCTTCCCGAGCAGTACCCGCCGGCCCAGGAGCGACGCCCGTGCCCACCCTCCCGGACGAGACCTTCCTCGGCACCACCGCCGACCGCCTCGCCGCCCTCCCCACCGTCGAGGCCGTCACCCTCGGCGGCTCCCGCGCCCAGGGCACCGAACGCCCCGACAGCGACTGGGACCTGGCGATCTACTACCGGGGCGCCTTCGACCCGGAGGACCTCCGTGCGGTCGGCTGGGAGGGTGAGGTCTGCGAGGTCGGCGCGTGGGGCGGCGGCGTCTTCAACGGCGGTGCTTGGCTGACCGTCGACGGAAGGCGCGTGGACGTGCACTACCGCGATCTCGACGTCGTCGAACACGAGGTGGCGGAGGCGGAGCGGGGCCGCTTCCGGGTCGAGCCGCTGATGTTCCACCTGGCGGGCATCCCGACGTACCTGCTCGCCGCCGAACTCGCGATCAACAAGGTGCTGCGGGGCGAACTGCCGCGCCCCGCGGCCTACCCGCCGGCACTGCGCGAGACCGCCCCGGCCCACTGGCACGGCACGGCCACGGCCACCCTCGCGTACGCGAAGGCGGGTCACGCGCCCAAGGGTGCGGTCACCCAGGTCGCGGGCGCGATCGCCCTCGCCGCGACGCAGACGGCGCACGCGGTGCTGGCGGCGCGGGGGGAGTGGGTCACGAACGAGAAGGACCTCGTCGCGCGGGCCGGTCTGCGGGAAGTGGACGCGGTTCTGGGCACCCTCACCGGCGCTCCGGACGAGCTCGCGAAGAGCATCACCGACGTGGAGACGCTCCTGCACCGGGCCGTGGCGGCAGCGCGGAGCTGACCTGGCACGGCCGTCGGTGATTGCGTTCATAAAGAACCCGGCTTTCCCGTACTCCGTCACGTTCCGGAAACCTTTCCTCCAGGAACCCCGCCTACTGTGGGCACCCACACCCCCGCCCCGGCCACCGTCGCCCGAAGGCCCACCCCTGCCCTCGACGAGTCGACAGGAGCCCTGTGTCCCGGTCCCGCCGTGCCTTTCTCGCGTTGCCGCCCTGGCTCGCGCACGCCCTGCGCGCGCAGCGGGGGCCGGTGCCCTGGAGCGCGGTGACGCGGGGAGCCCTGTCGGCGGGGCCGCTGTTGCTGGTGGCCGTGCAGGTCGGGCGTACCTCGCTCGGGGTCGTCGCCGCCATCGCCGCCATGCTCGCCGGGATCAACGACCGGCCCGGGAGCCGGCGGGCCTCGGTCAAGCGGATCGGGGTGCCCGCGCTGGGCGGTGCCCTGGGGCTGGTGGCCGGGACGTACGCCGGGCAGCAGACCGGCGCGGTCGTGCTGACCGTGCTCCTCACCTTCGTCGGGCTCGTCGCCGGGAGCATCAGCGCGATCGGGCCCGTCGCGTCCGCCGTCGGGACGCAGCTGCTCGTCGGCTCGGCGATCGGGGCCGGGATGCCCCTGCCGGAGCCGGGGTGGGAGCGTGCGCTCGCCTACGTCGCGGGCGCCGGGTGGCTGCTGGCACTCCGGCTCGTGCTGCCCACGCCCGGTTCCCTCGCCGGGGACTTCCGGTTCGACGGGGAGCGGGCGGCCGTCGCCGGCGTGTACGAGGCCGTCGCCGAGCTGCTCGACGCGGTCGGCGGGCCCGAGGCCATCCGCCGCCGGGCGGCGCTCACCGCCGCCCTCGACCACGCGCAGGACGCCCTCGCCGGGCCCCGGCTGCGGCGGTACGCCTCCTCCTCCGCCGAGCGGCGGCTGCACGCGCAGTACGCCGCCGCCCTGCCCCTCGCCGAGGCCGCCACCGCGCTGGCGTGGGCCGGAGAGGCCGTCGCCGAGCGGGCCTCCGAAGGACCCCGGCGGCTCGCCGCCGCCGTGCGCGGCAACAGCCACACCGGGCCGCTGCCCGCACCCTCCCGCTCGGCGCCCGCGCTGCGCGCGCTCGACGACGCCCTCCTGCACGCCGCCGAGGTGTTCGACCAGGGCAGGGGCGGCGATCTGCACACCCGGCCCCGTACGCCCAGGGACCGGCTGCGCGCCGCCTTCGGCAGCGCCGGACGCGAGTACGGGCTGCGGGTCGCCCTCTGCTTCGGGGCCAGTTCGGCGGTCGCCCAGGCCCTGCACCAGGGCCAGTGGTACGGGCAGCACGAGCACTGGTACTGGCTGCCGGCCACCGCCGTCTTCCTCGTCAAGCCCGACCTGGGACCGCTGGCCTCGCGGGTGCTGAACCGGGCCGCCGGGACCGTGCTCGGCGCCGTCGTCTTCGCCGGATTCGCCGCCGTCCTGCCCCGGCCCGAAGGGCTCATCGCGCTCGTCGCCCTCAGCGGAGCGCTCATACCCGTCGCCACCCGGCACTTCGCCGCCCAGACCGCGGTCGTCACGGTCCTCGTTCTCGCCCTGGTGATGGTCGGCGGTGAACCGCAGGCCTCCATGGGGCGGATCGGCGAGACGCTGCTGGCCTGTGCGATCGTGCTGATCGTCGGGCACCTGCCGATGCCCGGGCAGCGCGGCGGGGGAGTGCGCGCCCGGCTCGCCGCGGCGAGCGACGCCGCGTTCGCCTACCTCACCCACGTCCTCGACGAGGCCGACGCCCCGCGCATCGGCACCTCCGGCAGGCCCTCCGAGCGCCCCGGCACCTCCTCCGAGCGTCCCATCACCCCCTCCGACCACCGCGCCACGCCTTCCGACCTCCGCGCCACCCCCTCCGAGCCCCGCGCCACCCGCTGGACCCTGCGCCGCGAGGCCTACCGCACCCTGGCCGAGGCCCGGACGGCCATCTCCCTGTCCGCGCACGAACTGCCCGCCCTCGCCCGGCACACCGAGGGCGCGGACGAGGTGGCCGACCTCCTCGAACGCCTCGTCGACACCACCACCGCCTGCGCCGTCCACCTCGACGACACGGGACGGATCGGCCCCGAGCACACCGAGCGCCTCACCGCCCTCCTCGACGAACTCGCCGGACCGGTGGAGCGGGTGGGGCTACGACTTCCCCGGACGCCCCTCGCCGGATAGCCGCCCGGGCCCCACCGCGATGCCCAACAGCCCCACCAGGCCGCCGCCCTGCGCGGTCGCGGCCCGGCGCACCTCGGTCGCGAACCCGTGCCCCGCGACCGCCTGCTGCACCTTCGCGGCGATCTCCTCGGCCCGCTTCCCGTCCGGCGGTTCCCAGCACAGGCACAGCAGGCCTTGCGGCGCCAGCCAGCGCCTCAGCGAGGTCAGTTCCCGGTCCGCCGGGCGGGTCCAGAAGAGGTTGACATTGACCGCCAGGATCCTGTCGAAGGAGCCGGTGGCGAAGTCGGCGTCCTCCAGCGACAGGGTGTGGACGGCGGCCCTTCCGGTGGTGAGCGCGTCGCTGTTGCGGCGGCGTGCCGCCTCGACGGCCTTGGCGGAGCGGTCGATGCCGGTGACGGTGCCTGTGACGAGGCGGTCGTGGATCAGCGCGACGGCGACCCCCCGGCCACAGCCGACCTCCAGCACCCGGTCGTCAGGTGCCGGGTCGAGGACCTGCACCGCCCATCTCAGGCGCTCCGGGACGTCGATGGTGCTCAGCCCCCGACCCGTATCCACACCGGCGCGTGGTCCGACCCGGGCGCGCCCCGCCGCTCCGCCGGGTCGGGGCCGACCGACGGCAGACCGGGTGGGCCCTCGCCGGGCAGGCCCGTGCCCGCCGCCGTCACCCGGTGCACCAGGCGGTGGCTCACCAGCACATGGTCGATCAGCTCGCGCCGCCCGGAGTTGACGCGGGAGTAGCGCTGTCCGGGCGGGATGAGAGGGGCCACGTCCCACAGCCGGGCCGCGTCGCCCTTGTCGGCCTGCTCGTAGCCCGGCGTGCCGATCTCGGAGCCGGGCGGGCCGAGCAGGATCTGTGTGGTCGCGGCCTGTACCTCGTCGTTGAGGTCGCCCAGTACGGCCACGTCCCTGCCCTGCCCGTCGCCGTCCAGGAGTTCGTCCGCGAGGGCGCGCAGGGCCGTCGCCTCGGCGGCGCGCCGGTACAGGGCGTAGGCGCCGTACCGGGCCCGTTCCCCCTCGTCGCGCGGCTGGAACCGGCCGTTCGGGTACGACAGCAGCTTGGACTTCAGATGGCAGACGGCCACCCGCAGCGGCCCGTCCTCGACCTCCACGGCGAGAAAGCCCCGCCCCGCCTGTGCCACCGTCACCCCCGAGTCGTCCACCTGCACGGGCCGCAGCTCCGCCGGGAACGCCGTCGTGTCGGCCAGCACCCTCATGGCCGTACGGCTCAGGAACCCGACCCGTATGCCCCGGCTGTCCGGATGCTCGGACAGGGCGATGTGCCAGTCGTCGTCGAGCATCCCGGCCAGGTCTTCCAGGGCCCCGGGGTCACCGACCTCCTGCACGCCGAGCAGCGTCGGGTCGAGTTCCGTGATCACGGCGGCGAGCGCGGCGAGCTTGGTCTCGTAGGCGGCCTCGTCCTTCGGGCCGAACGGGCCGCCGGGCCGGTAGAGGTTCTCCAGGTTCCAGGTGCCGAGGAGCATGCCGGGCTCCTTTCAGAAGCCGACAGGCGGGGTGGTGAGACCAGGATGCTGGCCCGGCCCGCCCCGCGACAGAGCCGCGACGGGATGTGCGGTTCGGCTCATGCCGCCCTACGACCTCGTCGTACGTTGGCGCGATGACGCCTTCTGCCGCGGACAGTCCCGCCGACCTCATCATCAGCGCATGTACCGTCCTCGTGCACGACGATCAAGAGCGCATCGGGTTCCAGCAGGACGCCGCGATCGTCGTACGGAACGGTGTCGTCGAGGCCGTGACGACCACCGCCGGGGCCGCGGACCTGCCCGCCGCCGAGCGCCTCGAGGCCCGGGGCCAGGTCGCCCTGCCCGGCCTGATCAACTGTCACACGCACGCACCGATGGTCGCGCTGCGCGGCCTCGCCGAGGACCTGCCGACGGAGGAGTGGTTCAACGACGTCGTCTGGCCGGTGGAGTCCAACCTCACCGAGAGGGACGTCGAGTTGGGGGCGCGGCTCGCCTGTGCCGAGATGATCCGTGCCGGCGTCACCTGCTTCGCCGACCACTACTTCGCCATGGACGCGGTGGCTCAAGTGGTAGCGGAATGCGGCCTGCGGGCGCTGCTGGGGGAGGCCTACTTCTCCTCGCAGGGCCCCGAAGGCCGGGAGCGGTCACTCGACTTCGCGCTACGGCACCGCGGCTCCGCCGACGGCCGCATCACCACCGCCCTCGCGCCGCACTCCCCTTACACGGTCGGCGACGCCGACCTGGCCGCCACCGCCCGGCTCGCCGGCGAACACGCCCTGCCCGTGCACCTGCACGCCGCCGAGAACCGCGATCAGACCGAGACCAGCCTCGCCCGTCACGGCGTCACCCCGATCGAGGTCCTGGAACGCACCGGCATCCTCGACACGGACGTGCTCCTCGCCCACGGCACCGGCATCGTCGACCGCGACCTGCCCGTCCTGGAGCGGGCGGCCGGTCGTACGGCCGTCGCCACCGCGCCCCGCGGCTACCTCAAGTTCGCCTGGCCCGACACCACACCGGTCCGTGCCCTGCGCGAGATCGGCGTCGACGTCGGGCTCGCCACCGACGGCGCCGCCTCCAACAACTCCCTCGACGTATGGGAGTCGATGGCCCTCACCTCCCTGGTCCAGAAGTCCCACGAGGGCGACCCCCGCTGGCTGACCTCCCGCCAGGCCCTGCACCACGCCACCCTCCAGAGTGCCCGTGCCGTGGGACTGGGGGACAGCGTCGGCAGCATCGCGCCGGAGCGGCGGGCGGACATCGTCCTGGTCGATCTCACCGGGCCGCACACCCTGCCGGTCCACGACCTCGCCGCCACCCTCGTGCACAGCGCCCGCTCCGCCGACGTGCGCACCACGATCGTCGACGGACGGATCCTGATGCGCGACCGTGCGCTCCTGACGATCGACGTGCCGGCCGTGGTACGGGAACTGGAGGAGCGTCTGCCCGCCCTCGTCGACCGCAGCCACGGTCGGCGCATCCAGGACTACGACACCTGACGTTCCGGGCGGACTTTCGAGATTTCTTCCCGGGCAGCGATGAGTTCCGCGTCTGCCGCCGGTCACCACCCCGGACGGACCGTTGCCACAGGAGGGCCCATGTCGCTTCCGGAGATCGTCTCGCGCGAGGAGTGGCGCGCGGCGCGCGCTGAACTGCTTCGCAAGGAGAAGGCCGCCACCCGCGCGCGGGACGCACTCAACGCCGAGCGGCGCGGACTGCCGATGGTCGAGGTCGACGAGGAGTACGTGTTCGAGGGCGGGGACGGCAAGGCCACCCTCCTCGACCTGTTCGAGGGCCGGCACCAGCTAGTCGTCTACCACTTCATGTTCGCGCCCGAGTGGGACGCCGGCTGCCGCAGCTGCTCCGGGTTCCTGGACCAAATAGGGCATCTCGCCCATCTCCACGCTCGCGGTACGTCGTTCGCGACCGTGTCCCGTGCGCCGTACCCGAAGATCCTGCCGTTCAAGGCGCGGATGGGCTGGACGGTGCCCTGGTACTCGTCGTACGGCAGCGACTTCAACCATGACTTCGAGGTGACCCTCGAACGCGAGGGCGAGTTCGTCGAGCGCCCTGGCCTCAGCTGCTTCCTGCGGGACCGCGACCGGGTCTTCCACACGTACTCGACGTACGAGCGCGGCCTCGACTGCCTCGGCTCGACCAGCAGCCTGCTGGACCTCACGGCACTGGGCCGACAGGAGGAGTGGGAGGAGCCCAAGGGACGCGCGTCGGCTCTTGGGGCGCCTGCGGGAAGTGAGCGCGTCCGCTATCACGACGAGTACGACGGCTGATACGGAAAGTGAAAAGGTAGACCAAGAGGCTGAGAGTTTGGTCACACTCAGCGGTGAACGAGTGTCAACTACGTCTCAGAACCGTCACTTCGCGAGCCGTTCACCCCATGGTTGGCGTTTAACTCTACGAGTACAGCGCTACATGGAGGTGCAGGGTGAACGGGCGAACGGTGCTCGAACGCTTTCCCGCCGGTGGGCCGCGTGGTTCCTGGCCGGCGGAGGAGTTCGCGCAGGCGCGGCGTAGCGAAGGCCTGCCCGCCGAGGTGGTCATGGATCTCGCCACGGACATGTTCCTGGTGATCGTGCGCAGCGGGGACGTGGCCGACGCCACGGCCTGACGTGTGCCCTCAGCCCGCCTTCGGCGCCGGCACCTTGTCGACCGGTGCGGGTGACGTGGCGAACTGCTCCGCCTGGAGCGAGTACAGCTCGGAGTAGAGACCGCCGGTCGCCAGCAGCTCGTCCGGAGTCCCGGACTCCACGAGCCGGCCCTGGTCCAGGACGTGCACCAGATCCGCGTGGCGTACGGACGCCAGCCGGTGCGTGATCAGTACGACCGTCTGGCCGCTGGCGGCCAGGGCGCGGATCCGCTCGAAGACCTCCAGCTCGGCCCGGGCGTCCAGGGCCGCCGTCGGCTCGTCCACGATCAGGATGCGGCCCCGCCGGTAGGCCGCCCGGGCGATGCCGAGCCGCTGCCACTGGCCGCCCGACAGCTCGTGCCCGCCGCTGAAGTTGCGCGCGAGCAGCGTGTCCAGCCCGCGCGGCAGGTCCGCGATCACCGTCTCGGCCCCGGCCTCGGCGATCGACGCGGCCAGCCGCTGCTCGCACACCGGCGCCGACGTGCGCCCCAGGGCGACGTTCACCCGGGCCGTGAACGGCCACCGCTTGAAGTCCTGCGCCACCATCGCGATCCGCTCGGCCAGCCGGTGCCGGTCGGCGGTCGCCGCGTCCACGCCGTCCCACAGGATCCGCCCCTTCTCCGGGGTGTAGAGCCCGGCGAGCAGCTTGACCAGGGTCGTCTTGCCGGAGCCGTTCTCGCCGACCAGCGCAACGATCCGGCCGAGCGGGAGCGTGAGCGACACGTCGTCGAGGGCGGGGCGGGCCGAGTCGCCCGGGTAACGGAACGTGACGTTCTCGAAGCGGATCTCGCGCGGGTTCTCCGGCAACGGCCGGCCGCCCTCCGGGATGGCCCGCTGTGCCGCCTCCGTGTACAGCCGTTGCAGGTCGCCGACGAAGAGGGCCTCCTCGTGCAGCGCGTTGACCTCCACCACGAGCGTGTCGAGGCTCTGCGAGCCGGTCCGGATCGCGATCACGGCCGTACCCGCCACCGACAGGGCCATCGCGCCTGCCAGCAGCAGCCCGCCGAGTGTCGCGTACGTCGCCACCGTCGCCAGGCCCGTCCACGCCGCCGCGATCAGGCCGGTACGGGCGGCGAGCCGGGCCAGGCGGGCCTGCTCGGCCTCCGCCGTCTCCGACATCGCGCGGAAGTGCCGCAGCAGGAACGCGCCCACGCCGTGCACCCGGATCTCGGGGGCCGCCTCGGGCTCGATCAGCAGATTGCCGAGCAGCCGGCCCGCACGCGCGTGCTGCACCCAGGCGTGGAAGGACTCGTAGCGCCGCCGGGCCACGGTCAGCGCGCTCCAGGCGCTCGGCAGCGTCATCGTCACCAGCAGCGGCAGGAGCGCCGGGTGCAGCACGGTCAGTACACCGGCCGCCGCGACCAGCGAGATCATCGCGTTGATCACGCGGGTTCCGTACATGATCATCCGGCGGGCGGAGGCAGCGCCGTACTGGGCGGTGTCCAGCAGCTTGTGGAAGGCGTGGTCCTCGATCGCGGCCAGCTCGACGGCCGCGGCCCGCTCCAGGTACTGCTCGGTCGCCACCCGCTCCACCTTGGGCTCCAGCCGTCCGGTGGCGTAGGTGCTCGCGGCCCGCAGCAGCGCCGCGAGCAGCATCACGACGGCCACGGTGACCAGCGCCGGGACGGCGCCGCGCAGCCGGTCCTCGATCGCACCGCCACCCATCAGCCGTGCCAGCACGCTGTTGACCGCGAGCAGCGCCACCGCCTGTGCCACGCCCCGGCCCGCCTCGGCGGCCAGCACGACCCGCGCGGCGCCCCGGTCGGCCTGCCGGGCGAGCCGCAGGCTGGACGCCAGCAGGGACGGCAACCGGGTGATCATGGCGCGGAAGTTCAGCTCCAGGAACGCGTCGGCGTGCTGGTTCCAGCCCATGTCGTAGCGCAGCGGTCCGCCGAAGAGCAGCCGCTCCGACTCGGACACCTCCGGCGCGGTCCGCTTCTTCGCCACCGTCGACCGACCTCCCTGCCCGTGTCCCGTTCGTGGACGAACGGTCACTATCGCGGGGGCGGAGCCCGCCCGGGCAGGGCGCAGCCCGCGGCGCCGGAGGCGCGCGGGCGCACGACCCGACGGCGGGAGGCGTGGGACGGCGCGGAGTCGTAGGGGTGGTGCGTAGGCCTCGACGAGCCTTTTTCGACGGGCTCTACGGGCTCTACGGGCTCTGCGGGCTCTGCGGGCTCTGCGGGCTCTACGAGCGCGACGAGTTCTGCGAGCTCTGTGCGTTCTGGAGCTCTGGATCTACGAGTGCTACGCGCTGACCGGCCGCGACCAGGCCGGCGCGGTCCCCGTCACCCGGCACAGGGCCAGATACAGCGGTATCGGCGGGGTGTACGGCAGCGTGCCGTCCGGGCGGTGGATCAGCTCGGGCAGCTCGGGGAGGTCCGGGACGACCGCACCGGTGGCGTAGTGCGCCGGCATCGGCCATTCCAGGGCGTGGTCGGAGTCGGACGGCACCAGCCACCACCAGTGCGTCTCGTCGGCGTAGACGCAGCCCACGCGGGGCAGCCGGGGCATGACCAGCGGGCCGAGACGGGCGGGTACGGCGACGGCGTCGCAGCCGAGCGGGGCGGTCATGCCGTCGGGTACGGGCAGCCGCAGAGTCGGGCCCGCCGTGCGCAGCCCGCGCCGGAGCCGGGCCAGGGTGTCGAGGTTCAGGACGCGGCCACCGCGCCCGGGGCTCATGCCGGCCCCCGCTCTCGGCGTCGCTCCTGTGCGGGGACTTCCTGAGCGCCCTGCGTGTGGCGCGCCGGGTGTGCTCCGTTCCCGTCGCCCGAGTCGTCGGACGGCCCCGGCTTCGGACGGGCGCCCCAGCCCAGGTCGTTCCGGGGCTCCGCCGGGTCGCGCGGGGTGTCGGCCTTGCGCGGCAGCTCGGCCCAGACCAGCAGCCCGGGGCCGTGCTCATGGGCACCCCAGGCGTCGCAGAGGGCGTCGACGAGGAGCAGTCCCCTCCCGTGCTCCTCCTCGGGCCGGGTGCGGCTGGCCGCGTGGGGCTGGCCCGGGGCACAGCCCTCGTCACGCACGGCTATCCGCACCAGGTCGTCGCCGTCGTGCAGCTCGCACACTATGTGCGTGCTCGCCGTGTGCACGATGGCGTTGGTGACCAGCTCGGAAACCACCAGGGCCGCGCTGTCGCACGTGTCCTCGCACACCGACCAACCGGTCAGCCGGGCCCGCGTCAGGCGTCTGGCCCGTGCGGGAGAACCCGGATGTGCGGCCAGCTCGAAACGGAACCGGCGCTCGGCAGCGGCCCCGACGAGGCTCGCTTCCGGGCTGGCACCCAGGCCGGGAGGGCCTGCGGCGGCGTCTGTTCCTAAGGGCGCGGACGGAATCACGCTTGCCACTATCGCCCCGCCGCGAACACTTGGCAAGTGTCACTCTGAAAATTGCAGAGTGCTGTGTGACGGTCTGGAAGGCCGTGGCACACTGCTCGCAACAGCACCCCGCGCGGCGCCAGTTGAGATCGTCGAAGTTCTGTTCGGAACATCTGTTCGGATAGTCGATTCTTCGAAAAGGTCTTCGAATGGCGCCGCCGGGCTGTCAGCGTTCTTTTGTGGCCGACTCGTCAGAACTCTTGGTGGAGGTGGAGCGTGAGCGAACCGCGGTCCGCGCCGACGGTGGGCCAGGTCGTCCTCGGCCGGCGCCTGCTGGACCTGCGGGAACGCGCCGGGATGAAGCGCGAGGAGGCCGCCCGCATCCTCCGTGTCGCCCCCGCCACGGTCCGCCGTATGGAGATGGCCGAGGTCGCGCTCAAAATCCCGTATCTGCAACTGCTCCTGAAGGCCTACGGAATCTCCGACGAGGAGGCCGACGCCTTCGTCCTGCTGGCCGAGGAAGCGAACAAGCCCGGCTGGTGGCAGCGTTTCCACGACATCCTGCCCGGCTGGTTCTCGATGTACGTGAGCCTGGAGGGCGCGGCCGCCGTCATCCGCAGTTACGAGCCCCATTTCGTCCCCGGGTTGTTGCAGACCGAGGACTACGCGCGAGGAGTGCTCCGCTCGGGCGCCATCGGCCAGACCCGGCCCGACGACATCGAGCGCCATGTCGCCCTGCGGATGCAGCGTCAGGAACTGCTCACCCGCGAGGACGCGCCCCGGCTGTGGGTCGTGATGGACGAGACCGCGCTGCGGCGCCCGGTCGGCGGCCCGGAGGTGATGCGTGCCCAGATCGACAGACTGCTCGAGGCCACGACGCTGCCCAACGTGACGTTGCAGGTCGCCCAGTTCGCCAGTGGGCCGCACCCGGGCACGTACGGGCCGTTCGTGCTGTTCCGATTTGCCATGCCCGAACTGCCGGACATGGTCTACAGCGAGTACCTGACCGGCGCGGTCTATCTCGACGCGCGCGCCGAGGTGGCGACCCACCTCGAGGTCATGGACCGCATGGCGGCGCAGGCCGCTACGGCACATCGCACGAAGGAGATCCTCCGGGATCTCCGCAAGGAGCTGTGAATGGATCGCATCAAGCCGCGCAAACACGTCTACAACGGCATGCCCGCGCGTGACTTGGGCAGCGAAGGGTGGCACAAGCCGTGGAGCGGCGGGAACGGCGGGAACTGTCTGGAGGCGATGAAACTCGCCGACGGCAGGATCGCCGTCCGGCAGTCCACCGACCCGGACGGTCCGGCGCTGATCTACACCTCGGACGAGATGACGGCCTTCATCGAGGGGGCGAAGGCGGGGGAGGCGGACTTCCTGCTGTCCTGATGTGATTGCTTTTCTGTCGCTGTCTGTCGCCTGCTGCCGCTGTCTGCCGCGATCTGTCGCTCAACTTCCCTACGCTGGTGCTGAATTGATCACCCTTTGTGTCTCATGGAGTGCCTCATGACCGGGCAGGACCCCACCTCGGCCGTCTCGATCGACACGAGCAGACCGCATCCGGCGCGGATGTACGACTGGTACCTCGGCGGCAAGGACAACTACCCGGTCGACGAGGAGATGGGCCGGCAGATGCTCACCCTCGACCCGAGGGTCCCGGTCATGGCGCGGGTCAACCGCGCGTTCATGCACCGGGCCACGCGCTGGCTGGCCGGGAACGGCGTACGGCAGTTCCTGGACGTCGGCACCGGCATCCCGACCGAGCCCAACCTCCACCAGGTCGCCCAGGAGATCGCCCCCGCCGCCCGGGTCGTCTACTGCGACAACGACCCCATCGTGCTGGCCCACGCGGCGGCCCTGCTGCGCGGCACGGACGAGGGGGCGACGGAGTACCTCCAGGCCGACGTGCGCGACCCGGACGCCATCCTGGAGGGCGCGAGGAAGGTCCTGGACTTCGGCCGGCCCGTCGCACTGTCGCTCATCGCGCTGCTGCACTTCGTCTCCGACGAGGACGGCGCGCACGACCTGGTCCGCCGGCTCCTCGCCGAACTGCCGTCCGGCAGCCACCTGGTCATCACCCACGCCACGGCCGACTTCACACCGGAGGAGTCGAAGGCGGCCACCGAGAAGCTCCGTGCCGCAGGCGTCACCCTGGCCCTGCGCTCCCGCGAGGAGTTCACCCGCTTCTTCGACGGCCTCGACCTCGTCGAGCCCGGCGTCGAGGTGCCCCACCGCTGGCACCAGGAACTGGGCGAGCCCGTACCCGGGCAGGACGACGGGGTGATTCCTGGGTACGGGGCGGTCGCGCGCAAGCCGTGACTGCGCTCGCGCCACGGGCCGGTCACGGCGGCAGTGCACGGCACAGCGCCTCCAGGGCCGGCCCGTACGCATGGTCGGAGGGCGTCGCGTACCCCACGACGAGGCCGTCGCCCGCCGCCGTGTCCGTGTCCGGGTGCCGGAACGCCGCGAGGCCGTCCAGGGCGATGCCCTGCCAGGCGGCGGCCTTGACCGTGGACGCCTCGGTGCCGGGCGGCAGCCGCAGCACCGCGTGCAGCCCGGCCGCGATACCGGTGGCCTCGATGAGCGGCGCGTGTTCGGCGAGCGCCGCGACGAGCCGGTCCCGGCGGCCGCGGTACCGCTGCCGCATACGCCGTACGTGACGGTCGTACGCCCCGGAGACCACGAAGTCCGCGAGGCTCAGCTGGTCGAGGACGCTCGCCCACGCCTCCCGGTCGCCCTTGACGGCCAGTACGGCGTCGACGTACCGCTCGGGGAGCACCATCCAGCCCAGCCGGACCGCCGGCGACAGGCTCTTGCTGACCGAGCCGATGTGGATCACGTGCTCGGGGTCCAGGCCCTGCACCGCGCCGACCGGCTTGCGGTCGTAGCGGAACTCCCCGTCGTAGTCGTCCTCCAGAACCAGCCCGCCACGCACGCGTGCCCAGTCGATCACGGCGGCCCGGCGCGCGGGGTGCAGCGGGCCGCCGGTCGGGAACTGGTGCGCCGGTGTGAGCAGCACGGCACGCTCGCGCCCCAACCGGTCGACCCGGGCGCCGTGTTCGTCGAGGGGGAGCGGCACGGTCCGCACCCCGGCCGCCGCGAGGACCTCCCGGTGGAATCCGAGCCCGTACGCCTCCACCGCCAGGGGCCCGCGCAGGACGCCCCCTCCGAACAGCAGCCGCAGCGCGTGCGCGAAGCCGGAGCAGATCACGATCCTGCCCGGCTCGGTGCGCACGCCACGCGCGCGTGCCAGGTACTCCGTGAGCGCCTCCCGCAGTTCCGGCCGGCCGGCCGGATCGCCCGGGCCGAACACCTCGTTGGGCGCCTGCTGGAGGGCCCTGCGGTAGGAGGTCAGCCAGGCCGTGCGCGGGAACGACGAGGTGTCCGGTGTGCCCTGCGTGAGGTCGTGCCGCGGGCCATGCGCGCGTGCAGGAGCCTTTCGGGGCAGGCGGGCGGCGGGCCGCAGCGGTTCGGCTCGCTCCGCCACCCGCGTGCCCGAGCCCTGACGGGCGGTGAGCCAGCCCTCCGCGACGAGTTCCGCGTAGGCGTCGGCCACGGTGTTCCGGGCGATGTCGAGATCGGCCGCGAGCGAGCGGTACGGCGGCAGCCGGGTGCCCGGAGCGAGCCGTCCGCTGCGGACGGCCTCCCGCAGGGCCCGGATCAGCGCCGCGCGCCGGCCGCCCGGCCCGGTCAGTTCCAGATGCAGGTCGGATCCGATCCGTTCCGCGGAATTGACCCACGAAGTCGCCATGGAAATGCACCCTACAGCGGGTCTTTCCGGCTCGTAGGTTGAGGGACATGACGACGCACACGAGCACGAACAGCACCCAGGTGAAGGCGCCCCGGCTGGAGTTCGCCAAGTCCGCCCCGAAGGCCTTCCGGGCCCTCGTCGCCCTCGACGCCGCCGCCCGCGAGGGCCTCGACCCGGCCCTCGTCGAACTGATCCAGATCCGCGCCTCGCACCTCAACCACTGCGCGTACTGCCTGCACATGCACACCAACGACGCCCGCAAGGCCGGTGAGAGCGAGGACCGGCTGCACATGGTCGCCGTGTGGCGCGAGGCCCGGCACTTCTTCACCGAGCGGGAACAGGCGGCCCTCGCCCTCACGGAGGCGATGACGCTCGTCGCCGACGCGGGTGTCCCGGACGAGGTCTACGCACAGGCCGCGGCCCACTTCGACGAACGGGAACTGGCCCAGGTCCTCGCCCTGATCTGCACGATCAACACCTGGAACCGGGTGGCGCTGTCGACGGGGAAGGTGGCGGGGACGGACGAGCGGTGACGCTCCGGCGCCTCGGGGACGGAGCGGCGTTCCTACACCGCCATCGGCCGGTCGTACGGTCCGATCGGTGACGGAAGCCTCGAACTGCCCGTCAGATGACGGTCGACCGCCGCCGCCACGGCCCGCCCCTCGGCGATCGCCCAGACGATGAGCGACTGGCCCCGGGCGGCGTCCCCCGCCGCGAACACGCCGGGCACGTTCGTGGCGAAACCGGCGTCACGCGCGATCGTGCCGCGGGGCTCCAGTTCCAGCCCCAGCTGGTCGACGAGCCCGTCCTTCCGGTCGGGCCCGGAGAAGCCGAGGGCGAGCAGCACGAGGTCGGCGGGGAGCGTCCGCCCGGTGCCCTCCACCGGGCGGCGCCGCGCGTCCACCTCGACCAGGTGCAGCGACCGCACACGGCCCTCCGCGTCACCGTCGAAGCGCAGTGTGGACGCCGCGAACAGCCGCGCGTCCGCGTCGGCGATCGGAGCCGTCCGCAGGTCACGGGCCTCCTCGTGCGCGCCGGAGAGCCGGTAGACCCGCACCGGATACGTGGGCCAGGGCTCGGTGTCCTCGTCGCGCTCGCTGTTCGGCAGCGCGTAGATGTCCAGCTGGGTCACGGACGCGGCGCCCTCCCGGACGGCTGTGCCCAGGCAGTCGGCCCCGGTGTCGCCGCCGCCGACGATGACGACGTGCTTCCCGGCCGCCGACAGCGGGGACGCCGCCAGGTCGCCCTCGCACACCCGATTGGCCAGCGGGAGATACTCCATCGCCTGGTGAATGCCGATCAGCTCCCGCCCCGGGACATGGAGTTCACGCCAGGCGGTCGCCCCCGTGGCGAGCACCACGGCGTCGTAGCGAGTCCGCAGCTCGTCGGCCCCGATGTCCCGCCCGACCGCCGTCGACGTACGGAACTTGGTCCCCTCGGCCCGCATCTGCTCCAGCCGCCGCTCCAGATGGTGCTTCTCCATCTTGAACGCCGGGATGCCGTACCGCATCAGTCCGCCGAGGCGGTCGTCCCTCTCGTACACGGCGACCGTGTGCCCCGCCCGGGTCAGCTGCTGGGCCGCCGCCAGCCCGGTGGGCCCCGAACCGATCACCGCGACCGTCTTGCCGGACAGCCGCTCCGGCGGCCTCGCCGGCGCGAAGCCCTCCTCCCACGCCCGGTCGGCGATCGCGCACTCGACGTTCTTGATGGTGACGGCCGGCTGGTTGATCGCCAGCACACACCCCGCCTCGCACGGGGCCGGGCACAACCGGCCGGTGAACTCGGGGAAGTTGTTCGTGGCGTGCAGCCGGTCGGCGGCCGCCCGCCAGTCCTCCCTCGACACCAGGTCGTTCCACTCGGGGATCAGGTTGCCCAGCGGGCAGGCCTCGTGGCAGAAGGGGATGCCGCAGTCCATGCAGCGGTCGGCCTGCTTGCTGATGATCGGCAGCAGCGCACCGGGGACATGGATCTCGTCCCAGTCCCGGACCCGCTCCTCGACGGGCCTGCGCGGCCAGTCCTGGCGGGGGGTGGTCATGAAACCCTTGGGGTCGGCCATGGCCGTCTTCCTTGCGTGCGCGTGTGACAGGCCGTGCGTCGTCGGGCGGCACTCCTTCCGGCCACGATACGTCCGCGGCGGCACACCCGCAGGGGACGGGACAGGACCTGCCGGCGCGCTCAGGTGAGTGCCAGCACGTACGCCACAGCCGCCCCTGCCGAGGCGGCTGTGCGGACGTGGTTCCACATCGTCCACTCGCGCACATACGCCGGCCAGTACGCGGCCGCCTCCGAGGTGTCCGGCTCCAGCTTCAGCAGCACGTCGTTGCGCGGCACGTTCGCGACCATGGTGAGCCCGAACGAGCCGAACAGGTACAGCGCGCTGCCCACCAGCAGCTCCACCGTCCCCTCCTCCGGCCACAGCACGAACGTCACCACGGCGATCACCGCGCACAGCACGGCCGACCCGAGGAAGACGGCCATGAAGGGCGGTGTCACCGCGGCCACGTTGATCGCGTTCATCGCGGCGACCCCCTGCGCGGGCGGCAGCGTGGCGAGGCCCCGCATGACGAAGGTCGAGAAGCCGCAGAACACCCCGGCCACCAGGCCGGTCCCGAGCACACCCAGCACCGTCAGCACGAAGTACGGTCCGTCGATCATGTCAGCGTCTCCCGCCCGTCCAGCCGATGATCCTGCCCCGGCACCCTTCCTCACCACAAGTGAAATCCCGTACGAGCACAGTGACCATGGCCGAGCGGCGCGGGGCCATACGCGTCCGTCCACGGCCCACGGGTGAGCCGGCTCAGGGGTCCGGCGAGCGTCACCGTGTGACTGACTGACTGACCGGCCGACCTGCCCGGGTCACCCGGCGGAACCGAGCCCCGCCTCGGTCCACCCCCTCAGCACCGTCTCCACCGTCGCCGCGATCCGCCGCCGCGCCTCGTGCCGCGGCACGCCGCTCATCAGCAGCCGGTCGTACGGCGTGTCCAGGTGCCGTACGGACGCCACGACCGCCGAGGTCACCGCCATGTCCGTCAGCGCCCGCCCGGCCGCACTGCGGCCCACCCGCCCGCTGCCCCGCTCCGAGGAGTGCGCGGCGATGGCCCGCGCACGATCGGCCGGACAGCCCGGAAACAGCCGCCGTATCTCCGCCGCGAACGCCTCGGCGAACAAGGCATCCTGAGCAGCTCGCCGCCGCGCGTCCCGCACCCGGCGCCGCCGACGGGCCTCGGCGTCCGCCAGGCACCGCTCCTCTGCCCTCGCGAGCGCCGCCTCCTCCACCAGCACGCCCTGCCGCTCGTAGCGGCTCTTGCGCCGGTTGAACCGCACGACCACCGCCGACAGCGCGCTCTCCTCCCGCGATCTGCGCGTCAGGGCGGTGTCGCCACGGGGCAGGAACACCAGATGCCCGAGGTCGGCACAGTCGAGGCAGCGCGGGGCAGCGTCCTCCAGGACGAGCAGCGGCAGCGGCCCTCGCCGGCACTCGGCGCAGTGCCGCCGCTTGAGGGGCTGGAAGACGAGAAGTCCGGTGGGGGTGTGGGGCGGGAGCGTCGCGCGCGGGGCCATACGGCGTTCCGGGACCATACGGGGTTCATTCCCGCTGACGCGGCGCGCACTGCATCCGCCGGAGGGGACCCCGGCGATCGCGGCGCCTCTCGTTCTGCCACCCCCGCCCCGGTGCCCCGCCGCGCTCGCGGGTCCGACACGTCCTGCCACGGTCTGGCGCATCATGGGCCGTGTGCGACTCGAAGCGATCACCTGGGACCGGCTCGGCGACACGCTCGCCGAGCGCCTGCTCGACCTGAAGCCCGCCGACGGCAGTCCCTGGCCGCGCATCGCCTTCGACGGCGCCCCGGCCGCGCGTCCGGGAGACCTCGCCCGGCGGGTCTCCGAGGCACTGCGCATACGCGGCCGCTCCTCGCTCGTCGTGGGCACGGAGGGCTTTCTGCGCCCCGCCTCCGTGCGGCTGGAGTACGGCCACCGGGACGTCGAGTCCTACTACAGCGGCTGGTACGACACCCACGCCCTGTGGCGCGAGGTGTTCGGCCCCCTCGATGCCGGCGGCGACGGCCGCGTCCTGCCCGACCTGTGGGACCCGGACGCCGACCGGGCCACCCGCAGCCCCTACGTCCAACTCCCGCCCGGCGGCGTGCTGTTGCTGCACGGGCCCTTCCTCCTCCGGCACTGGTTCCCCTTCGATCTGAGCGTTCACGTCCTGCTCTCCCCGGGCGCCCTGCGCCGCCGCACGCCCGAGGCCGAGCACTGGACCCTGCCGGCCTTCGAGCGCTACGAGCAGGAGACCGACCCGGCGGGCACGGCCGACGTCCTGGTACGGGCCGATGATCCCCGTCATCCGGCGTGGGGCGGCTGAGCCGTTGTCCGGTCGGCCCGGGGGCGCTGTTCCATGTGCGGGCGCCGGGTGACGCGGCGAGAATGAAGGGCGCCGGGACTCGCGGTGCCTCCCGCGCCGCGCCGGCCGTCCGGCACCGGGAGGTACCCCATGACCACCGCCGGAGACATCATGCACCGCGGCGCCCAGTGGATCCCCGCCCACGAAACCCTCGACCGCGCCGCCCAGCTCATGCGCGAACTGAACGTCGGCGCCCTGCCCATCAGCGACGAGAACGAACGGCTCTGCGGCATCCTCACCGACCGCGACATCGTCGTCGGCTGCGTCGCCATGGGACACGACCCCGCCAAGGTCACCGCGGGCGAGATGGCCAAGGGCACGCCTCGCTGGATCGACGCGGACGCCGATGTCGGCGAGGTCCTCCACGAGATGCAGGAGCACCAGATCCGCCGGCTGCCCGTCATCCGGGACAAGCGCCTGGTCGGCATGATCAGCGAAGCCGACCTGGCCCGGCACCTGGCGGGCGACCAGATCGCCTCCTGGGCCGAGAGCGTCTACGCCAGGACCACGCCGCGCTGACCGCACCTCACCCCGTCACGACTCCGCAGGTCACGGCCCGCGTCAGAGCCAGCCGGTGCGCCGGAACCCCCGGTACAGCGTCAGGCACGCGACGGATATGACGCCGATGACCATGCCGTAGCCGTATCGCCAGTGCAGCTCCGGCATGTGGTCGAAGTTCATGCCGTACACCCCGCAGACCATCGTCGGCACGGCGATGATCGCGGCCCACGCCGTGATCTTCCGCATGTCCTCGTTCTGCGCGACCGTGACCTGCGCGAGGTGCGCTTGGAGAATGGAGTTGAGCAGCTCGTCGAAGGAGGCGATCTGCTCCTTCGCCCGCAGCAGGTGGTCCGAGACGTCGCGGAAGTACGCCTGTATCTCAGGGTCGACCGCCCGGATCGGCCGGGTGGCGAGATCCTCAAGCGGCCGGCTGAGCGGCACCACCGCCCGCTTCAGCTCGAGGAGTTCACGCTTGAGCTGGTAGATCCGGCCCGGGTCGGCCCGCGCGCCGGTCTCCGCGAACACGTCCGTCTCGACCTGGTCGATGTCCTCCTGCACCGAGTCCGTGACGGTCAGGTAGTCGTCCACCACGTGGTCCGCGATCGCGTGCAGCACCGCGGACGGGCCCTTGGCCAGCTGGCCGGGGTCGGACTCCAGCTCCTCGCGCAGCGGGCCCAGCGAGCCGTGCCGGCCGTGCCGCACCGTGATCACGAAGTCCTTGCCGACGAAGACCATGATCTCGCCGGTGTTCACCACCTCGCTGGTGGCTGTGAGTTCCTCGTGCTCGACGTAGCAGACCGTTTTGAACACCGCGAAGAGCGTCTCGCCATAGTGCTCCACCTTGGGGCGCTGGTGGGCCTCGACGGCGTCCTCCACGGCCAGGGGGTGCAGGTCGAAGAGCTCGGCGATGCCCGCGAACTCCTGGTCGGTCGGCTCGTGCAGGCCGAGCCAGACGAAGCCCTCGCCCTTCTTGCGGACCCACTCCATGGCGTCCACCAGGTCGCCGCGCGCGGCGGTGCGGACACCGTCCCGGTACGTCACGCAGTTCACCACCGAGGAGCCCAGCGGGGAGCGGGCCGGGTGACTCAGGTCGACGCGCGGGCGCCGCCGGGCCAGCCGAGCCACCTTGCGGAGGCCGCCGACCCCGCCGAGGCTCGTGACCTTCCGCAGATTCCCTGCCATGGACATCTGCATCTCCTTGCGTGGAGCTCCTCGCGCCGTTCCCGCGCCTTGGCGCGTCAGTCTGCCAGGCCGGCGTGAGCTGCGGGTAAGCCTGTGGAAACGGCTCGTTCCGCTTTGTTCCCGGCTGTGGACGAAGGCGTCGACTCCCCGTGTCGGAGCGTCGACCATCATGATCGGAGCGTCGACCATCACGGATAAGTCGGACAACTGGGATGATCGCGGCATGACGCGAACCGACGGGTACCTCCTGGACAACCGGCAGACCGAGGCGGCAGAGCACTTCGGCGCCTTCGCCGCCCTCTTCGACCCCACGACGTTCCGGCATCTCGAAGCACTCGGCGTCGGCTCCGGCTGGCGGTGCTGGGAGGTCGGAGCCGGCGGCACCTCCGTGGTGTCCTGGCTGGCGAAGAAGGTCGGCCGGACCGGACACGTCGTCGCCACCGGCACCGACACCTCACGGCTCGCCCCCGCCGCCCGGCCGCCCGTCGAGGTGCGCGTGCACGACCTCGGCGCCGAGGAGCCGCCGGGAGAGGGCTTCGACCTGGTGCACGCCCGTCTCGCCCTCGTCCACGTGGCCGACCGGGCAGGGGCGTTGCGGTCCATGGTCCAGGCGCTGCGCCCCGGCGGGCGCATGCTCGTCGAGGACGCCGACCCCGCCCTTCAGCCGCTGCTCTGCCCCGACGAGTACGGCCCCGAGCAGCAGCTCGCCAACCGGCTGCGGCACGGCTTCCGCAGACTGCTCGCCGACCGCGGGACCGAACTCCCCTGCGGCCGCGTCCTCCCGCGGCTGCTCCGGGAGGCCGGCCTGACCCGGGTGCACGCCGACGCCTACTTCCCCGTCGCCTCGCCGGCCTGCGCCGCCCTGGAGTCGGTGACGATCCGTCAGATCCGCGACCAGCTCGTCACCGCCGGCCTCGCCACCGACCAGGACATCGACCGGCATCTCGCGAACGTCACCTCCGGCGCCCTCGATCTGACGACGGCCCCGATGATCTCGGCGTGGGGGCGCAAGCAGTAGCCAGGGTGTGCGGGGCGCCGGACGTCAGCCGGGCGGGGGTGGTCTGCCGCCCACCCGTTCCACCGCCCTCGCACCCGCCCGGCAGCCCTCCACCGCCGCCTCCTCCGGCCGGGCGCCCGTGAGCAGGGCGGCGAGGAACGCGCCGGTGAAAGCGTCACCGGCGCCCGTGGTGTCCTGGGGCGTCGCCGGTACGGCGGGGACGCGGGCGCGCACCTTCCCCCCGCGGGCCACGAGCGCCCCTTCGTGCCCCTGCTTGGCGACCACCAGCGGAACACGCAGGCTCAGCTCGGCCGCCGCGTCGGCCGCGTCGGTCAGCCCGGTCAGCAGACACGCCTCGTCCCGGCTGGGCAGCAGCACGTCCACGCCCTCGACGAGCGCGAGGAACCTCCCAGCGCCCAGCTCCCCGAGGAACCCGGCCGACGCGGGATCCAGACTCACCGGTACGCCACGAGCGCGTGCGGCCTTAAGAGCGACCGCCACCAGGGCTCGGCTCGGCTCGGAGAACAGGAGGTAGCCCGACAGGTGCAGCCGGGCCACGCCGTCGAGCAGCGCGTCCGACCAGTCGGCGGGTTCGAGCCGCAGCGACGCGCCGCTGTCGGTGAGGAACGTCCGCTCCGCCGAAGCGTCCCCGTCCACCAGACAGATCACCGTGCCGGTCGGTGCCCGCGGGTCGACGACGAGTCGCGGACGCACGCCGCGGGCCACCAGCTCACGCTCGTGCCAGGCAGCGGTGTCCGCCCCCACGCGCCCGAGCAGCCGCACCTCCGCCGCGCCCCGGTGTGCGGCCCAGCACGCCACGTTGGCGCCCGCCCCGCCCGGCACCGTCCGGATCGAGGCAACCGTGTCCGTACCGGCAGCGAGCGGCCCCACATGCCGCGCGACGACGTCCGTGATGACGTCCCCGACGACCAGCAGCGCCCTGCCCACTGCCGAGGCCCCCGCCGAGTCCGCTCTGCCCACCGCACCGTGGTCGGCCCCGGTCATCCCCGCGCCCAGGCCGCCGCGATCCGCGCCGCCAGGCGTACGTTGCCGCGGACCGCCGCCAGGTTGGCGCTCAGGGAGGCGCCGTCGGTGTGCCGTACGAGGTGGTCGAGCAGGAACGGCGTGACCGCCTGGCCGGTGATTCCCTCCTCCTCGCACGCCTGCAGCGCGTCCGCGAGCACGCGCGCGTGCAGCTCCGGATCGAGCTGCTCCTCCTCGGGGACCGGGTTGGCGACGATCAGCGCCGATTCCGGCCCGGCGAGCGCGTCCTGAGCGCGCATGACGCCCGCCACCTGTTCCGGCGTCCGCAGCGTCCAGTCCACCGGATGCCCCGAGTCGGACAGATAGAAGCCGGGGAACCGGTCGGTGCCGTAGCCGGCCACCGCGACACCCAGCGTCTCCAGCCGCTGCAAGGTCGCAGGCACGTCCAGGATCGACTTCACCCCGGCACACACCACGGTGATCCGCGTCCGCGCCAGCAGCCCCAGGTCGGCCGACTCGTCCTGCGTCACCGTCCACTCCCGGTGCACGCCGCCGAGCCCACCCGTCGCGAACACGCGCACGCCCGCCAGCGCCGCCAGCAGCGCCGTCGCCGACACCGTGGTCGCCCCGCTCGCCCCGGAGGCCGTCGCGAGCGGCAGGTCGCGGTGGCCCAGCTTGCGGATGCCGTCCTCGTTCGCGACCCGCTCCAGCTGCTCCTTGTCCAGCCCGACATGGGGCCGCCCGTCCAGCAAGGCGATCGTCGCGGGCACCGCGCCCTCCTGCCGCACCACCGTCTCCAGCTCCAGCGCCACCTGGAGGTTGCGCGGCCGCGGCAGCCCGTGGGCGATGATCGTGGACTCCAGGGCCACCACGGGCCGACGCGCCTCGATCGCCTCCCGCACTTCTTCTGACACCACCAGCACCACGCGCCTGCCTCCTGTCGGTCGGTCTTCCCTCATCTCTGGCGGGCGGCGCGCCGGGCCAAACCCTTGCGGACTGTCGGCGACGTCACGAGCCTGGAGTGCATGACGGACAACACACCGCGACTCGACCACGTCGTCCTCTGGGTGCGCGACCCGGTCGCCGCCGCGGACTTCTACGAGAAGGCCGTCGGCCTGGAGACGATCAGGCTCACCGAGTTCGCCGCCGGTGAGGCGCCGTTCCCCTCCGTACGCGTCAACGACGAGACCATCCTCGACCTCATGCCGCTGACCTTCGTGGAACGCATGACGATGCTGCCCGGCGCGGCCGACAGCGCGGGGCACCCCGTCAACCACGTCTGCCTGTCACTGCCCCGGGGCGACTTCGACGCCCTCCTCAGCCGCCTGGAGGAACGCTCCGTACCGGTGTCGGACCTCTCGTACGACTCCTTCGGGGCCCGGGGCAAGGCCACGCGCAGCTTCTACTTCCGCGACCCGGACGGCAACATCTTCGAGGCCCGGCACTACGACTGACCGGGCCCGGCCTCAGAACAGCGGCTCGGGCAGCACCCCTTCGAGGGCCAGCAGCTTCCGCTTGGTCTCCAGGCCGCCGCCGAAGCCCCCGATGCCGCCGCCGCTCTCGACGACCCGGTGACAGGGCACCACCACCGGCAGCGGGTTGGCGCCCATCGCCATGCCCACGGCCTGGGCGGCGCCCGGCTGGCCGACCCGCCCGGCCAGATCGCCGTACCCGACGACCGTGCCGTACGGAACACCGGATGCCAGCTCTCGCAGCACCTCCCGGTTGAAGCCGGAGATCAGCGACCAGTCCAGCGGCAGGTCGAAGTCGCGGCGCTCTCCCGCGAAGTACGCCCCGACCTGACGTATCGCCTCGGCCAGCAGCGGGGAGCCGGGCGCCTCGGCGGGCTCGGTGCCGAGCCGTGACGCCAGCCGCTCGACCGCCCGGTCCCGCACCGCGTCCGTGGCGTGGAACACGACGTTCACCAGGCCCTCGCGGGTCGCCGCCAGCAACAGCGGGCCGATGCCGCTGTCGACGACGCCCCACACGACCCGCTGCTCAACCTGCCCATGGCTGTCCATGCGCCCACCGTACGACCCACCACCGACAACGCCGCCCCGGCCGGACGCACCGCCCGCCGGCAGCCGGCCCGCCTCACCCGCCCACGGCCTCCCGCACCACATCTGGCTTGTTCGTGATGATCCCGTCGACCCCGTACCCGGCCACCCGCTGGGCCGTCGCCGCGTCGTCGACCGTCCAGGTGAGGACCTCCAGCGGCCTGCCGTGCGGTCCGGTGAACGCCTGCACGGCGGAGACGTACGCCCTGGAGAGCGAGCGGTACGACGGATTGATCTGGTCGGCGAAGCCGGCGTAGACCGGCAGGTCCCCCATCGGCGGCGTGCCCAGGACGCCGGTCTTCACGGCGGGCTTCAGCTCGTGCACCGTCCGCACGCTGTCCGCGCTGAAGCTCTGCACGATCAGCCGGCCCGCCAGATGCGACCGGTCCAGCCAGCCCTCGTTGCCGAGGACCTTGAGCGTCTGCCGCTCGATGCCCGGATACAGCTCCGGGTTCTTGATCTCCAGAAGAAGCTTCTGGTGATGACGCTCGACGCGGTTCACGAACTGCTCCAGTGTCGGCACGCGCGCGCCCGCGTACGCGGGGCCGAACCAGCTGCCCGCGTCGAGACGGGCGATCTCGGCGGCGGTGAAGTCCTTGACCTTCCAGGGAGCCCGGCCGGGATAGACCTCCTCCACGTCGGTGGTGCGCCGCAGGTTGTCGTCGTGGACGACGACGAGCTCACCGTCCCTGGTCCGCTGCACGTCGTTCTCCACCCAGCGGATGCCCAGCCCGGCCGCCTTGTCCACGGCGGCCAGCGTGTTCTCGGGCGCGTACGCGGAAGCCCCCCGGTGTGCGATGACCAGCGGCACACCGCCGCCGGCGGCCCGCGCCGGGGAGACGGGGAACAGGAGTGCGGCGGTCCCCAGGAGCGCGGTGGTCGAGGCGGCAACGGCGCGCGCGTGCATACGTACTCCTCGCGTCGAGCGATCACTGCATCACAGACAGCTCAACTGTGACAGCAGAGGGTCAACGAAAGAGGGGTACAGGATGGCCACAGGTTGAATGGAGAGGACCCAACTCCGCTCACTGGTACCGCACAACTGGGGCAAGGGCGTGTTTCTTTGCCGGAAAGTCGTTCGACCATTCCGGTGGGGGTCATACTCTCTGCGTCAACCCTGACCGCTGTCGCGGTCCTGGGAGGGGGCGCACATCGGGAATTCCGGGACGCAAAGGGCGGGAAGGGCAGCCGCGCATGCAGGGCACGGTCGACGGATTCAGCTACGGCCTGGTCACACCCCTGGTGGCCTACCTCATGGCCTGCCTCGGAGGCGCCCTGGGCCTGCGCTGCACCACCAGATCCATGCTCGTCGCCCAGTCCTGGCGCCCCGGCTGGCTCGCCCTCGGCTCGGCCGCCATCGGCTCCGGCATATGGACCATGCACTTCATCGCGATGATGGGGTTCACCGTCCGGGGGGCCACCATCCACTACGACAAGCCGATGACCTTCGCGAGCCTGGCCGTCGCGATCGTGATGGTGGGCATCGGGATCTTCATCGTCGGCTACAGGGGAGCCCGCGGCACGGCCCTGTTCACCGGCGGCACCATCACCGGCCTGGGCATCGCGTCGATGCACTACCTCGGCATGGCCAGCATGCGCCTGGACGGGAAGCTGGAGTACGACACGCTCACCGTCGGCATCTCCGTCGCGATCGCCATGGCCGCCGCCACCGCCGCCCTGTGGGCGGCCGGCCAGGTCAGGGGCTTCCTGTGGAGCGTGGGCGCCAGCCTCGTCATGGGCCTCGCCGTCAGCGGCATGCACTACACCGGCATGGCCGGCCTCAGCGTCCACCTGCACGGCACGGCCGAACCCACCGCGGGAGAGTCGCCCGCGGCCCTGCTCGCGCCCATGCTGATCGGACCGCTCGCCTTCCTCCTCCTCGCGGGCGTCGTGGTGCTGTTCGACCCGCTGATGGTCATGGGGAAGCCCACGGTCGTCCCCGTCGAGCAGAGGCCCGGCATCCCCGCCCACGTCCACACCGCGCACAACCCGCAGCGCCTGCGGCTCCGCCCCCACCGCACCGTGGAGCACCGCGGCTCCCGGACCCCGCAGAACCGCTGATCAGAACCCATTGTCAGTGCGGGGTCGTACGGTGGAACCCATGCGGCCCGTTTCCCACATCGAACGCACGGTGGCGCCCTTCGAGGTCGTCAGCCCCTACCAGCCGAGCGGTGACCAGCCGACGGCCATCGCCGAGCTCGCCCAGCGCATCCAGGCAGGCGAGAAGGACGTCGTCCTCCTGGGCGCGACCGGCACCGGCAAGTCCGCCACCACCGCGTGGATGATCGAGAAGCTCCAGCGCCCCACGCTCGTGATGGCGCCGAACAAGACGCTGGCCGCCCAGCTGGCGAACGAGTTCCGAGAGCTCCTCCCGAACAACGCCGTCGAGTACTTCGTCTCGTACTACGACTACTACCAGCCCGAGGCCTACGTCCCGCAGTCGGACACCTACATCGAGAAGGACTCCTCGATCAACGAGGAGGTCGAGCGCCTGCGCCACTCCGCGACCAACTCGCTGCTCACCCGCCGCGACGTCGTCGTGGTCGCCTCGGTCTCCTGCATCTACGGCCTCGGCACGCCGCAGGAGTACGTGGACCGCATGGTCCCCCTCCGCGTCGGCGAGGAGCACGACCGCGACGAGCTGCTGCGCCGCTTCGTGGACATCCAGTACACGCGCAACGACATGGCCTTCACCCGCGGCACCTTCCGCGTCCGCGGCGACACCATCGAGATCTTCCCGGTCTACGAGGAGCTGGCCGTCCGCATCGAGATGTTCGGCGACGAGATCGAGGCGCTGTCCACGCTGCACCCGGTCACCGGCGAGATCATCAGCGACGACCAGCAGCTGTACGTCTTCCCGGCCTCCCACTACGTCGCAGGGCCCGAGCGCCTGGAGCGGGCCATCAACGACATCGAGAAGGAGCTGGGCGAGCGCCTCGCCGAGCTGGAGAAGCAGGGCAAGCTCCTGGAGGCCCAGCGCCTCAGGATGCGCACCACGTACGACATCGAGATGCTCCGCCAGATCGGCTCCTGCTCCGGCGTGGAGAACTACTCGATGCACTTCGACGGCCGCCTGCCCGGCTCCCCGCCCAACACCCTGCTGGACTACTTCCCGGACGACTTCCTCCTCGTCATCGACGAGTCGCACGTCACGGTCCCGCAGATCGGCGCCATGTACGAGGGCGACGCCTCCCGCAAGCGCACCCTCGTCGACCACGGCTTCCGGCTGCCCTCCGCCCTGGACAACCGTCCGCTGAAGTGGGAGGAGTTCCAGGAGCGCATCGGCCAGACGGTCTACCTGTCGGCCACCCCGGGCGCCTACGAGCTCTCCCGCTCGGACGGATTCGTCGAGCAGATCATCCGCCCCACCGGCCTCGTCGACCCGGAAGTCGTCGTCAAGCCCACCGAGGGGCAGATCGACGACCTGGTGCACGAGATCCGGCAGCGCACCGAGAAGGACGAGCGCGTCCTGGTCACCACGCTCACCAAGAAGATGGCCGAGGACCTCACGGACTACTTCCTGGAGCTGGGCATCCAGGTGCGCTATCTGCACAGCGACGTCGACACCCTGCGCCGCGTCGAACTCCTGCGTGAGCTGCGCGCCGGCGAGTACGACGTGCTGGTCGGCATCAACCTCCTCCGAGAGGGCCTCGACCTGCCCGAGGTGTCCCTGGTGGCGATCCTGGACGCCGACAAGGAGGGCTTCCTGCGCTCCGGCACCTCCCTGATCCAGACCATCGGCCGCGCCGCGCGCAACGTCTCCGGTCAGGTCCACATGTACGCCGACAAGATCACCCCGGCGATGGAGAAGGCCATCGAGGAGACCAACCGGCGCCGGGAGAAGCAGATCGCGTACAACGAGGAGCGGGGCATCGACCCCCAGCCCCTCCGCAAGAAGATCAACGACATCGTCGCCCAGATCGCCCGCGAGGACATCGACACCGAGCAGCTGCTCGGCTCGGGCTACCGCAAGGCGAAGAAGGACGGCGGGGGCACCAAGGCGCCGGTGCCCTCCCTGGGCAGGGGCGCCGAGGGCGCCAAGCCGGCCAAGGGCAAGGGCAAGGCCAAGGAGACGGTGCCGACCGACCGCCCCGCGGCCGAACTCAGCGAGCAGATCGAGGAGCTCACCGCACGCATGCGGGCCGCCGCCGCCGACCTCCAGTTCGAGATCGCGGCCCGGCTGCGCGACGAGGTCTCCGAGATGAAGAAGGAACTGCGCCAGATGAAGGAGGCGGGTCTGGCCTGACAGCGGACCGCCTACGCGCAGTGTTGCAAGACCGACACAAAGTGCGGACGGGGGTACGTCACTGTCAGTGCCTCTGCGTAGTGTTCTGATCAACCGCGACTGCGCGGCAACAGGGGACGTCCGAGAGGGGAATCAGCGCGTGACCGTCAACATGACCAAGGGTCAGGCCATCAGTCTGCAGAAGAACGACGGTGGCAGCCTGACTGCGGTGCGCATGGGTCTCGGCTGGCAGGCGGCTCCCCGGCGCGGCCTGTTCGGCTCGCGTACGCGAGAGATCGACCTCGACGCCTCGGCCGTCCTGTTCGCCGACAAGCAGCCGGTCGACGTCGTCTTCTTCCGCCATCTGGTGAGCGACGACGGCTCGGTGCGCCACACCGGTGACAACCTCGTGGGCGGTGTCGGCCAGGGCGGCGACGACGAGGCGATCCTCGTCGACCTCTCGCGCGTCCCGGTCCACATCGACCAGATCGTCTTCACCGTGAACTCCTTCACGGGGCAGACGTTCCAGGAGGTGCAGAACGCGTTCTGCCGCCTGGTCGACGAGACCAACGGCCAGGAGCTCGCCCGCTACACCCTGGCCGGCGGCGGCCAGTACACGGCCCAGATCATGGCCAAGGTGCACCGCTCGGGCCCGGGCTGGACGATGACGGCCCTCGGCAACCCGGCCAACGGCCGCACCTTCCAGGACCTGATGCCGGCGATCCTGCCCGTCCTCTGAGGCCCGGACCGACCCGCCCGGGGGGCGGGTCGGCGAGCGCCACACGACACCACACAACGACACAGGGGGAGAAGGCGATGACGGCCGAGCTGGTGCGGGGGCAGAACCACCCGCTCTCCCAGGCCCGTCTCGAGATCCGGGTCTCGGCCGGCACGCCGACCGTGGCCGCGGCCGCGCTCAGCGACGAGAACGGCCGGATCCGAGGCGTGGAGTGGGTCGCCCACCCGGGCGCACCCACCCAGCCGGGCCTCGAGGTCTCCCGGCAGGCCGCCGCCGACCATCGCCTCGCCGTGGATCTGGACGCCGTGCCGGAGGACGTCCACCGTGTCGGCGTACTCCTCGCCCTGCCCGCCGCCGGGGCGGGCCCGGCCCGCTTCGGCGCCGTGGCCGCCCCGTTCGTCGCCGTCACCGGCCTCGACGGCGCCGAGATCGCCAGCTACACCATCACCGGCCTGGAAGCCGAGTCGGCGGTCGTCGCCCTGGAGCTCTACCGCCGGCAGGGCGCCTGGAAGGTGCGCGCCGTCGGCCAGGGCTACGCGGGCGGCCTCGCCGAACTCCTCACCGACCAGGGGCTGCCCCAGGCCCGCCTGCTCGCCGGCAGTATCGACGACGCGGTCGCCCAGGGGCTGGCCCGCTCGGTGCAGGCGCCGCCGCGCACGGCGGACGGCGACCGCTCCCGGCAGACGGCGGCCCCGGCCCTCGGCCCCGACCAGGGCGGCACCCTGCCGCAGCCGGGCCAGGCACCACCGATGTCGCCGTACGGCGGCCAGACGCCCGGCGGGGCGGGGGAGCCCGCGCCGCAGACGCCGTCGTATCCCGGCGCGGCGCCGGACCCCAACGCCGTCACCCAGCCGTCCACGCCCCCCGCGGGCGGCTCGATCGACTACAGCCACCCGCGCCGCCAGAACGCCGCTCCGCCCCCGCCGCCGCCCACCGCACCCCCGGCCGCACCCGGGCAGCCCGCACAGCCCGTCGCGGGCGACGCGACCGGATGGTCCATGGACGAGCGTCTCTACAACCAGGTGTGGGGCATGTTCGAGGACCTGGCCCGCAGCACCGCCGCCTATCGCAGCGCCGTCGACTTCGCCGAGTCCCGCATGGACAAGGAGCTGGAGCAAGTCCTCTCCGACCCGCGCAGCCGGATCGGCGGACAGGGCGACGCCGCCCGCGAGGCGGCCCGCGCCCGGCACGACCAGCTCGTCGCCCAGGCCGGCGAGGCCCTCGACCGGGACCTCACCCAG
Source organism: Streptomyces chartreusis NRRL 3882 (assembly GCF_900236475.1). GTDB lineage: Bacteria > Actinomycetota > Actinomycetes > Streptomycetales > Streptomycetaceae > Streptomyces > Streptomyces chartreusis_D. The sequence goes on from NZ_LT963352.1 coordinate 6,825,638, forward strand.
CTCACGGCCGAGGCCGAGGTCGTCGAACCGGCCCTCCCACCGGCGTACGCCCGCTGGGACAGCCCCGTCTGGCACGCCTACCGGGTACCGATGGAGATCCCCATGGCCCTGCGCCTGGGCGACCTCCATCTCCCCGAAGCCGACCGGATCCGCATCCCGATGCTGGTCCGGCTGCCGCTGGAGCGCGGCCTGTGGATCGACAGCGGCCGGACCGGATCGTCCGACGGTTCGTTCGCGGACTCGCACGCCCTGGGGCGTCTCGCCCTGGAGACGGCGGTCGCGCACGCGGCCCGGCTGCTCGCCGTCTACCCGGCGGGGGAGTTCACCGTCCACGTCATCGACCCGGCCGGCTCGGGCGCGCAGCCGCTCGCGCCCCTCGTGCAGACCGGTGTGCTCGCGGCTCCGCCCGCGCTCGGCGCCGCAGGGGTGGCCGACGTGCTGAGCCGGCTCACCCAGCGGGTCGACCTGGTGCAGATGGCAGTACGGGGAGGGGCCGCCGACTCCCTCCCGCCGGGCTTCGACACCTCCCAGCAGCTGCTGATCGTCAACGACTTCCCGCACGGCTTCGACGACCGCGCCGTGAACCAGCTGCGCTACCTCGCCGACGAGGGCCCCGCCTTCGGTGTCCATCTGATGATGGTCGCCGACCGCGAGGAGTCGTCCGGATACGGGCCTTTGCTCGACCCCCTGTGGCGTTCGCTGCTGCGACTGACCCCCGTGCCCGACGATCACCTTGCCGACCCGTGGGTCGGTCATGCCTGGACGTACGAGCCCTCACTCGTGCCGCCGGGCAGCCAGGTCCTCCAGCAGGTGCTCACCCAGGTCGCGGCAGCCCGCATCAAGTATGCGTAAAGTGCCCTGACCAGGGATTTTGGCCTTTCTTTTGCCAATCGCTTTACCTGTTCTTGGTGATTGGGGTACTGTTGACGGCACGGAGGGGAGTACTCCCTGTCTGCTGCGGCGTACCCGTCAATACGGATCAGGCCAGATCCCGGGGCGTCGGCCCATCCCTGGGTGGAAGAGACCTCCGGCAGCGACGACGCTGACATTTGCCGTTACGACTGCCGGAGGCGCAGTGGATGTTTCCGTGACCCTATGGGTCCTGACCATCGTGGGGCTCGCCGCCCTGATCGCGGTCGACTTCTTCATCGGCCGCAAGCCGCACGACGTATCGATCAAGGAAGCCGGGATCTGGACGGTCGTCTGGATCGTCCTCGCCGCGCTCTTCGGACTCGGCCTGCTGGTGTTCGGCGGAGGCCAGCCCGCCGGCGAGTTCTTCGCGGGCTTCATCACCGAGAAGTCGCTGAGCGTCGACAACCTCTTCGTCTTCGTCCTGATCATGGCGAAGTTCGCGGTTCCCTCGCAGTACCAGCAGCGGGTACTCCTGATCGGTGTCCTCATAGCCCTGGTCCTTCGGGCCGTCTTCATCGCCGCCGGCGCGGCGATCATCGCCAGCTTCTCGTGGGTGTTCTACATCTTCGGCGCCTTCCTCATCTGGACCGCCTGGAAGCTCATCCAGGAGGCCCGGGCGGACGAGGAGGACGAGGAGTTCGAGGAGAACAAGCTGCTCAAGGCCGCCGAGCGCCGCTTCGGTGTGGCCGACCGCTACCACGGCACCAAGCTGTGGATCCAGGAGAACGGCAAGCGGGTCATGACCCCGATGCTGGTCGTGATGCTCGCGATCGGCTCTACGGACGTGCTGTTCGCGCTCGACTCCATCCCCGCGATCTTCGGCCTGACGCAGGACCCGTACATCGTCTTCACGGCCAACGCGTTCGCCCTGATGGGCCTGCGCCAGCTGTACTTCCTCATCGGCGGCCTGCTGAAGAGGCTGGTCCACCTCAGCTACGGCCTGTCGATCATCCTCGGCTTCATCGGCGTGAAGCTGGTGCTGCACGCGCTGCACGAGTCCGGGGTGCACGTGCCCGAGATCAGCATTCCGGTCTCGCTCGGCGTGATCTGCTCCGTCCTGATCGTCACCACGATCACCAGTCTGCGGGCTTCGAAGAAGCAGGCGGCGGCCGAGGCGGCGCAGGCGCAGAGCGGAGGCGCTCCGAAGGACAGCATCGACGTCTGACCACGTCGGACGTAGGAACAACCATCACCGGGACCGGTGGTCGGCGAATTGCCGACCGCCGGTCCCGGTGCTTGCTTGTTCCTTGAGCGCGTTTCCCGGCCTGGGGAACGCCGTGGCCGGCTGGAGGTGCCGTGAAGTTCGTACAGATCATCGACTTCGAGACCGAGCGCTTGGACGAGATGGAGCAGGTGCTCGACGAGGCAGCGAAGCGCTTCGCCGGGCGGCCGGGCGGCCCCACACAGCGGATGCTCCTCAAGGACCGCGACAATCCGCGCCGCTATCTGGCGCTGATCGAGTTCGATTCCTACGAGGAGGCCATGCGCAACAGCGACGACCCCGAGACCAGCAGGATGGCCGAGCAACTGGGTGCGCTCTGCATCGGCGAGCGGGTCTACACCAACTGCGACCTCGTGGCCGAGCGCGAACTCGCATAGCCCCGCGGCACGCGCGAAGAGGCTCCGCACGACCGGGGTGCGGGGCCCCTTCACGTCTGCGACGATCACTGCATGATCGCTCGGCGCAGGCCGCTCACGGCACAGTGGACGACCCTGGTGCCCCTGCTCGCGGCCGTGCTGCTGATCTTCACCTGGGGGCGCGATCTGCCGGCCGCGGTCGTCGCGCTGGTGACCCTGGTCCTCGCGGGAGCCGTCCTGGCCGCCGTGCACCACGCCGAGGTGGTGGCGCACCGGGTCGGCGAACCGTTCGGCAGCCTCGTCCTCGCCGTGGCTGTCACGATCATCGAGGTCGCCCTCATCGTCACCCTGATGGCCGACGGCGGGGGCAAGAGCTCGACACTGGCCCGCGACACGGTCTTCGCAGCCGTGATGATCACCTGCAACGGCATCGTCGGCATCTGCCTCCTGGTCGCCTCCCTGCGGCACGGTACGGCCGTCTTCAACCCCGAGGGCACCGGCGCCGCACTCGCGACCGTCGCCACCCTGGCCACGCTCAGCCTGGTCCTGCCGACGTTCACCACGAGCAAGCCGGGCCCTGAATTCTCCACCGTCCAGCTGACCTTCGCCGCGCTCTCGTCACTGGTCCTGTACGGACTGTTCGTCGCGACGCAGACCGTACGGCACCGGGACTACTTCCTGCCGATCACCCGGCAGGGCGAGGTGATCAGCGCGGAGGAGCACGCGGCGGTGCCGTCCGCCCGTACGGCCCTGATCAGCCTGGGGCTGCTCGGCCTGGCTCTGGTCGGGGTGGTCGGCCTGGCCAAAGGGGTGTCGCCCACCATCGAGTCCGGGGTGGAGGCCGCCGGGCTGCACCACGCCGTCGTGGGTGTGATCATCGCGCTGCTGGTGCTGCTCCCGGAGACCATCGCCGCGCTGCGCTCAGCCCGCCGCGACCGTGTGCAGACCAGCCTGAACCTCGCCCTCGGCTCGGCCATGGCCAGCATCGGCCTGACCATCCCAGCGGTCGCGCTCGCCTCGGTCTGGCTGTCCGGCCCGCTGGTGCTCGGCCTCGGCGCCACGCACATGGTGCTGCTCGCCCTGACCGTGGTGGTGGCCTCGCTGACCGTGGTACCGGGCCGGGCCACGCCGCTCCAGGGCGGGGTCCATCTGGTGCTGTTCGCGGCGTATCTGGAGCTTGCGATCAACCCGTAGACGCTCGCCGTGGGCGCGCGAAAACGCGTGAACGCTCACGCAAGCGTTTACGCGCATCACAGCAAAGGTCATCCCGAAGCCGGCTCCGCGGCCGCCGTCACCGGCACCGGACGCGTCTCCGGCAGCAGCGCGAAGCACCCCAGGCTGAGCAGCGCGATCGCCGTCAGATACGCGGCCACGCCCCAGGGCACCCGCCCGCCCTGCTCGGCCAGCGCCGTCGCCACGATCGGCGTGAGCGCGCCCCCGATGACCCCGCCGAGGTTGTAGCCGACCGCGGCGCCCGTGCAGCGCACCCGCGGCTCGTACAGCTCCGGCAGATACGCGGCGATCACGGCGAACATCGTGATGAACGCGAGCATCGCACCGAGGAACCCGAGGAACATCGGCAGCGGCGCGCCGGTGGCGAGGAGCGCGACCATCGGGAACATCCAGAGGGCGGCGGCCGCGCATCCGGCCAGGCACAGGGGACGTCGGCCGTACCGGTCTCCGAGCAGCGCCACCAGCGGCGTGAGCGCGCCCTTCACGACCACCGCGCCCATGATGCAGGTCAGCATGACGCTGCGGCTCACCCCGAGCCGTTCCGTCCCGTAGGCGAGTGACCAGGTCGTCACGGTGTAGAAGATCGCATATCCGATCGCGAGTGCACCGCCGGTCAGCAGCAGGAGCCGCCAGTGGTCGCGCAGGACCTCGACGAGCGGCACGCGCGCGTGGTCGTCGATCTCGAGGAAGCTGGGGCTCTCGGCGAGCGACGAACGCAGCCACAGCCCCACGACGGCCAGCACCCCTGCCGCCCAGAACGGCACCCGCCACCCCCATGAGGCGAACTGCGCCTCGGACAGCGTCGCCGACAGCCCCAGCACCACGCCGTTGGCGAGCAGGAACCCCAGCGCGGGCCCGACCTGCGGGAAGCTCGACCACAGCCCGCGCCGCCCGGCCGGGGCGTGCTCCACCGTCAGCAGCACGGCCCCGCCCCACTCCCCGCCGAGCCCCAGCCCCTGGAGGAAACGCAGCACCAGCAGCAGCAGCGGAGCGACCACGCCGATCGTCTCGTACGTCGGCACGCAGCCGACCGCGACCGTGGAGGCACCGGTCAGCAGGAGGGAGGCGACGAGGACCGGCCGCCGCCCGTGCCGGTCCCCGATGTGCCCGAACAGCACCGACCCCAGCGGCCGCGCGATGAAGCCCACGCCGAAGGTGGCGAAGGCGGCCAGCGTCCCCGCCACCGGCGAGAAGGTCGGGAAGAACAGCGGCCCCAGGATCAGGGCCGCCGCGGTGCCGTAGACGAAGAAGTCGTAGAACTCGATGGCGGTGCCGGCGAGCGATGCGGCCGCGAGGCGCGGCATGGAAGGTGCCCTTACGGTGCGTACGTCGTGCATGCCGCGTCAACTACCCACCGTGACGCCGGGTTACGGGGGCGCGCGGAGGCCGCTGGGGCCCTCAGTACGTGACCGTGATGCGCCGGGCCGGTCCGTCCACGCGCACGGTGCCGCCGTACGGGATCACCAGCTGCGGATCGGTGTGCCCGAAGTCCACGTCGAAGACGATCGTGGCGTCGGGGGCATAGGTACGCATGGCGCGCAGCACGGCCTCACGCTGGTCGGACGCGTAACCAGTGGCCTCCTGAGGGCTGTTGGGGTGCTCGAAGGACCAGGTCTTCGGGCGGCCCATCAGCAGGGCGGAGAAGCGCCGCAGCAGTCCGCGCTCGCCCATGTTCCGCAGGGTGCGGAAGACCTCCGTGGCGCTCGGCATGTCCTCGGAGGTCTCCAGGAGCAGCACGCCACCGTCGTACACCGACAGATCGTGTGCGATCTCCCGGTCGGCCATCAGCAGCCAGCCGAGGATCTCCAGGCATCCGCCCCAACTGCGGCCCTCGATCACGCGGTCGGCGTTGACCCAGGTCCAGCCGGTCCCGGGCCGGGTCTGCGGCTCCGCGTCGAAGGTCGCCGGGTCCGCCCAGTCCCGGTCGATGTCACGCCACCGCTCGGCGGGCCGCAGCTCGTAGGGGCCCGAGGTGAACAACGCGGCGCGCAGGGACTCGGCGGTCTGCGGGTGCATGGCTCCGGGGCGCCCCAGCTCGCACATGACGCTCCCGCCGTGGAAGCAGACGATGCCGCTGTTGTGGAGGTAGGTGAGCAGGTTCGTGTTGTCGCTCATCCCGAAGAACGGCTTCGGATTCGCCTGGATCAACTCCCTGTCCAGGTACGGCAGCACGGTGATCTGGTCGTCCCCGCCGATCGACGCGATGACCGCCTTGATGTCCGGGTCGGCGAAGGCCGCGTGGATGTCGTCGGCCCGCTCCTGCGGCGTGGAGCCCATCGTGCGGGTCGCCGGGTACTCGACCGGCTCCAGCCCGTACTCCTTGCGCAGCCGTTCCAGGCCCAGCTCGTAGGGGAGCGGGAAGAGCCCCGGCAGGCCCGAGGAGGGCGAGAGCACGGCGATGCGGTCACCGGGTGACGGCTTGGGCGGGTAGGAGAGGCTCGTCATGCCGGGAGGCTACGGCCCGGCGGTCCGTCGGCGCACCGTGATAAACCGGGTCCGAGCAGCGGTCCGCCCCGGGCCGCCCGACCGCGAACGGACCGGAGGAACCGTGCCCCGCACCCTGGCCAACGCCCCGATCATGATCCTCAACGGCCCCAACCTGAACCTGCTCGGCCAGCGTCAGCCGGAGATCTACGGCTCCGAGACCCTCGCCGACGTCGAGGCCCTGTGCGCCAAGGCGGCGGCCGCGCACGGCGGCACGGTCGACTTCCGCCAGTCCAACCACGAGGGCGAGCTGGTGGACTGGATCCACGAGGCGCGGCTGAACCACTGCGGCATCGTGATCAACCCGGGCGCCTACTCGCACACCTCCGTCGCCATCCTGGACGCCCTCAACACGTGTGACGGCATGCCGGTGCTGGAGGTCCACATCTCCAACATCCACAAGCGCGAGTCGTTCCGGCAGCACTCGTACGTCTCGCTGCGCGCCGACGGGGTCATCGCGGGGTGCGGGGTGCAGGGGTACGTCTTCGGCGTGGAGCGGGTCGCGGCGCTGGCCGGGTCGGGGCACGCCGACGCGTGAGCCTTTCCCGTTCCAGCACCACGCCGCCCCTCAATCAGCCGACAGCAGGTGCTGAACTGCTTCGGCCACAGCGGCAACAGTGAGCTCTGGACCACAGTGATCAGGTGGTACGGCGCGTTGTGACGGGTTGATCCAGACCGTTCGCAGTCCGGCGGCCAGCCCTCCAGCCATCCCGTTGGTGACGATACCGATCCGCCAACCACCGCCACGGAGTTGTTCCAACGCGTCCAGACCTTCCGGGCGGCACGTGGCAAGCTCCGGGATCCTGCGACGGTACTGACTCCAGAGCAGGCCGACTGGCTCAGCCAGACCGGCAAACTCCTCCGCCCACGCGTGAAAAGCTGCTTGATGATCTATGGGGGTGTCGTCCAGATCGAACAGGTCCGTCAGCCGTCGTACCGCTTGAGGTAGAGGAGTTTGCCGTACTCCTGCCCCAGCCACAGGCGCCGGTCCTCCCCGAAGTCGGCGAGGTTCGGGTTGTCGAAGGTGTGGGGGTGATCGGTGTCGGGGTTGACGTTGACGACGACGCGTTCCAGACACCACGCGGGGTCGGGGCCCACGGGCTCGAACCTCAGGTAGGCGGGGTAGCGGTCGAGGTCGTCGGTGTCGAGCTGCGGCCTTCGCGGGTCGTTGTAGGCGGGATTTTCGACGTTGGCGTCCTCACCGAGCACGAAGGTCCAGTTGTCACCGGTGCGGGTGCCGCTCGCGGTTCCGGTGGCATCGAGCATGAACTCACGGCCGGCGATGCCCAGATACACCCATCCCTGTGTACCGGCATGTGATACGTCGGCAGTGCGGACAAGCGCCTCGATTTTGGTGATCCTCGCCATTGGATGTCCTCCGTTCTCCTGTCGATTTTGGGGATTCGTTGATTTCATCCCCTGGTGCGCAACCGCAAATCCATTCCACCTAAAATGACAGTTTTTTTGGCGCAGGCTGTCATTTGATGCCTCAGGGTGACTGGTTCCGCTTGTTTTTCACTGATGCTGACTGCTTCCCCCGGCCGGACCCGCCAGGCGATAATCAAATAGCACTTGTAAGTGTTTCGGGGAGTCGGTTCCGTTCGCGATGAAGTGCAGCCGTACACCTGCCCCGAAGCCCCGGGATGGCGGCGTACCACCCCTCGTGAGACCGACGTGCGCTGGGCGCTCATTTCCCCCGGAAAATCGCGCTCCCTCGATTGGGCGAAATCGAAGGAAAGGCTGTTTTCGTTCGCCTCCGCCGGTCAGGATCAAGACAGTAGGCTGCCCTCTCCACTCCTTCCGGGGCAGCGCGAATTCCCGGTCCCTGTATGCGTCAGGCCGGTGGATAGGTTTTCTGCCGAATTCCCGGAAAGGGTACGTGCCATGTCCCGTCGCAATTCCCGTACATCGTTCAGTCATGCGTTGCGCAAGATCGTGCGCGCCACGGAGGACCTCGTGGACGATGCGCTGGACAGAGCAGGGGATTTCGAATGTGGTGTGCGGCGCTCGGTGAGTCGGGCCCTGGATGACGACGACTACGACGACGACTGCGACTGGGACGACGACTGCGACGACGACTGGGACCGCCGACCCGGTCGCCGCCGTCGTCGTGACGGCGGTCCTCGTCGTGGCGGCCGCCGTGGTGACGACGGGTATCACCGGCTGAGGCCGGACGAAGGTGAGCCCTACGCGTCCGATTCCCGGTCGAGGCCGCGTTCCCGTTCCGTCGGTGACCCCTCCGGGGACCACGACGATCTCGCCGCGCTGAAGGACCAGTTGGAGCTCCTACGGGGGCGCATGGACAGGCGGTGGGGAGGGTCGGACCACCCGGGAGACGGAGGAGCACCGGTGCCGCGCTCACGCGAGGCGGAGGACGTGGGGGCCCTGAAGGACCAGGTGGCGCGTCTGGCCGACCGTATCGACCGCATCCGTGATGCACGCTGATCCTCCGGCGGCCCGCCCTCCGCGGCGCCGACCGGAGAGGGCGGCCGGGTCAGGAGCTGTGGACCGCCGTGGGCGGGAGCAGGGCCGGTGAGCGCGGTTCGGGGACGTCTGCTGATGCGGGCGCTCGCGCGTCTGGCCCGACAGGAAGCGGCGCTGACTGTCACGCCTTCAGGCAGGACGGCGAGCGGCGAGGACCAACGGGCCGTACGTCGGGCCCGCAACATCCGTCATGCCTTGGAAAGTCTCGGACCCTTCTACATCAAGGTCGGACAGATGCTGGCCACGCGGCCCGACATCGTGACCCCTGAGATGATCGACGAGTTCGAGAAGCTCCAGGACGGGGCGTCACCCGCCCCCTTCAGCGACTTCGAGCCGGTCCTCCGGCGCGAGTTGGGGCCGGGGTGGGCCGGGCAATTCCGAGACATCGACACCGAGCACCCCTTGGGCACGGCCTCCTTGGCCCAGGTGTACCGGGCGGAGCTGCCGTCCGGCCGACCGGTCGCGGTCAAGATCCAGCGGCCCGGCGTACGCGAGACGGTCAGTGCGGACATGAAGCTCATGGGCACCCTGTCACGCTCCGTGTCCCGCCGGGCCTGGCGCTTCAACGAGGTCATCGACATCGAGGCCATGCTGAACGTGGTCTTCGACGCGATGCGGCCCGAGCTCGACTTCGTGATGGAAGCCCGGAACATGACCGAGGCTGCCAGAGCCGCAGCGGACTTCGAGTACGTCGCGGTGCCCGAGGTACTCAAGGCCACCGGACAGGTCCTGGTGCAGGGCCTCGCCCCCGGTGCGCCGATCCGGGAGGCGGACAAGGACGCCTTCAGCGCCGAGGAACGCAAGGCCATCGGGCAGGATCTCCTCGCCTTCATGTACCGCGGCTACTTCGTCGACCGCACCTTCCACGCCGATCCGCACCCGGGGAACATCTTCGTCGCACCCGGCCACCCGGCCACCGTGATCGACTGGGGCATGGTCGGACGCATCGACCGGCCCATGAGCAACAGCATCCTGCTGATGCTGCTCAACCTGGCGATGAACGACGGAGCCGGCACCGCCCGGGCCTGGATCGACATGGGGAGCGCCACCCCGTGGTCGAACACCTCGGCGTTCGCGGGCGACATGGCCGCGCTCGTACCGCAGATCGCGACAGCTTCCCTGGAAGAGCTGAACTTCGGTGTGACGCTCACCGCCGTTCTGCAGCACTCCACACGCCGCGGCATCCGTACCAGCCCGATGGTCTCCATCCTGGGCAAGTCCTTCGCCAACATCGAGGGGTCCATCCGGCACCTGTGCCCGGAGCTTTCCCTCATCGACGTCTTCTCCGAGGAACTGGTCGGCATCGTCACCGACCTCGTCAAGGAGTCCCTCTCCCCTCAGCAGGCCGTGCGTACCGCCCTGGAAGTGATCTCGGCCGGGACCGCCGCGCCCCAGCAGCTACGGGGAATCACCAAAGACCTGTCCAACCGGGACTTGAGCATGCGCATGACGCTCAACGGGTCCCACTCGACGGACCGCTCCGCCGGCCGACGCAGAGCAGCGACGGACATGTCACTGGCGCTCGCCACCGCCATGCTCTGGAACCACTACGCCAAAGACCGGTGACCCCGACGCCGGACTTCGCTCAGTCCCGACAGTGCTGAGGAAACCCGATGAGTACAGACCTCACCGAGGCGCTCGACCTCGACGCCATCCGCGACCGTGTCGACACCGTCCTGGCCGATTTCCTGCGCCGCCCGCCTTCCACCGTGCCGTCCCAGCGGGGATGCGGTGACGAGCTGGCCCAGGCGCTGAGGGACTTCGTCCTTGCTCCCGGCAAACGCATCCGGGCGCTGCTGTGTGTCCTGGGCTGGCAGGCCGCGGGCGGAGGCGACGGTGAGGAGGCCCTGTGGCGTACGGCGGCGAGCCTGGAGATCTTCCACGCCTTCGCGCTGATCCATGACGACATCATCGACAGCAGTCAGACCCGCCGGGGCCGCCCCAGCGCCCACCGGGCCTTCGCCGCCCGGCACCGGGCAAGGCCGGACGCCGACGTCTTCGGCATCCATGCCGCCATCCTCCTCGGTGACCTCGCTCTGACCTGCTCCGACGCACTGATGCACACGGCCGGTCTGACCACACGGCAACGTGACACCGTCCTGCCGCTGATCGACACCATGCGCGGCGAGGTCCTCCTGGGCCAGCACCTGGACCTCATGGCCACCGGGGGGCCCACCGACGACGTCGAACACGCCATGGCCATCGCCCGGCTGAAAACCGCCAAGTACACCGTCGAAAGACCCCTGCACCTGGGAGCCGCCCTCGCCGGTGCCGACAGAGAGCTGTTCGACCTGTGCACGGCATACGCGCTGCCCCTCGGTGAGGCCTTCCAACTCCGCGACGACCTCCTCGGCGTCTTCGGCGATCCCGCCCTGACCGGCAAGCCGGTCCTCGACGACCTCCGGTCGGGCAAGGCCACCGTGCTGATGGCCCTCGCCCTGAGACATGCCACGCCGCACCAGCGCCGGACGCTCGAAGCCCACATCGGCAGACCGGACCTCGACGCCGAGGGCGCCGCGCGGGTCCGCCACATCCTCCAGCGCACCGGTGCCCGGGACATGGTCGAAGGAATGATCAGCGAGCGGTACGAGGCCGCGCTGCGCGCCCTCGACAGCACGATGCTCTCCCCGCAGACCCTCCACGCCCTGCGCCACATCGCGACCCGTGCCGTTGTCCGCACCGCCTGACCGCTCTGCGTCGCACGAGGCCGCGTGTCACTCCCGGAAGAGAGGAGATCCGGTGGCCGCCACCACGGTCGACACCCCACCGTTCTACTGCCCCATCGAACCCGCCGTCCACCCGCAGGCCGAGGAGGCCGAGCGACGTGCGCTCGCATGGGTCCACCGAAGCGGCCTGTGCCGCAGTGACGCCGAACGCGCCCGATTCGCCGGCACCCGCAGCGCCGACTTCTACGCCCGCTTCGCCCCGCACGCCGACCTGGAGCGGCTGTGGATCACAGCGTGCTGGGTCTACTGGGGTTTCGCGTTCGATGACGCCCGTTGCGACGAGGGGCCCTTCGCCACCGATCCCGCCGCGTTCGCTTCCATGGCCTTCTCGGTCCAGCGCGCCCTGGAGGTACCGGGTCCGCTGCACTGCGCCGATCCCTACGCGGCAGCCTTGCACGAGATCGGGGAGCTCTTCCGCGCGTCCGCCGGCCCCGTTCAGAACCGCCGTTTCCACCATGCCCACCGAGCGTGGCTCACCGGCGTCCAGTGGCAGATCGGCAACCGCGCCACGGGCCACATGCCCGACCTCGACGACTACCTCACCATGCGGCTTCACTCAGCCGGCGGCGAACCCACCTACGCCATGCTCGAAATCGCCAACGGCCTCGACGTACCGGACCGCGAAATGGACTCACCCGCGGTCTGCGCACTGACCGAAATGGCGATTCTGGTCGCCGCGCTCGACAACGACCGTCACTCCCACGCGCGGGAGATCAGCCGCCGGCAGACCGGACAGAACATCATCAGCGTCCTCATGGCCCACCACCACTACTCCCTCCCGCAAGCCATCGAGGAGGCCATCGCCCTGCGCGACGCAGTGCTGGAGCGCTTCCTCAGCCTGCGCGACCTGATCACACCGCGCGCCAGCGCACCGCTGCGCCACTACCTCACCGACCTCGGACACGGCATCCGCGGCAACATCGAATGGGGACTGCACGTCCCGCGCTACCTCACGCGAAGCGATCCCGGCCCCGCTCCCCGGTACCGCATTCCCGCCCAGACAGCCACCAGCCTCTGGACGGACACCCCTCGCACCAGCCGACAGGACCCTCGCCACCTCCCCTCCATCGCGTGGTGGTGGAAGGACCCGGGCTTCTAGACGGACATCATCCTCGTGCCCGCGCCTCGGCGGTCGCCGGGGCCGCCGGTCGAGGGCGGGGATCGACAGACCGGCGGCCCGTCCGCCCAGGAGCCGTCATCCTGCGCGGGGCTGCTACCAGTTGACTGCGCAACTACGTGCGGGGGGAGCGTACGAACGACACCGGTGTGTGCGAATGATTCACACGGGGCGCGTGCGCGGCCCACTGCTTTACAAGCGTGCGCCCCGCGCGGCCCCTCACCAGCCGCGCGCGTGCCACTCCGGCAACTGCGGGCGTTCCGCGCCCAGCGTCGTGTCGTTGCCGTGCCCCGGGTAGACCCACGTCTCGTCCGGGAGGACGTCGAAGATCTTGGTCTCCACGTCGTGGATGAGACTGGCGAACGCCTTGGGGTCCTTGTGGGTGTTGCCCACACCGCCGGGGAACAGACAGTCGCCGGTGAACACATGGGGATGCCCGTGGGGGTCGTCATAGACGAGGGCGATCGAACCGGGCGTGTGCCCGACCAGGTGGCGCGCGGTGAGCTCCACGCGCCCCACCCGGATGGTGTCGCCGTCGTCGACCAGCACGTCGGTCCGCACCGGGATGCCGTCGGCGTCGTCCCGGCCCGCGTAGGTGCGGGCGCCGGTGGCCGCGACGACCTCGGCGAGTGCCTGCCAGTGGTCGCCGTGCCGGTGGGTGGTGACGACGGACGCGATGCCGTCGTCACCGATCATGCCGAGCAGCGTCTCCGCCTCGTTCGCGGCGTCGATCAGCAACTGCTCGTCCGTGGCCCGGCAGCGCAGCAGATAGGCGTTGTTGTTCATCGGACCGACCGCGATCTTGGTGATCATCAGGTCCTTGAGCTCGTGCACGTCGGCGGGCCCGCCGACCGTCACCTGTCCGCTGTACGTCATGTGCGCCAGCCTATAGCGGGGGAGTGGCCCGGACCCTACAGCGGGGGCAGCGCCGGAAGCCTGCCGCCGTCCACCGTCAGCGCGGATCCGGAACGGCGGCCGGCGAGCCAGCCCAGCAGGTCGGCCGGGGAGCCCGTGACGCGCACCTCGGGCCCGTCGCCGTGCTCCCGTCCGGTGCGCCACGCGCGCGTGCCGTCGGTGAGGCGCGTGGGCGGGACGTCGGGATGGCCGGCGAACCGGTCGGCGAGGAAGGCGATCTCCCGCTCCGTGAACTCCGCCGGCAGATCCTCCAGCTCGTACCCGATCCCCAGGTCCACGTGGTGCAGCTCCACCTCCACCCACCGCCGGAACGGAACCCGGGACGCGGAGTCCGTGACCCCGCCCCGCAGCTCCACCGTGCGCGACCAGTCCGCCGGAGCGGCCCCGGCCTCCTGCAGGCGGGCCGCGCTCTCGCGCAGGTCGGTGAGGTGGACGTCGAGGGGGCGCGGGGCGTCCCGCTCGATGTCGGCGTCCCGGGCCTCGCCGGAGACGTACATGGGACGGCCCTCGAGGACGTTCACGAGAGCGTCCGCGTTGCGGGCGAGGTGGGCCAGCACATGGCCCCGGGTCCAGCCGGGAAGCCGTGACGGCTGCGTCACAGAGGCGTTGTCCAGTTTGCCGACTGCGGTGAGCAGCCGTTCCGTAGCGGCATGTACAGACGCCAGGTCATGACCGTGATCAATCATGATGCTGACCCTAGCTCCGCCACACCTTCGGGTGAAGGTGGTGAAGGAGTGCCGGTAATCGAATGCGCGTGCTATATGGTCGGACGTGACGTCGGGCATGCTGGAGAGCCGGGGTTTGTTGGCAACCCGTGAATCCGACCGGCGTTGTCAGTGGCTCCCCCTAGTCTGAGAAAGCACGGGGGCCCCGCCCCTGTCACTTCTCTCAAGAAAGGTGCGGACCGGCGTGGCCGACCGTCTCATCGTTCGTGGAGCGCGCGAGCACAATCTCAAGAACGTCTCGCTCGACCTCCCGCGCGACTCGCTCATCGTCTTCACGGGCCTGTCGGGGTCGGGCAAGTCCTCGCTGGCCTTCGACACCATCTTCGCGGAGGGACAGCGGCGCTACGTGGAGTCCCTCTCCTCGTACGCCCGGCAGTTCCTCGGCCAGATGGACAAGCCGGACGTCGACTTCATCGAGGGCCTCTCCCCGGCCGTCTCCATCGACCAGAAGTCGACCTCGCGCAACCCGCGCTCCACGGTCGGCACGATCACCGAGGTCTACGACTACCTGCGCCTGCTCTTCGCGCGCATCGGCAAGCCGCACTGCCCCGAGTGCGGCCGCCCGATCACCCGCCAGTCGCCGCAGGCCATCGTCGACCGGGTCCTGGAGCTGCCCGAGGGCAGCCGCTTCCAGGTGCTGTCGCCGCTGGTGCGCGAGCGCAAGGGCGAGTTCGTCGACCTCTTCGCCGACCTCCAGACCAAGGGATACTCCCGCGCGCGGGTGGACGGCGAGACCATCCAGCTGTCGAACCCGCCCACGCTGAAGAAGCAGGAGAAGCACACCATCGAGGTGGTCGTCGACCGCCTCACGGTCAAGGAAGGCGCCAAGCGCCGTCTCACCGACTCCGTCGAGACCGCCCTCGGCCTGTCCGGCGGCATGGTCGTGCTCGACTTCGTCGACCTCCCCGAGGACGACCCCGAGCGCGAGCGCATGTACTCGGAGCACCTCTACTGCCCGTACGACGACCTCTCCTTCGAGGAGCTGGAGCCCCGGTCCTTCTCCTTCAACTCGCCCTTCGGCGCCTGCCCGGACTGCACCGGCATCGGCACGCGCATGGAGGTCGACCCGGAGCTGATCGTCCCGGACGAGGACAAGAGCCTCGACGACGGCGCCATCCATCCCTGGTCGCACGGCCACACCAAGGACTACTTCGGCCGCCTCATCGGCGCCCTGGCCGACGCCCTGGGCTTCCGTACGGACATCCCCTTCGCGGGCCTCCCGCAGCGCGCCAAGAAGGCCCTGCTGCACGGCCACAAGACCCAGGTCGAGGTCCGCTACCGCAACCGCTACGGGCGCGAGCGCCGCTACACCACGGCCTTCGAGGGCGCCGTCCCCTTCGTCAAGCGCCGGCACAGCGAGGCCGAGAGCGACGCCAGCCGCGAGCGCTTCGAGGGCTACATGCGCGAGGTGCCCTGCCCCACCTGTGAGGGCACGCGCCTGAAGCCGATCGTCCTCGCGGTCACGATCATGGACAAGTCCATCGCCGAGGTCTCCGCGATGTCCATCAGCGACTGCGCGGACTTCCTGGGCGAGCTGAAGCTCACCGCCCGCGACAAGAAGATCGCCGAGCGCGTGCTGAAGGAGGTCAACGAACGGCTGCGGTTCCTGGTCGACGTCGGCCTGGACTACCTCTCGCTGAACCGCGCGGCAGGCACCCTCTCCGGCGGCGAGGCCCAGCGCATCCGCCTGGCCACCCAGATCGGCTCCGGCCTCGTCGGCGTCCTCTACGTCCTCGACGAGCCGTCCATCGGCCTGCACCAGCGCGACAACCACCGGCTGATCGAGACCCTGGTCCGGCTCCGCGACATGGGCAACACGCTCATCGTCGTCGAGCACGACGAGGACACGATCAAGACCGCCGACTGGGTCGTCGACATCGGCCCCGGCGCCGGTGAGCACGGCGGCAAGGTCGTGCACAGCGGCTCCCTGAAGGAGCTGCTCGCCAACGCCGAGTCGCAGACCGGTCAGTACCTGTCCGGCAAGAAGGTCATCCCGCTGCCCGACATCCGGCGCCCGATCGACCCGTCCCGGCAGCTCACGGTGCACGGCGCCCGGGAGAACAACCTCCAGGACATCGACGTCTCGTTCCCGCTGGGCGTGTTCACCGCCGTCACCGGCGTGTCCGGCTCCGGCAAGTCGACCCTGGTCAACGACATCCTGTACACGCACCTGGCCCGCGAGCTGAACGGCGCGAGGAACGTGCCCGGACGGCACACCCGCGTGGACGGCGACGACCTCGTCGACAAGGTCGTACACGTCGACCAGTCGCCCATCGGCCGCACCCCGCGCTCCAACCCGGCCACGTACACCGGCGTCTTCGACCACATCCGCAAGCTGTTCGCCGAGACCACCGAGGCGAAGGTCCGCGGCTACCTGCCCGGCCGCTTCTCCTTCAACGTCAAGGGCGGCCGCTGCGAGAACTGCGCGGGTGACGGCACCATCAAGATCGAGATGAACTTCCTCCCGGACGTCTACGTCCCGTGCGAGGTCTGCCACGGCGCCCGGTACAACCGGGAGACCCTGGAGGTCCACTACAAGGGCAAGTCCATCGCCGACGTCCTGAACATGCCGATCGAGGAGGCCACGGAGTTCTTCGAGGCCGTCCCCGCGATCGCCCGGCACCTCAACACGCTGAAGGACGTCGGCCTCGGCTACGTCCGTCTCGGCCAGGCCGCGACCACCCTGTCCGGCGGCGAGGCGCAGCGCGTGAAGCTCGCCAGCGAGCTGCAGAAGCGCTCCACCGGCCGCACGGTCTACGTCCTCGACGAGCCGACCACCGGTCTGCACTTCGAGGACATCAGCAAGCTGCTGACGGTCCTGTCCGGACTGGTCGACAAGGGCAACACGGTCATCGTCATCGAGCACAACCTCGACGTGATCAAGACCGCCGACTGGATCGTCGACATGGGTCCCGAAGGCGGCGCCGGCGGCGGCCTGGTCGTCGCGGAGGGCACGCCCGAGGAGGTCGCCGCGGTCCCGGCCAGCCACACCGGCAAGTTCCTGCGCGAGACCCTCGGCGCCGACCGGATCAGCGACGCGTCCTCGGTCAAGGCCCCGCGCAGGGCGGCGGCGAAGAAGACGGTCCCGGCGCAGACCAGGGCGAAGAAGACCGCCACCAGGACGGTCGACAGCACCGCGGTCAAGAAGACAGCGGCGAAGTCCACGAAGGCCGCCGCGAAGAAGACGACGCGGACGACCAAGGGCTGACGTCTCACGCCGACGCGCCGTGCCCCCGGGAACTCCCTGGGGGCACGGCGCGTCGGCGTACTGATCAGGCGTTCTTCGGCTCCACGAACTGCATGTCGAGCTGGATCTTCACCACTTCCCCGAGCAGACCGGGAGCGAAGTCGAGCCCGAACTCGCTGCGCCGAATCTCACCCGTCGCCTCGAACCCGGCGTGCCGGCTGCCGTCCATGGGCACATCGACCAGCCCGCCGAACTCCACGGCGAGCGTCACCGGGCGGGTCACCTCACCGATCGTCAGCTCGCCTTCCATGGTCCAGTCCTCACCCTCACCCGACACACGCGTCGAGCGGTACGTCATCGTCGGGCGCTTCTCGACGTCGAGCAGGTCGGAGGCGCGGACATGCGCGTCCCGGTCGGCGTTGCCGGTGTCGATCGAGGCCAGGTCGACGGTCGCGGTGACCCGTACGTCCTCGACGCGCTCCCCGACGAACAGGTCGGCCTCCAACCGCTCGAAGCGCCCCCGCACCTTGGCGATGCCCAGGTGGCGGATGGTGAAGCCCACGGAGGAGTGGAACGGGTCCAGGGCCCAGTTCCCCGGGGCCAGCGGCAGGGCGGTGGCGGTAGCGGCGGTAGCGGTGTCATTCGTCATGGCCTCCACCCTGAGGGGCGTGCGGCCCGGGAGGGAGACCGGCCGGAGCCTGGTAGTGGCAGGGACACCCTCCCCGCGCGCGGGCGGGGTACGTTCGGCGGGTGAGTGACAACGAGTTGGGCACGTTCCTGCGCACCTGGCGTGAAGCCGTCAGCCCCGCCGAAGTGGGCCTGCCCACCGGTCCGCGCCGCCGCACCCCGGGCCTGCGGCGCTCCGAGCTGGCCACGCTCGCCGGCATCAGCGTCGAATACCTCACCCGGCTGGAACAGGGACGGGACCGTCACCCCTCCGCCCAGGTGCTCGGTGCCCTCGCCGACGTCCTGAACCTGTCTCTCGCCGACCGGATGCTGCTGCGCCGCCTGACCAAGGAGGCGGACGGCGGGGACCCGCTGCTCTGCGCGGCGGCCCCGTCGCTCGGCCGCACGGCACGCCCCACGGTCCGGTCCGTGCTCGACCGCCTCGAACCGGCCCCCGCCCTGGTGGTCAACTGGATCGGCGACGTCCTCGCCCACACCGCGGGATACGAGCGGCTGGCCGGGCCCCTCGGCCTGCTCGACGACGAGCCGCCCAACCTGCTCCGCTATCTGTTCACCGACGAACGGGCCCGCAGCGCCTACCGGGACTGGGACCGGGTGGCCGACGACCTGGTCGCCCAGCTCCGGCACGAGGTCCCGCTGCGGGATCCGTACGTCGCCGAACTTGCCGACGAGCTGACGGTGACGGCCGGGGCGGAGTTCGCCGACCGGTTCGCCGACCTGGCCGTGGCACCGCGGCCGACGGGCTCCCAGCACATCGAGCACCCGGAGGCCGGATCGCTGCGCCTGCTGCACGAGACGTTCGCGCTGCCCGACGACGGCCAGCGCGTGATCGTCCACCTGCCCGCGGACGACGCCACGGCCGCCGCCCTGGACCGCCTCAACGGCCGTCGCCCCGGCGGGCTGCGGGCCGTGGGGGAGGCCGGCTGAGCGACGCGTACGGGACGCGTTCCCTGCCGTCCGTGCGGACCGTGAGACGTGTCAGCCCTCCAGCGCTGATCGTGAGAGGTGTCAGCCTTCGAGCTCGTACGCGTACGGCGGTTCCGCTCCGGCCCGGGAGCAGGTGACCGCCGCCGCACGGGCCGCGAAGCCCAGCAGCCCCGTCCAGCCGTCGGACCCCAGCGCGGCCAGCGCCTGAGTGCTGAGCGCGTCGCGTGCCGCGAGCCCGTGCAGCAGCGCCGCGTTCACCGTGTCGCCCGCGCCGATCGTGTCCACGACCTCCACCCGCTCACCCGGCACCGCGTACTCGCCACTGGCGGTGTAGGCGGTCAGCCCGTCGCCGCCCCGGGTGATCACGACCGCCGCGGGGCCGGCCGCCAGCCACTCCTGGGGTGTGCCGCCCAGCCACCGGGCGTCCTCCTCGGACAGCTTCAGCAGCGACACCGACGGCAGCCAGCTCTTGAACCGCGCCCGGTAGGCGTCCGCGTCCGGGATCAGGCCGGCCCTGATGTTCGGGTCCAGCGCGGTGAACACACCCTGCGCGGCCGCCGCACGCATCAGCTCCTCGTAGGCGCTCGCCCCCGGCTCCAGCACCAGCGAGCAGGTCCCGAAGGAGACGGCCCGGGTGCCGGGCGGCAGCGCGGAGGGAGCCGTGAAGAGCCGGTCCGCAGTTCCGTCGACGTAGAAGGAGTACGCCGCCGAGCCGTCCGCGCCGACCGTGGCGACGGCGAGGGTCGTGGGCTCGGTGCCGCGCTGCACCGACGACACGTCCACCCCGGTCTCCCGCAGCCGGTCCAGCAGGGCCTCCCCGAAGGCGTCGTACGACACCCGGGAGCAGAAGGCGGCGGGGGAGCCGAGGCGGCCCAGCGCGACCGCCGTGTTGTACGGGCCGCCGCCGAGCGCCGGCTGGAGCGCGGCCAGGGCACCCGTGCCCCGCGGTACCAGGTCGATCAGTGCCTCACCGGCGACGACGATCATGCGACGGTTCCTCTCTCGGACTGCTCGTGCTGCTCAAGCCGCGCGGACTGGCCCCCTCGGGGCAGCCGCACGACGTGCGGTGGACGAAGGCGCAGGGGAGCCGCACGGTCCGGGCGGGCCGGTCCGGCTCGGCGAGACGTTCCAGGAGCACCCGTACGGCCTGGGCGCCGATGTCCCTGCTGGGCTGCGCGATCGCGGTGAGGCGGGGCGAGAACAGGTCCGCCCAGGCGAAGTCGTCGAAACAGCACAGCGCGATGTCGCCGGGCACGGACAGGCCGTGCGCGCGCAGGGCACGCAGGGCCCCGATGGTCATGGCGTTGTTGGCGGTGACCAGCGCGGTGGGCGGCACGGCGAGGGACAGCAGGGCGGCGGTGGCCTGTTCGGCACCGGCCGACTCCGAGTCGCCGTGCACCAGGAGCCGTTCGTCGTACGGCAGCCCCGCGAACGCGAGGCCGGTCCGGTACCCGGTGATCCGCTCGCTCGTGGTGCTGAGCCCCGGCCGTCCCGCCACCAGCCCGATCCGCCGGTGACCGAGACCGGCGAGATGGGCGACCAGCCGGGACGTCGGTTCGGCGTTGTCGGCGCAGACCTGGTCGAAACGCGGTCCGCCGTCCGGGGCGTCCACCAGCCGGTCGAGGAGCACGGCCGGTACGTCGTGCCGCCCCAGGTAGGCGAGCAGCCCGCGCGGCTCCGCGGAGGGCGCGACGATCATGCCGTCCACCCGGCGCTCGTGCAGCAGCTGGACGACCTTGCGCTCGTGCTCCGGGTCGTCGTGCGGATCGGCGATCAGGAGGCTGTAGCCGTGCTCCAGGGCACTGGCCTCGACGCCCTGGAGGATCTCCGTGAAGTACGGGTTGCTGATCGCCGACACCGCCAGCCCGATGGACCGGGTACGGGCCGTCACCAGGGAACGGGCCAGCGTGTTCGTCGTGTAGCCGAGCTCCTCCACGGCGTCCAGGACCGCCTGGCGGGTGTGCGGCAGCACCGGCCGGGTGCCGTTCAGGACGTGCGAGACGGTCGCCACGGAGACTCCGGCGCTGCGCGCCACGTCGGCCATGGTCGCCATGCTTCTCCCGCCTCCTCTGTCAGGTCCCGGCGGGAACGTATCGCATCCGACGGCATACGTAAACGCTTACGCAAGCGTTTACGTGAACCCTGAGGGCGCGGAGCAGAGGGCAGATCCACGGGGCAGAGGCCAGATCCACGGGGCAGAGGCCAGAAGAGAGAGGGCGAGTCGCAGTCGCCCTCGGGGTCTACTCCCAGTCCCAGCCGATCCCCAGGAACCCGGCCCGCACCCGCGGCTCGACCAGGTGCACGGACCGGTGCCGGCCGCTCAGTGCCAGGTCCTGGCAGCCGGTGCGCGGGGCCGCCGCCGAGTGCTGGGTGAAACGGTGGCAGCGCGCCGGGAGGGCCGCCGCGTCGAAGCACACCTGGAGCGCGTACTGGCCGCCGGGGGAGTCGAAGCCGCGGAGGTACTCGTGCGACACACCCGCCGTGCCGTCCTCGACGCCGTAGCGGAACAGGAACGTGTCGCCGGCCCGCAGCCGGGTGTCGAAGAGCAGCTCGGCCGCGAGCACGCCCGTGTCCCGATGCCAACGAACGCGGCCCGTGCGGCAGTTCTCCAGCGCGTGCACCCTCATCCGCTCCGGTGCGGCTCCCCGGTCGCCGTGGTGGACGGCCACGAACCGGTCGACGCCGTCCCGGTGGGCGCGCACGATGTGGTGCGACTCCCGCTCGGCCAGTTCGCGCCGCGCCCCGATCCGCAGCCGCTCGTGGTGCCCGAGGGTGTGCAGACCGCCGTCCGGTGGGCAGTCCAGCTCGGCCAACAGCTGGTCCAGGACCCCGGAGGCCTCGACGAGGGAGCGGTAGGAGCGGGCCGCGGACCGCTGCCCGGACGGGCCTTCGCCGGAGTCGGCGAGCAGCCGGATCAGCGACTCCTCGGGAAGCTCCAGGATCTCCTCCAGCGCGCGCACGGCCCGCAGGGACTCGGGGCGCTGCGGGCGCCTGGCCCCCTGCTGCCAGTAACTCAGGCTGGTGACGCCGACCTTCACCCCGTGACGGGACAGATGGTGCTGCACGCGTTGCAGCGGCAGCCCGCGGGCGGCGATCGCGGCACGCAGGGCGACGTGGAAGGGGCCGCCGCGCAGAACCGAGTCCAGTTCCGCGGTGGCGACGTCCGCGTGCTGTGGGGCGTGCGGCATGCAGGGGCCTCTCTGTGAGTCGGCGACGGCTGGTCAGACCGTTCGCGCGGGCCGCCCGGGACCGTCCCGCCGGCGCAGGGGAGGTCTTCACATCCGTACGCCGTCGTTCAGGGGTCCCGAGTTCCCCCGCATTGAAGCGTGTTGACCTGGTCCCGACAACACCTGATGCCGGACAGTGACGTACTCCCGGCCGGACCCGGCCAGACACGCGACCGCCCGGGGCATGGCGCCCCGGGCGGTCTGTGCTGGCGGTGACCCCGGCCTCCACCGAGGCCGGTGTCCTGTCTATGAGCGGTCGCTTCCGCCCCGTTCCTCGACGGCCAAGCGCTTGGCCCGCACTATGTCGGGGTCGCGCGGGTCGAGGGCGTCGTGCAGCGCGAACGGTTCGTCCGCGTACCGGCGGGCACGGACGGCCCGCCGGGTTTTCTCGATCCGCATCCGCTTCATCTGCGCAGCCCTCCGACCCGTGGCCCGCCCGTTTCGCGCCGAAACGGCCGGTCCGCACCGACAACCTGTGCCTGCACCGACACGGACTCCGCCCGCCGGACGTCGCCGTGTCCCCGTGGGAAGCCTGCATTCCCGCTCCCGGCGTGCCGTAACCCCGGGCGGGGCATGCCGTTGGAAACCGCCCCTCGCCGAGCCCGTGATCGTGTCCCGCCGCCCCGCCGGGCTGTCGGTGCTCGCCAGTAGGGTGTGAGACATGGCCGACCCCTCCAGCTACCGCCCCAAACCGGGTGAGATCCCCGACTCGCCGGGGGTCTACAGGTTCCGTGACGAGCACCGCCGGGTGATCTACGTCGGAAAGGCGAAAAGCCTGCGCCAGCGCCTGGCGAACTACTTCCAGGACCTGGCGGGCCTGCACCCGCGCACCCGCTCCATGGTCACCACGGCCGCGTCCGTGGAGTGGACGGTGGTGTCCACGGAGGTCGAGGCGCTCCAGCTGGAGTACTCGTGGATCAAGGAGTACGACCCCCGGTTCAACGTCAAGTACCGCGACGACAAGAGCTACCCGTACCTCGCGGTGACGATGAACGAGGAGTACCCGCGCGTGCAGGTGATGCGCGGTCACAAGAAGAAGGGCGTCCGCTACTTCGGGCCGTACGCGCACGCGTGGGCGATCCGCGACACCGTCGACCTGCTGCTGCGCGTCTTCCCCGTGCGCACCTGCTCGGCCGGCGTCTTCAAGAACGCCGCCCGGACGGGCCGCCCCTGCCTCCTCGGCTACATCGGCAAGTGCTCCGCCCCGTGCGTGGACCGGGTCTCCGCCGAGGAGCACCGCGAACTGGCCGACGAGTTCTGTGACTTCATGACCGGCCGCACGGCCACGTACATCCGCCGCCTGGAGAAGCAGATGGGCGAGGCGGCCGAGGAGATGGAGTACGAGCGGGCGGCCCGGCTGCGCGACGACATCGGGGCCCTGAAGAAGGCCATGGAGAAGAACGCGGTCGTGCTCGCCGACGCGACCGACGCCGACCTGATCGCGGTCGCCGAGGACGAGCTGGAGGCGGCCGTCCAGATCTTCCACGTACGCGGCGGACGGGTACGCGGCCAGCGCGGCTGGGTCACCGACAAGGTGGAGGAGATCACCACCGGCGCCCTCGTGGAGCACGCCCTCCAGCAGCTGTACGGCGAGGAGACGGGCGACGCGGTCCCCAAGGAGGTCCTCGTCCCCGCCCTGCCCGACCCCGTGGAGCCCGTCCAGGAGTGGCTCGCCGGCCGGCGCGGCTCGGGCGTCTCGCTGCGCGTCCCGCAGCGCGGCGACAAGAAGGCCCTCATGGAGACCGTGCAGCGCAACGCCCAGCAGGCGCTCGTGCTGCACAAGACCAAGCGCGCCTCCGACCTCACCACGCGCTCGCGCGCCCTGGAGGAGATCGCCGACGCCCTCGACCTGGACAGCGCCCCGCTCAGGATCGAGTGCTACGACATCTCCCACCTCCAGGGCGACGACGTGGTGGCCTCCATGGTCGTCTTCGAGGACGGCCTGGCCCGCAAGAGCGAGTACCGCCGCTTCCAGATCAAGGGCTTCGCGGGGCAGGACGACGTTCGCTCCATGCACGAGGTGATCACCCGCCGCTTCCGCCGCTACCTCGCCGAGAAGGAGAAAACGGGGGAGTGGACCGACAGCGAGAACGCCGAGACCCCTGAGATCGACGGGAACGGCGAGATCGTCGGGACCGGCCCCACCGAGGACGACGGCCGCCCCAAGAAGTTCGCCTACCCGCCCCAGCTCGTGGTCGTCGACGGCGGCGCCCCGCAGGTCGCGGCGGCCCAGCGGGCCCTGGACGAGCTCGGTATCGACGACATCGCCGTGTGCGGCCTCGCCAAGCGCCTGGAGGAGGTCTGGCTGCCCGGCGACGACGACCCGGTGGTCCTGCCCCGCACCAGCGAGGGCCTGTACCTGCTCCAGCGGGTCCGTGACGAGGCCCACCGCTTCGCGATCACCTACCAGCGCACCAAGCGGTCCAAGCGCTTCCGGTCCAGCCCCCTGGACGACGTCCCCGGCCTCGGGGACACCCGCAAGCAGGCACTCCTGAAGCACTTCGGTTCGTTGAAGAAATTGCGATCCGCCACCATCGACCAGATCTGCGAGGTTCCCGGCATAGGCCGCAAGACCGCCGAGACGATCGCGGCGGCCCTCGCCCAGGCGGCCCCGGCCGCACCCGCCGTCAACACGGCGACTGGAGAGATCATGGAAGAGGAACCCGGCACCATGGGTTCCGGTGGGGAGCCCGTGCGGACGGGCGCCCCGGACGAACGACGGGGGCAGGAGACATGAATGTGAACGAGCACGACGGGCAAGAAGAGCGAACCGGAGACGGAGCACAGGTGAGTACGGGCACGCCCAACGACAAGGCCGCAGTCCCGGACGCGGCCATCCCCGAGCTGGTGATCATCTCCGGCATGTCCGGGGCCGGCCGCTCGACGGCCGCGAAGTGTCTGGAGGACCTCGGCTGGTTCGTCGTCGACAACCTGCCGCCCGCGCTGATCCCCACCATGGTGGAGCTCGGCGCCCGCTCCCAGGGCAACGTGGCCCGGATCGCCGTCGTTGTCGACGTCCGCGGCCGCCGCTTCTTCGACAACCTCCGCGAGTCCCTCGCCGACCTGGAGGCGAAGAACGTCACCCGCAGGATCGTCTTCCTGGAGTCCTCCGACGAGGCCCTGGTGCGCCGCTTCGAGTCGGTGCGCCGCCCGCACCCCCTCCAGGGCGACGGCCGGATCGTCGACGGCATCGCCGCCGAGCGCGAGCTGCTGCGCGAGCTGCGCGGCGACGCCGACCTGGTGATCGACACCTCCAGCCTCAACGTGCACGAGCTGCGGGCCAAGATGGACGCCCAGTTCGCCGGCGAGGAGGAGCCGGAGCTGCGGGCCACGGTCATGTCCTTCGGCTACAAGTACGGGCTGCCGGTCGACGCCGACCTGGTCGTCGACTGCCGCTTCCTGCCGAACCCGCACTGGGTCCCGGAGCTGCGCCCGTACACGGGCCTCAACGACGAGGTCTCCGGGTACGTCTTCAACCAGCCCGGCGCCAAGGAGTTCCTCGACCGCTACACGGAGCTCCTCCAGCTCGTCGCCACCGGCTACCGCCGGGAGGGCAAGCGCTACGTGACCATCGCCGTGGGCTGCACGGGCGGCAAGCACCGCTCGGTCGCCATGTCGGAGAAGCTCGCCGCCCGGCTCGCCGCCGAGGGCGTGGAGACGGTGGTCGTACACCGGGACATGGGACGCGAATGACACGACGTACTCCGCGGCTGAGCCGGCTGCGCCGGGTGGTGCCCGACGGCAGCACTGACGGAAGGGGCGGCCGGCCCGCCGAGGCCCGGGGCGGCAGACCCCGCCGCCGGGGCACCCAGCCCAAGGTCGTCGCCCTCGGCGGCGGCATGGGCCTGTCCGCCTCGCTCGCCGCCCTGCGCCGGATCACCGGCGACCTCACCGCCGTCGTGACCGTGGCCGACGACGGCGGCTCCAGCGGCCGGCTGCGCGACGAACTGGGCGTGCTGCCGCCCGGCGACCTGCGCAAGGCACTGGCCGCGCTCTGTGGTGACGACGACTGGGGCCAGACCTGGGCGCGCGTCATCCAGCACCGCTTCCAGTCCAAGGGCGAGCTGCACGAGCACGCGGTCGGCAATCTGCTGATCGTCGCCCTGTGGGAGCAGCTCGGCGACCACGTCCAGGCGCTCGACCTGGTCGGACGGCTGCTCGGCGCGCAGGGGCGCGTGCTGCCCATGTCCGCTGTCCCGCTGGAGCTCCAGGCCCTGGTCAAGGGCCACGACCCGGCCCGCCCGGACGAGGTGGACACGGTCCGTGGCCAGGCCACCGTCGCCCTCACCCCGGGCGAGGTGCAGTCCGTGCACGTCGTGCCGCACGACCCGCCGGCCGTGCCCGAGGCGGTCGAGGCCGTCCTGGACGCGGACTGGGTGGTGCTCGGCCCCGGCTCCTGGTTCTCCTCGGTCATCCCGCACCTGCTGGTACCCGAGCTGCTGGACGCGCTCACGCAGACCAAGGCCCGCCGGGTACTCTCCCTGAACCTCGCCCCGCAGCCCGGAGAAACCGAGGGCTTCTCCCCGCAGCGTCATTTGGAGGTTTTGGGACGACACGCCCCTAAACTCGCCCTGGACGTGGTGCTGGCCGACGAGGCCGCCGTGCCCGACCGTGACTCCCTGACCGATGCCGCCAAGCGGTTCGGGGCCGCGGTCGAGCTGGCGCCGGTGGCCCGGCCCGACGGGACCCCGAGGCATGACCCGGAGCTGTTGGCCGCCGCGTACGACCGTATTTTTCGGATGCATGGAAGGATCGGCCCATGGCGATGACGGCAGCGGTGAAGGACGAGATCTCCCGGCTCCCCGTCACCCGGACCTGCTGCAGAAAGGCGGAGGTCTCCGCCATTCTGCGGTTCGCCGGCGGCCTTCACCTGGTGAGCGGTCGGATCGTGATCGAGGCGGAGCTGGACACGGCGATGGCGGCCCGCCGCCTCAAGCGGGACATCCTGGAGATCTTCGGCCACAGCTCGGAGCTGATCGTGATGGCACCGGGCGGGCTGCGCCGCGGCTCGCGCTACGTGGTGCGTGTCGTCGCGGGCGGTGACCAGCTGGCCCGCCAGACCGGCCTGGTCGACGGGCGGGGCCGCCCGATCCGCGGCCTGCCCCCGCAGGTGGTCTCGGGGGCCACCTGTGACGCCGAGGCCGCCTGGCGGGGCGCCTTCCTGGCGCACGGCTCGCTCACCGAGCCCGGCCGCTCCTCCTCCCTGGAGGTGACCTGCCCGGGCCCCGAGGCCGCGCTCGCCCTGGTCGGGGCGGCCCGCCGCCTGTCGATCGCGGCCAAGGCCCGCGAGGTGCGCGGCGTGGACCGGGTCGTCGTCCGTGACGGCGACGCGATCGGTGCCCTGCTCACCCGCCTCGGCGCGCACGAGTCGGTGCTGGCCTGGGAGGAGCGCCGGATGCGCCGCGAGGTGCGGGCCACGGCGAACCGGCTGGCCAACTTCGACGACGCCAACCTGCGCCGCTCGGCCCGCGCGGCCGTCGCCGCCGGTGCCCGTGTGCAGCGGGCGCTGGAGATCCTCGGCGAGGACGTGCCCGAGCACCTCGCGGCGGCCGGCCGGCTGCGCATGGAGCACAAGCAGGCCTCCCTGGAGGAGCTGGGCGCGCTCGCCGACCCGCCGCTGACCAAGGACGCCGTCGCGGGCCGGATCCGCCGCCTGCTGGCCATGGCCGACAAGCGAGCCTCCGACCTGGGCATCCCGGGCACGGAGGCCAACCTCTCAGAGGAGCTGGCCGACAATCTCGTAGGCTGATCCCACAGCCCGTCAAGGAGCCGGTGCAGACCTCCACTTGGGTGGTCGGCGCCGGCTTTTGCGTGTCGTTCGGGCACTCTTGACTCGATCATGGACTGTCATGAGCCTGGCATCTGTTCGCTGCTGTGGCGAACCCACGCTAGGGGGGTTCATGAGACGAAGAGCGAGATCGATCCTCGCTGTCGGCGCGCTCCTGATCGGCGGAGCGAGCATCGCACCCATCGCCCAGGCACAACCGGACAGTTCACCCCCGTCCGACCCGGACGAAGTCAAGGTCTTCCGCGCCGACGTCACCCGCGAGCAGGTACCCCTGCTGCTCGCGGCCGGCCAGGACGGCCATGAACTCGGCGAGCAGGTGCCCGAGAAGGGCACGGCCACCATCGAGGTCTACCTGACCGACCAGCAGGCGAAGAAGCTGTCGAAGCAGGGCGTCGACCTCACCGAGCACGACCTCTCCACCAGGGCGGAAGCCCGCGTCGAGGACGCCGCCGAGGGCGTGTTCCGCCCGTACAGCGGCAAGGGCGGCCTCAAGGAGGAGATCCTCAGGACCGCGCAGGAGCACCCCGGCCTCACCAAGGTCGTCTCCATCGGCAAGACGGTCAGGGGCCAGGACATCCTCGCGCTGAAGCTCACCAAGGGCGCGAAGCGGACGAAGGACGGCTCCAAGCCCTCGGTCCTCTACCTGTCCAACCAGCACGCCCGCGAGTGGATCACGCCGGAGATGACCCGGCGCCTGATGCACCACTACCTGGACAACTACAACAAGGACCGGCGCGTCAAGAAGATCGTCGACTCCACCGAACTGTGGTTCGTCCTCTCGGCCAACCCCGACGGCTACGACCACACCCACGCCGGTGACGCCAACCGCCTGTGGCGCAAGAACCTGCGGGACGTCAACGGCGACGGCACCATCGGCACCGGCGACGGCGTCGACCTCAACCGCAACTTCGCCTACAAGTGGGGCTACGACGACGAGGGTTCGTCCCCCAACCCCGCCAGCGAGACCTACCGCGGCGCCGGTCCGGGCTCCGAGCCGGAGACCAAGGCCCTGGACGCCTTCGAGAGGCGGATCGGCTTCACGTACGGAATCAACTACCACTCCGCCGCCGAACTCCTCCTCTACGGAGTCGGCTGGCAGGTGGCCACGCCCACCCCGGACGACGTCCTGTACGAGGCACTCGCCGGTACGCCGGAGAACTCCGCGATCCCCGGCTACCACCCGCAGCTCTCGTCCGAGCTGTACACCACCAACGGCGAAGCCGACGGCCACGCGGCGAACGTCAACGGCATGGCGATGTTCACGCCCGAGATGTCGACCTGTCAGTCCGCCTCCAACGCCGACCCGGACGACGAGTGGAAGGCGTCCGACTGCCGGTCGATCTTCACCTTCCCGGACGACGAGAAGCTGATCCAGCAGGAGTTCGCCAAGAACGTCCCGTTCGCGCTCTCCGTCGCGGAGTCCGCCGCCCACCCCGACCGGCCGTCCTCGTCGGTCGGACTGAGCGCCGCCGACTTCACCCCGGCCGCGTTCCCGGTGTCGTACTCCCGCGGCGCCGACCAGGAGGTCTCCGTCGTCGCACGCAGGTCGCTGCGCGACAAGGAGCTGAAGTACCGCGTCAACGGCGGCCGCACCGAGGACATGACGCTCAAGCCCTGGAAGGGCGGCGAGACCTACGGCGGTGAGGACAACCTCTACTTCGACGAGTACCGGGCCAAGGTCAAGGACGGCGACCCCGGCGACAAGGTCGAGGTGTGGTTCACCGGGGAGACGAGGAACGGCAAGAAGGTCTCCAGCGAGCGCTTCACCTACACCGTCGCCCAGCGGCCCAAGGCGGACACCCTCGTCGTCGCCGAGGAGGGCGCGGCCGCCACGCAGGCACAGAAGTACGTGGACGCCCTCAAGGCCAACGGCCGCAAGGCGCTCGTCTGGGACGTCGCCGAGCGGGGCGCGCCGGACGCGCTGGGCGTGCTGAGCCACTTCGACACCGTCGTCCACTACACGGGTGCGAGCGTCCCCGGCAACGCCACCCAGATCCAGCTGCGCGCCTTCCTCAACGAGGGCGGCAGGCTGATCGAGGCCGGTGAGCAGGCCGGCGGCAGCGTCGACCTCGGCGGCGGCGCGCTCTCGGACGACTTCAGTCAGTACTACCTGGGCGCCTACAGCCGTACCTCGGCCGCCGGAGCCACCGGTTTCACCGGCTCCGGCGAGCTGGGCGGTTTCTCGGGCCCGCTCGCCGCCGCGCCCGGCAACCCCCTGGACAAGGCGGGCCGGTACGGCGTCACCTCCGACGAACTGCCCGCCGACGAGTTCCCGCAGTTCGCGAGCAAGGGCGCCGGACAGTTCGCCGGCGCGGTCAACCCGTTCGGCCCGTACGCGGGCTCCTGGATGGCCGCCGCCGTCCACACCGACGACGCCTACAAGCGCCTCACCCGCACCGTGGACCTCACCGGCGTCGCCGCGGCCGACAAGCCCACCCTGCGCACCCAGCTGATGTGGGACACCGAGCCCGGCTACGACAACGTCCTGGTCGAGGCCCACACCGCGGGCGCCGACGACTGGACGACCCTGCCCGAGGCGGGCGGCGCCACCAAGACCGCCGTTCCGGCCGAGTGCGGGGGCGGCTTCTACGTCCGTGAGCACCCCTGGCTGAAGCACTACCTGACCCTGTCGGACGACGGCTGCACCGCGACCGGCAGCACCGGGTCGTGGAACAGCCTCACCGGCGCCTCCGGCGGCTGGCAGCGGGTGGACTTCGACCTGAGCGCGTACGCCGGCAAGACGGTCGAGGTCTCGATCAGCTACGTCACCGACCCGGGCACCGGCGGGCACGGCGTCCTCGCCGACGACGCCTCGCTGGTCGTCGGCGGCACGGCGAAGGAGACCGAGGGCTTCGAGACCTCGCTCGGCGCCTGGAAGGCCGCCGGACCGCCCGCGGGCAGCCCGGCCGTCCTCAAGGACTGGTCCCGCACCGGGGCCCTGTTCCAGACCCACGGCGCGGTCACCACGGACGACACCGTGCTGCTGGGCTTCGGCCTGGAGCACGTCGCCACCGCGGCCGACCGGGCGGCACTGATGAGAAAGGCACTCGCCTCCCTCGACGTGTGACGGCGGACATGGGACCGCAGACGTGTGACCCCACAGGAGCTGGGAACTCTCCGTCAACAGGCACCACACCGAGTAGCGAAATCGAGTGATCTCGCTCTCGGTGACGGGCGGTCCGTACCCCTACTGGCGGGTACGGACCGCCCTGCCGTGTATGGGGCATCTGGATGTCACCACCGCAGCCTCAGGGAGGTAGGGTCGTAGGCGGTCGGGGACATCCCAAACAGAGCTCGCCGGCTCTTCATGGCCGGCGTACCAACGAGGAGATCGGTTCGTGACGATCCGCGTAGGCATCAACGGCTTCGGCCGCATCGGTCGTAACTACTTCCGCGCGCTGCTGGAGCAGGGTGCAGACATCGAGATCGTGGCTGTCAACGACCTGGGTGACACCGCGACCACCGCTCACCTGCTGAAGTACGACACCATCCTCGGCCGCCTCAAGCAGGAGGTCTCGCACACCGAGGACACCATCACCGTCGGCGACAAGACCATCAAGGTCCTCGCCGAGCGCAACCCGGCGGACATCCCGTGGGGCGAGCTGGGCGTCGACATCGTCATCGAGTCGACCGGCATCTTCACCAAGAAGGCCGACGCCGAGAAGCACATCGCCGGCGGCGCCAAGAAGGTCCTCATCTCGGCTCCGGCCAAGGACGAGGACGTCACCATCGTGATGGGCGTCAACCAGGACACCTACGACCCGGCGAACCACCACGTCATCTCCAACGCCTCCTGCACCACCAACTGTGTGGCGCCGATGGCCAAGGTCCTCGACGAGAACTTCGGCATCGTCAAGGGCCTGATGACGACGGTGCACGCGTACACGAACGACCAGCGCATCCTGGACTTCCCGCACAAGGACCTGCGCCGCGCCCGTGCCGCCGCCGAGAACATCATCCCGACCACCACGGGTGCCGCCAAGGCCACCGCGCTGGTCCTCCCGCAGCTCAAGGGCAAGCTGGACGGCATGGCCATGCGCGTCCCGGTCCCGACCGGTTCGGTCACCGACCTGGTCCTCGAGCTCGGCCGCGAGGTCACCAAGGAAGAGGTCAACGCCGCCTTCCAGAAGGCGGCCGAGGGCGAGCTGAAGGGCATCCTCGAGTACACGGAGGACCCGATCGTCTCGTCCGACATCGTCAACGCGCCGGCGTCCTGCACCTTCGACTCCTCCCTGACCATGGTCCAGGAGGGCAAGAACGTGAAGGTCATCGGCTGGTACGACAACGAGTGGGGCTACTCCAACCGCCTCGTCGACCTGACGGTCTTCGTCGGCAACCAGCTCTGATCCACAGAGCAGGCACGTCCATGTGAGAGCAGGGCTCGGGCAGCGCGAGAATGCGCTGTCCGAGCCCTGACTCACGTACAGATCAGAGCTGTTCGATCACGAGCGCTTACGAGCGATCACGAGCTCTTTCAGGAGTCCCCTCATGAAGACGATCGACGAACTCCTCTCCGAAGGGGTCGCCGGCCGGCGGGTCTTCGTCCGCGCCGACCTGAACGTGCCGCTGGACGGCACCACGATCACCGACGACGGCCGGATCCGCGCCGTGCTGCCCACGGTCAAGGCCCTCGCCGACGCGGGCGCCCGGGTGGTCGTCGCCTCGCACCTGGGCCGCCCCAAGGGCGCCCCGGACCCGGCCTTCTCCCTCGGCCCGGCCGCCGCGCGCCTCGGTGAACTCCTCGGCGCGGACGTCCGGTTCGCCACCGACACGGTCGGCGAGTCCGCCCGGGCCACCGTCGCCGCCCTCGCCGACGGCCAGGTCGCGGTCGTCGAGAACCTGCGCTTCAACGCCGGTGAGACCAGCAAGGACGACGCCGAGCGCGGTGCCTTCGCCGACCAGCTCGCCGCCCTCGCGGACCTCTACGTCGGCGACGGCTTCGGCGCCGTGCACCGCAAGCACGCCTCCGTCTACGACCTCCGGGCCCGGCTGCCGCACGCCGCCGGCTACCTCATCGCCAAGGAGGTCGCCGTCCTGAAGAAGCTGACGGACGACCTCCAGCGGCCCTACGTCGTCGCGCTCGGCGGCGCCAAGGTCTCGGACAAGCTCGCCGTCATCGACCAGCTGCTCGGCAAGGCCGACCGCATCCTCATCGGCGGCGGCATGGCCTACACCTTCCTCAAGGCCAAGGGCTACGAGGTCGGCAAGTCCCTCCTCCAGGAGGACCAGGTCCCGGCCGTCCAGGAGTACATCGAGCGGGCCGAGAAGACCGGCGTCGAGCTGGTCCTGCCCGTCGACGCCCTGGTCGCGACCGAGTTCCCGGACCTGAAGACCAAGGCCCCGGCCAACCCCACGACCGTCGCCGCGGATGCCATCCCGGCCGACCAGGAGGGCCTGGACATCGGGCCCGAGACCTGCAAGCTGTACGCGTCCAAGCTCGCCGACGCCGCCACCGTCTTCTGGAACGGACCCATGGGCGTCTTCGAGCACCCCGACTACGCCGAGGGCACCAAGGCGGTCGCCCAGGCCCTCGTCGAATCCCAGGGCTTCACCGTGGTCGGTGGCGGCGACTCCGCCGCCGCCGTGCGCACCCTGGGCTTCGACGAGACGGCATTCGGCCACATCTCGACCGGTGGCGGCGCCTCCCTCGAATACCTCGAGGGCAAGACGCTCCCCGGCCTCGCCGCACTGGAGGACTGACCCCTTATGAGCACGCGCACGCCGCTGATGGCGGGCAACTGGAAGATGAACCTCAACCACCTCGAGGCCATCGCCCACGTCCAGAAGCTCGCCTTCGCCCTGGCCGACAAGGACTACGAGGCCGTCGAGGTCGCCGTCCTGCCGCCCTTCACCGACCTGCGCTCCGTACAGACCCTGGTCGACGGCGACAAGCTCAAGATCAAGTACGGCGCCCAGGACATCTCGGCACACGACGGCGGTGCCTTCACCGGCGAGATCTCCGGCCCCATGCTGGCCAAGCTGAAGTGCACCTTCGTCGCCATCGGCCACAGCGAGCGCCGCCAGTACCACGCCGAGACCGACGAGCTGGTGAACGCCAAGGTCAAGGCCGCCTACAAGCACGGCCTGACCCCCATCCTGTGCGTCGGCGAGGAGCTGGAGGTCCGTGAGGCGGGCAACCACGTCTCCCACACCCTCGCCCAGGTCGAGGGCGGTCTGAAGGACCTCCCCGCCGAGCAGGCCGAGACCATCGTGATCGCCTACGAGCCCGTCTGGGCCATCGGCACCGGCAAGGTCTGCGGTGCCGAGGACGCCCAGGAGGTCTGCGCGGCGATCCGCGGCAAGATCGCCGAGCTGTACTCGCAGGAGCTGGCCGACAAGGTCCGCATCCAGTACGGCGGCTCCGTGAAGTCCGGCAACGTCGCCGAGATCATGGCCCAGGCCGACATCGACGGCGCGCTGGTCGGCGGCGCCTCTCTGGACGCCGACGAGTTCGTCAAGATCGTGCGCTTCCGCGACCAGTGAGTAGGCCCTAGCGGCGATCCGTCGTACCCTTGCGGGGTCCAGCACTGTGCTGGGCCCCGCGTCGTCCATCCGAATCCGAGGAAGTTGGTCCAGCCGTGGTTTTGGGGTTCTCGATCGCCCTGATCGTCTTCAGCCTGCTGATGATGCTGCTGGTGCTGATGCACAAGGGCAAGGGCGGCGGCCTCTCCGACATGTTCGGCGGCGGCATGCAGTCCTCCGTCGGCGGCTCCTCGGTCGCCGAACGCAACCTCGACCGGATCACCGTCGTGGTCGGTCTGCTCTGGTTCGCGTGCATTGTCGTGCTCGGCATCCTGATGAAGGTGAACAACTGACCGACGCGCATCGCGCACGCAATACGTACGTAAGGCCCCATGTTCGGTACGCGCGGCAAAGCGCGGCCTATCATGGGGCTTGCGTCTAGGTGTGAGGGTTGTAACTCCAATCACTGGACGCGCGTTGGGCCTTACGTAGACTGAGGCGCTCGCAGCGAAGCGGAACGCCGACTCGCTTCGCGGCACCATCACGCAGGGAGTTACGACCGTGGCAAGTGGCAACGCGATCCGGGGAAGCCGGGTCGGGGCGGGGCCGATGGGCGAGGCCGAGCGCGGCGAGTCCGCGCCGCGGCTGCGCATCTCCTTCTGGTGCTCCAACGGACACGAGACCCAGCCGAGCTTCGCCAGCGACGCGCAGGTGCCCGAAACCTGGGACTGTCCCCGCTGCGGCTTTCCGGCCGGCCAGGACCGGGACAACCCGCCGGACCCGCCGCGCACCGAGCCGTACAAGACGCACCTGGCGTACGTGCGGGAGCGGCGCAGCGACGCGGACGGCGAAGCGATCCTCGCCGAGGCGCTCGCCAAACTGCGGGGCGAGATCTAGGAGTTGAGACCGGCCGGGCACCAGCAGGTGCCCGGCCGGAGCTGCTTTCCGCAGCCAACGGCCGGCCGCTCGCGGACCGATTGTCAGTGGTGCCCTCTACGGTTTGTGCATCGGGCGAACCGTAGAGGGGGAACAGTGGCGACGGTCGAGGTGGGGGGCCTGCGCGCGCCCGCGTGGCGCGGGGGCTTCGGACGGCTGTGGAGCGCAGCCGTGCTGTCCAGTTTCGGTGACGCGCTGCGTACGGCGGCGCTGCCCCTGCTGGCCGTCACGCTGACCGACGAGCCGCTGCTCATCGCCTCCGTCACGGCCTGCGGCTATCTGCCCTGGATCGTCTTCGGCCTGCTCGGCGGGGCCGTCGCCGACCGCGTGGACCAGCGGCGCGCCATGTGGACGGTGGACGCCTTACGAGGGCTGCTGGTCGCCGCCTTCGCGGTCGCCGTCGCCCTCGGTCACGCCTCGATCGGCCTGCTCATCGTGCTGGCCTTCGTCCTGACCAGCCTCCAGACCCTCTTCGACAACGCCGCCACGGCGCTGCTGCCCGCCCTGGTCGACCGGGACGCCCTCGGCAGCGCCAACGCCCGGCTGCTGACCGGCCAGCGCATCGCGGGCGGCCTGCTGGGCGGCCCCGTCGTCCCGCTGCTCCTGGCCGCCGGGGCCGCCGTGCCCTTCGCGGCCGACGCCGTGACGTTCCTGGTGGCCGCCGCACTGGTGGCCTCTCTGCCGGCCGCCGAGTCCGACCGCAAGCCGCGACGGCCGGGCAGCACCCTGCGCCGCGAGATCGCGCAGGGGCTGCGCACCCTGTGGCGCGACCAGGCCCTTCGCGGCCTGTGCGCCGCCACGGCCCTGTGCAACATCGGCATGGGCACCCAGCTCGCCATGCTGGTCGTCCTCGTCACCGACTGGCTCGACGCGGGCCCCGCGGGATACGCGGCGGCGGGCGCGGCCTTCACACTGGGCAGCCTGGCCGGGGGAGTGGTGAACAGCCGGCTGGTCGCGCGTCTCGGCCGGCTGCGGTCCGTGCTGCTCGCCGGCTCGGTGCAGACCGCCGCCCTCGTCGTCATGGGCACCGTACGCAGCCTGACCGTGCTGGTGGGCGCGCTGGCCGTCTTCGGGCTCATGGGCATGGTGTGGAACGTCAACACCACGACACTGATGCAGGAGCGCAGCCCCGCCGAGCTCCTGGGCCGGGTCAGCTCGGCCTTCCGGACCCTGGCCTTCGCCGGCGTGCCCCTCGGCGCCCTGCTGGGCGGGGCCGTCGCCACCGCCTGGGGGCCGAACACCCCGCCGCTGCTCACGGCCGCCTTCTTCGTCCTGTCCGTCCTCGCGCTGATACCCGCGCTCAAGGCGAACGTAGTTGTTGTCGAGCCGGACGACGGCGCCACGACAACCGATGTCACGCGCTGATCAAATAGGTTGGGACCGGCAGCGGGGCAAGGTACGCAGGCAGGACAGGAAAGAAGGCTGAAGTCCGAGATGAACGCAGACGGCCGTACCAGGCTCAACCAGACGTCCGAGTGGACGGCACTGGCCAAGCACCGTGAGGAGCTGGGCGACGTCCAGCTGCGCGAGCTGTTCGCCGCCGACTCCGGCCGCGGCACCGCGTACACCCTCCGGGTCGGCGACCTGTACGTCGACTACTCCAAGCACCTCGTCACCGACGACACGCTGCGGCTGCTGCGCGAACTGGCCGCAGCCACCGACGTCTTCGGGCTCCGGGACGCCATGTTCCGTGGCGAGAAGATCAACACCACCGAGAACCGGGCCGTGTTGCACACCGCGCTGCGGGCGCCGCGGGACGCGGTGATCGAGGTCGACGGGGAGAACGTGGTGCCGGGCGTGCACGCGGTCCTCGACAATATGGCCGACTTCGCGAACCGGGTGCGCTCCGGGGAGTGGACGGGGCACACCGGCAAGCGGATCCGCAACGTCGTCAACGTCGGCATCGGCGGCTCCGACCTCGGCCCCGCGATGGCCTACGAGGTGCTGCGCGCCTTCACGGACCGTTCGCTGACCGTGCGTTTCGTGTCGAACGTGGACGGCGCCGACCTGCACGAGGCGGTGCGGGATCTCGACCCCGCGGAGACGCTGTTCGTCATCGCCTCCAAGACCTTCACCACCATCGAGACGGTCACCAACGCCACGTCAGCGCGCGGCTGGCTGCTGGACGCGCTCGGTGACGAGGCCGCCGTCGCCAAGCACTTCGTCGCCCTGTCGACGAACGCCGAGAAGGTCGCCGAGTTCGGTATCGACACGGCCAACATGTTCGAGTTCTGGGACTGGGTCGGCGGCCGTTACTCGTACGACTCCGCGATCGGTCTGGCCCTGATGATCGCCATCGGCCCGGACAACTTCCGGGAGATGCTCGAAGGCTTCCGGATCGTCGACGAGCACTTCCGGACGGCGCCCGCCGAGTCCAACGTGCCGCTGCTGCTGGGCCTGCTGGGCATCTGGTACGGCAACTTCCACGACGCCCAGTCGCACGCGGTGCTGCCCTACAGCCACTACCTGTCCAAGTTCACCGCCTACCTCCAGCAGCTCGACATGGAGTCCAACGGCAAGTACGTCGGCCGGGACGGGCGTGAGGTGGAGTGGCAGACCGGGCCGGTGGTGTGGGGCACCCCGGGCACCAACGGGCAGCACGCCTACTACCAGCTCATCCACCAGGGCACCAAGCTCGTTCCGGCGGACTTCATCGGCTTCGCGCGGCCGGTCGGGGAGCTGGGCGACCGGCTCAAGGCGCAGCACGACCTGCTGATGGCCAACTTCTTCGCCCAGACGCAGGCGCTCGCCTTCGGCAAGACCCCGCAGGAGGTGCGGGCCGAGGGTGTGCCGGAGGAGCTGGTGCCGCACAAGACGTTCAAGGGCAACCACCCGACGACAACCATCCTGGCGCCCGAGCTGACGCCGTCCGTCCTCGGCCAGCTGGTCGCCCTCTACGAGCACAAGGTGTTCGTGCAGGGCGCGGTGTGGAACATCGACTCCTTCGACCAGTGGGGCGTCGAGCTCGGCAAGGTGCTCGCCAAGCGCGTCGAGCCCGCGCTGACCGAAGGCGCCGAGGTCGAGGGCCTGGACCCCTCCACCAAGGCCCTGGTCGCCACGTACCGGGAGCTGCGCGGCCGGCAGTGACGACCCGCCGGGCGGGAAGCGGGCGGCAGCACGCCTGCTTCCCGCGGGCCGGGCATCCGGAGTCCGTCAGGCGACCGCGCTCAGCGTGTCCGCCAGCCGGCGGCGGGCGGCCCGGGCCGCGGGTACGGCCGCCAGTGCGGCAGCGCAGAGCACCGCCGCCGCCCCGAGCAGCAGCATCAGCGGGGCGGACGGGCCCTGGGCGATCCCGGCGCCGATGCCGCTGGAGCGGCCCTGGGCGTCGATCAGCCAGTGGGCGAGCGGCAGGCCCAGGGCGGTGGCGGCGAGCACGGCCGCCAGTGCCGTGCAGCCGGTGGCCGTGACCGTGATGGCCGTGATCTGCCGGGGGGACAGGCCGATGGCCTTCAGCGCGAGCAGGTCCCGTTCGCCCTCGCGGACTGTACCGCCGATCGCGGTCAGCAGCTCGATGAGCCCGATGAGGGCGAGGACGGCGATCAGCCCGGCGACGACGGCGCGCAGTGGGGAGAGCCCGTCGGCGGGGTTGGTCACGGTGTGCACGTCCAGGTGCCCGCGCCCGGCCGTGGCCAGCCGGTCGGCGACCTCCCCCGGGTCGGCACCGGGTTCCAGGCGCAGCTCGTAGAGGGTCGGGCGGAGCCTGGGATCGTTCGCGCGGAGGGTGTCGAGGGACGTGGAGATGATCCGGCCGGCGTTCTCCGGCTCGATGCTGCGGCCCACGATGTGCAGGATCTGCGGCTGGTCGCCGACGGTCATCCGCACCCAGTCGCCGACGCGCACGTCCAGCAGGTCCAGCAGCCCCTGCCCGGCCACGGCCTCGTCGGCGCCGCGCGCGGGGCGGCCCTCGGCGAGGGTGTACGGGTAGGGGTCCCGGTCGGTGCCGAGGCCCCGCAGGGCGATGGTCGCCGTCTGGCCCGGGACCAGGGCGGCCGTCTCGACGCCGGGGTAGGCGGCGGCCACCTGCGGGTCGCGTTCCAGGAGGGCGCGGGCCTGCCGCTCGTTCAGGCCGGTGTCGGCGCGGACGCTGAGGGCGGTCGGCAGGCCGATCTGTTCGGGCGTGCTGTGGAAGCGGTCGATGGTGGTCCACGCGCTCATCGCCACGACGATCAGCAGCAGCGGCAGGGTGAGGCGGGCGACGGTGGCGAGGGACCGGGGGCGGCGCGTGAACGCCTTGTGCCAGCCCAGCACCAGCGCGGGCGGAACCCGCGCCCCGAGGGCGCGGCGCGCCAGGTCTGAGAGCTGCCCGGTCCGGGGAGCCGCCGGACGCAGCCCGAGGACCCGGCGCAGCCCGCCGGCCACCCACCCGCCAGGCGCACCGGCCGCGGTCTGCGGACCGAGGGCCCCACCCGTCGCGCCGGTCGGCCGTCCGTCCGGCGCAGCCTCCGTGGCCTGCGGTCCGGAGGGCTGGCCCGTTGTCCCTATCAGCCGTCCGCTTGTCCCTATCAGCCGTCCGCCAGGCGTGCCCTCCGTGGGCTGCGGACCGAGGGCTCGGCTCGTCGCCCCGGTCGGCCGTCCGCCAGACAAAGCCTCCGCGGGTAGCGGTCCGGGGGCCGGGTCCGTCGTTCCGGCCGGCCGTCCGTCAGGCGTGCCCTCCGTGGGCTGCGGACCGAGGGCTCGGCCCGTCGTTCCGGTCGGTCGGCCGCCGAGCGTCGTCGCGGGGCGCTGCACCGGCACCGGTGGCACGCGGCCCGCCCGCCAGGCGGCCAGCCCGGTGGTCGCGCCGATGAACAGCACCGCACCCACCGGTATGACGAACAGCGCCACGGTGTGTCCGGGCAGCCCCTGCCACACGCCGACCGCGTCCCCGAGCCGTCCCGGGATCCGGCTGCCCAGGGCCTCGGCCAGCGCGGCGGCGACCACGGCACCCAGGAGCGCGTAGGCGAGGTGCTGGAGCAGGAAGATGCGGACCACCTGGCCGGGGGTGAAGCCGATCGCCTTCAGCACGGAGAGGTCCCGCAGATGGCCGCGGATACGCGTGCCGATCGCCCCGTGCACGGCCAGCCCGGCCGCGACCAGCGCGCCCAGCCCGAACAGGCCCAGCACCTGACCGAGCAGCCGGTTGTCGCCCTGGGCCTCGGCGCGGGCCTGCTGCCAGGTGGAGACCTCGCCGATCGCCCCGGCTCCCAGCACGGTGACGGCACGCTGGACGATGTAGGAGGTGTCGCCCGGGTCGGTCAGCCGTAGCCCGATCACCTGGCCGCCGGGGTCCGGCACGGCCGACGGCAGCGCCCAGACCAGGCCCGGCTGCTCACCGGGCCGGTAGCGCGGCTCGGCGCTGTCGGCGAGGCCCACGACGGTCAGTTCGCGGGCCGTGCCGGGCACGGTGAGGGTGTCGCCGGGCTCGGCCAGCAGCGCGCGGGCGAGGCGGCTCTCCAGGACCACACCGTTCGGGGTCGCGGGGTCCAGCCAGTGGCCGGAGACGAGCGGTGGGCGGCCGACGGACGGGCGCTCCGGAGTGCCGCGCAGTTCGACGGCGGCGCGGCTGCCGCGCGAGGAGACGGTGGTGGAGGCCGTGGGGTAGGGACCGGCGACGGAGTCGACGCCGTCCAGCGCGGCCAGCTTGCCGGTGTCGGCCGCGGTGTCGGTGTGCAGCCACACGTGCGCGCCGTGCGACTGTGTGAACACGCGCTGCCAGGGGTTGGTGGCGTACCCGAACAGGGCCGTGGCCAGCAGCAGGGAGGCGACGATGCCCGCGGTGGCGAGGACGAGGAACAGCGCCTCGCCGCGGTGCGTGCGCAGATCGGAGTGCGCCCAGCGCAGGGTGGCTCGCATACGGGTCAGCCCTTCCGGGGATCGTCGTACCCGCGCATGTCAGTCCTTCAGCTCCAGCACACCGGCTATGCCGGACCGGCGCGGCGGAGTGCCGCCGTCGAGTTCCGCGTCGTCGGCGATCCGGCCGTCGAAGAAGCTGATCACCCGGTCCGCGGCGCTCGCCAGCCGCGCGTCATGGGTGACCAGCAGGATCGTCTGGCCGCGCTGGTGGAAGCGGGACAGCAGCCGCATCACCTCGCGGGTGCCCTTGCTGTCGAGGCTGCCCGCGGGTTCGTCGGCCAGCAGCAGCGGGGGATGGTTGACGAGGGCCCGGGCCAGGGCGACGCGCTGCTGCTCACCGCCGGACAGCTCGCCCGGCATGCTGCGCTCCTTGCCCGTCAGGCCCAGCTCGGCCAGCAGCTGTTCCCGCTCGGCCCGCGCCTGCTTCGGGGAGGTCCCGGCGAGCAGGGCGGGCAGCTCCACGTTGTCGGCGACGGACAGGTTGGACACCAGGTTGAAGAACTGGAAGACGATGCCGATCCGCTTCCTGCGCTCCACCGCCCAGCGTGCCTCGCCGTAGGTGTCGGTGGACTCGCCGTCGAGCCAGATCCGGCCCGCGTCCGGCCGCTGGAGGCCGCCGAGCAGATGCAGCAGCGTCGACTTGCCGGCGCCGGACGGGCCGGTGATCGCCACGAACTCGCCGGGCCGTACGCACAGGTCGACCCCGCGCACGGCATGGGCGGGCGCGCCCTCGCCGTGGTGCGTCTTCACCAGCCCCTCGGCGCGCAGCACAGGAGCGGGACGGTCGTCGCTCACTCCGGTTCCTCCAGCTCTTCCTGGCACCGTTCCAGCCAGTCGAGGTCGGCTTGCAGGTGCAGCATCGCGCCCTCGATCAGCAGGTGGGCGATGCGGTTGTCGCGGTCTTCGGCGGCGGCCAGCTTCGACAGCTGCCGCATCGTGTTCAGGTACTGGCGCCGCTGCTGGTTGATCAGGGAGATCTGGTCGGCGAGTCCGCTCTGCGGAGCGAGCGCCAGCTTCATGAAGAACTCGTCCCGCACCCGCGGTTCGTCCTCGGGCTCCTCGAACCAGGCGCGCAGCGCCTCCCGCCCGGCGTCGGTGAGGTGGTAGACCTTTTTGTTGGGCCGGCTGGACTGCGCCACGTCCTCGCCCTCGATCAGTCCCGACTTCTCGAGGCGGCCGAGGGTCACATAGATCTGGCCGACGTTCGGCTGAGGGTACGCGGAGCCCAGCAGTTGCTCAAGGTCCTGCTTGAGCTCGTAGCCGTGGGCGGGTCCGCGGGCGAGGAGTGCCAGGAGGGGCAGGCGCACGCGTGCAGTCCTCCTGTCCGGTCCAATGTGCTCCAGGCCCTAGTATCGCCCATACCTAACAGGTATACATGGCCTCTGTTCCGGGCAAGGGTGCCCGTCGCCGGTGTACAGGGAGGAACCTATGCGGTGGATCCATGCCGCGGGTAGGGGCCTTCTCGTTCTCGTCGTGGTCCTGACCGGTTATGTTGCCGCCGGCGCACAGGCGGGCGAGCCCGCCGGAGACGGCCGCGGACCGCTCACGCTCGCGACCGCCGGCGACCTCACCGGCTACCTCGGCCCCCTGCTGGAGGGCTGGAACCGCACCCACCCCGGCGAAAAGGTGACCCTCGTCGAGCTGCCGGACTCCGCCGACGAGACCCAGGCCCAGATGGCCAC
The DNA here is from genome assembly GCF_900236475.1 of Streptomyces chartreusis NRRL 3882. Lineage (GTDB taxonomy): Bacteria > Actinomycetota > Actinomycetes > Streptomycetales > Streptomycetaceae > Streptomyces > Streptomyces chartreusis_D. Next base: position 6,868,540 of record NZ_LT963352.1, read on the forward strand.
CGACCTGCGCGACGGCGACCGCAGCCGGTTCGACGTGCTCAACATCGACGTCAACTGGACCTCGGAGTTCGCCGCGGCGGGCTGGATCAGGCCGCTGCCGCGCGACCGATTCCCGCTGCAGACCTTCCTCCCGCCGGTCGTGGACACGGCGACCTACGACGGACAGCTGTACGCGGTCCCGTACGTCACCAACGCCGGTCTGCTCCTCTACCGCAAGGACGTCCTCGCGAAGGAGGGCGTCGAGCCGCCGCGCACCTGGGCGGAGCTGGAGCGGTACGCGAAGACCATCGCCCCGAAGTACGGCCTGGACGGCTACGCCGGGCAGTTCCTGCCGTACGAGGGCCTCACGGTCAACGCGGCAGAGGCCGTCTACTCGGCGGGCGGCTCGATCCTCGGCGACGAGGGGGAGCGCGTCACCGTCGACTCGGCGGCGGCCCGTGAGGGCATCGGATTCCTGGCGCGCGGGGTGCGCGAGGGCTGGATCCCGAAGGAAGCCCTCACCTACAAGGAGGAGGAGTCCAAGCAGGCCTTCCAGGACGGCCGGCTGCTCTTCCTGCGGAACTGGCCGTACGCCTATGTCGGCGCCTCCGCGCCGGGTTCCGCGGTCGCCGGGAAGGTCGGCGCCGTACCGCTGCCGGGACCGGACGGGCCGGGGACGAGTGTCCTCGGCGGCTCCAACCTGGCCGTCAGCGCGCACGCGCGGCATCCCGACTCGGCCGCCCGCCTGATCGCGTACCTCACCAGCGAGCGCGTCCAGCGCCAGGTCCTCACACGCGGCGCGCTGCCGCCCGTCCGGGCCGATCTCTACGAGGACCCCGCGCTCATCCGCAGGTTCCCCTACCTGCCGACCCTGCGCGAGAGCGTGCGCACGGCAGCACCGCGCCCCAAGAGCCCGCGCTACGACCAGGTCAGCCTGGTCGTGCAGGCGGTCGTGCACGACGCGATGGCCGGGCACGAGACGCCCGCGGCGGCGGTGCGCCGGCTGGCCCGCGAGCTCGCCGTCATCTCGCGTCGCTAGCGCTTCTAGTTACTTGTTAGGTAACGCGGACGTCTCATCTGGCTGAGATATGTCCGATAGATTCAGGATTACACCATCTCAACGCCGCGGTAGCTTCCGCCTTTTCATTGACACCCTCTCGACACGCCTACTTAACATGCATGCATAACCGCTGCCCTCCTCAGAGACAGGTCGATGGGTTGAACAGGCACCACTGGTGGCGTGACGCAGTGATCTATCAGGTGTACGTCCGCAGCTTCCTGGACAGCACCGGCGACGGCATCGGCGATCTCGCCGGAGTCCGGGCCGGACTGCCCTACCTGAAGAAGCTCGGCGTCGACGGGATCTGGCTGAGCCCCTTCTATCCCTCGCCGCAGCACGACCACGGCTACGACGTGGCCGACTACTGCGACGTCGACCCGCTCTTCGGCGACCTCGACGAGTTCGACCTGCTGGTCGGGGCCGCGCGGCGGCTCGGCATCAAGGTGCTGCTCGACATCGTCCCGAACCACTGCTCCAGCGAGCACCCCTGGTTCCGCGAGGCGCTCGCGGCCCCGCCCGGCAGCCCGGCCCGCGCCCGCTTCCACTTCGCCGACGGCCGTGGCCCGGACGACGCCGAGCCGCCCAACAACTGGCACTCCATGTTCGGCGGCCCCGCCTGGAGCCGGGTGACCGAGCCGGACGGCCGGCCCGGCCAGTGGTACCTGCACATGTTCGCGCCCGAGCAGCCCGACTGGAACTGGCGCAACCCGGAGATCGCCGCCGAGTTCGAGCGGATCCTCCGCTTCTGGCTGGGCCGGGGCATCGACGGCTTCCGCATCGACGTCGCCGCCGGTCTCTTCAAGCACCCGGAGCTGCCCGACTCCGACGACCCGGAGGCCGACGCCCGCACCCGCGACTCGGTCAACCCGCTCGCCTGGAACCAGCCCGAGGTCCACGACGTGTGGCGCCGCTGGCGCTCCATATGCGAGGAGTACACCGAGCGCGACGGCTGCGAACGCCTGCTCGTCGGCGAGGTCTCCGTGCCGACCGCCCGCGAGCACGCGCAGTACGTCCGCCCCGACGAGCTGCACCAGGCCTTCTTCTTCGACCTGCTGAGCGCGCCCTGGGACCCGGACGCCTTCCAGAAGGTCATCTCCGAGGCCATGCAGGACATCGCCGGCACCGGCTCGACCGTCACCTGGGTCCTCAACAACCACGACCAGGTCCGCACCGTCACCCGCTACGGCGAACCCGCCACCGAGGGCAGCGGGCTCGGCGCGGCCCGGGCCAGGGCCGCCGCGCTGCTGATGCTGGCGCTGCCCGGCGCCGCGTACATCTACCAGGGCGAGGAGCTCGGCCTGCCCGAGGTCGTGGACCTGCCCGACGACGTGCTCACCGACCCGATCTTCCGCCGCACCGGCAGCCGGGCCCGCATCCGCGACGGCTGCCGGGTGCCGCTGCCCTGGTCGGGGCAGGCCTCGCCGTTCGGCTTCACCTCCGGCGAGGAGAGCGCCAAGCCGTGGCTGCCGCAGCCCGAGTACTTCGCCGAGTACGCCACCGACCGGGCCCTCGCCGACACCCGCTCCTTCTGGCACCTGTACCGCGACGGCCTCCAACTGCGTGCCGCCCTGCCCCAGTTGGGCGAGGGCACGCTGCGCTGGCTGGACTCCCCGCCCGGGGTCCTGGCCTTCGAACGCGGCGACGACCTGGTGTGCGCCGTGAACTTCGGTACGGCCCCCACGCCCGCGCCGGTCTCCGGCACCCCACTGCTCGCCAGCGGCCCCTGCCCGCCCGGAGTCCTCTCCGGCTCGACGGCCGCCTGGTGGATCCGTTCCTGAACGCCCCGCAAGTCAACTCCCCGAAGGGACATCAACGATGATGCGACGACGTACCACCCTGCTCACCGGCTGCACCGCCCTCGTCCTGGCACTCGGCGCGACCGCATGCGGCGGCGGACCCGTCACGGCCGGCGGCGGCGACAAGGCGCTCAGCGGCCAGACGATCACCGTGGCCGGTGTCTGGTCCGGCACCGAGCAGAAGAACTTCCAGAAGGTCCTGGACGCCTTCACCGAGAAGACCGGCGCCAAGACGCAGTTCACGTCCACAGGCGACAACGTCTCCACCGTCGTCGGCAGCAAGATCGAGGGCGGCAACGCCCCCGACGTCGTGATGGTCCCGCAGGTCGGCGTGCTCAAGCAGTTCGCGCAGAAGGGCTGGCTCAAGCCGCTGTCGAAGAAGACCGAGCAGTCCGTGGACGCCGACTACGCCCCCGTCTGGAAGAAGTACGGCAGCGTCGACGGCACCCTCTACGGCCTCTACTTCAAGGCCGCCCACAAGTCGACCGTCTGGTACAGCCCCGACGCCCTCGCCCAGGCCGGGGTGAAGCCCCCGAAGACCTACGACGAGATGCTCAAGGCCGGGCAGACGGTGTCCGACTCCGGTCTCGCCGCGTTCTCCGTCGCCGGGCAGGACGGCTGGACCCTCACCGACTGGTTCGAGAACGTCTACCTCTCCCAGGCCGGCCCCGAGAAGTACGACGCCCTCGCCGCGCACAAGCTGAAGTGGACCGACGCGTCGGTCGTCGACGCCCTCACCACGCTCGGCAAGCTCTTCAAGGACAAGCAGCTCATCGCGGGCGGCCAGAAGGGCGCCCTGAACACCGACTTCCCCGGCTCGGTGGAGAAGGTGTTCGGTCCGAAGCCCGAGGCCGGCATGGTCTACGAGGGCGACTTCGTCGCCGGTGTCGCCAAGGACCAGTTCGGCAAGAAGGTCGGCGAGGACGCGAACTTCTTCCCGTTCCCGGCGGTCGGCGGCGGCGAGGCACCGGTCGTCAGCGGCGGTGACGCGGCCGTCGTCCTCAAGGACGGCAAGAACCAGAAGGCCGCCCAGGCCCTCCTGGAGTTCCTGGCGACCCCGGAGGCCTCGGCCGTGTGGGCGGAGGCGGGCGGCTTCCTCTCCCCGAACAAGAAGCTCGACCTCGCCTCCTACGGCGACGACGTCACCCGCGCCACCGCCAAGTCCCTCGTCGAGGCCGGGGATTCCGTCCGCTTCGACATGTCCGACCAGGCCCCGGCGGCCTTCGGCGGCACGAAGGGCGCCGGCGAGTGGAAGCTGCTCCAGGACTTCCTGCGCGACCCGTCCGACCCGAAGGGCACCGCGGCGAAGCTGGAGGCCGCGGCGGCCAAGGCGTACCAGGACTGATCCGCCATGACAGCGACCCTCGTGAAAGAGACGAACCCCCCGCCGCCCGTCACGGCCGCCGACCGCACCCGGCGTCTGCGCCGGCGCGGGAAGATCGTGGCCCTGCTGTTCGTGCTGCCCGCGCTGCTGCTGCTCGGCGCGCTCGTCGTCTACCCCGTGCTGTTCAGCGTCGGCCGCAGTTTCTTCGACGCCTCGGGGACGACCTTCGTCGGCGGCGAGAACTACACCGAGATGTTCCGCGACCCGGCGACCCTCAAGGCCGTCCGCAACACGGCCATCTGGGTCGTCGTGGCACCGGCCCTGCTGACCGGCCTCGGACTGATCCTGGCCGTCCTGGTGGAGAAGGTCCGCTGGGCCACCGCCTTCAAGCTGCTGCTCTTCATGCCGATGGCGGTCTCCTTCCTCGCCGCCGGCATCATCTTCCGGCTCGCCTACGACGAGGACCCCGACAAGGGCGTCCTGAACGCCGCGGTCGTCTCCGTCCACGACGCCTTCAAGGGCGAGTCCTCCTACCCGACGGCCCGGGCGCGTGACGGGCAGGGCCTGACGAAGGAGAAGGACGGCTCGTACCGCACGAGTACGAGCGTGTCCCCGGGCGACGCCGTGACACTGGGCCTGGTCGGGGTGCTGCCCGGCGACCTGCCGGGCGGGACCGAGCCCGCGTACGCGGCGGCGGGACGCAAGGCCGCCCCCGGCGAACTGCGCGGCGTGGTCTACCTGGACTTCACGCCCGGCGGGGGAGGGGAGCAGGGCAAGGTCGACCGGCGGGAGAGCGGACTGCCGCAGATGAAGGTCGAGGCGGTACGCGACGGCAGGACGGCCGCCACGGCGACCACCGCCTCCGACGGCTCCTTCCGCTTCGCGGGCCTCGCACCGGGCTCCTACGAGGTGAGACTGCCGTCGTCCAACTTCGCCCCGCCCTACGAGGGCGTCTCCTGGCTCGGACCGGCGCTCGTCACACCGGCGATCATCGGGGCCTACCTGTGGATCTGGACCGGCTTCGCCATGGTGCTGATCGGGGCGGGCCTGTCGACGCTGCCGCGGGACGCGCTGGAGGCGGCGCGGATCGACGGCGCGAACGAGTGGCAGATCTTCCGGCGGATCACGGTCCCGCTGCTGGCTCCCGTCCTCACGGTCGTCTTCGTCACGCTGGTCATCAACGTGATGAAGGTCTTCGACCTCGTCTACATCATCGCGCCCGGACCGGTGCAGGAGGACGCGACCGTGCTCGCGACGCAGATGTGGCTGGTGTCGTTCGGCGGCGGCAACAACCAGGGACTCGGCAGCGCACTCGGGGTGCTGCTCCTGCTGCTGGTGGTTCCGGCCATGGTGTTCAACGTCCGCCGTTTCCGAAGGAGTCAACGATGAACGCGGTTCGGCGCGGGTTGGGCAACGGGGTCGTCCAGGCCTTCCTCGTGGTGGTGGGCCTGGTGTGGATGACGCCGCTGGCCGGGCTGTTCCTGTCCTCGCTGCGGTCCGCGGAGGACACGGCGAAGGGCGGCTGGTGGACGGTGTTCTCCAGCCCCGGGCAGCTGTCCTTCGACAACTACTCCTCGCTGCTGCAGAACGCGGGCATCACGCAGGCGTTCTGGAACACGGTGCTGATATCGGTGCCGACGACGGTGCTGGTCGTGGTGATCGCGGCGCTCGCCGGCTACGCGTTCGCGTGGCTGGACTTCCCCGGGCGGGAGGCGATCTTCCTGGTCGTGGTCGCGCTGCTGGTGGTGCCCGTGCAGATCGGCCTGCTGCCGGTCGCCAAACTCTTCGGGCAGCTCGGGTTGTTCGGCACGATCCCCGGTGTCGTGCTGTTCCACGTGGCCTACGGCCTGCCCTTCGCGGTGTTCCTGCTTCGGAACTACTTCGCCGAGATGCCGAAGGAGATGCTGGAGGCGGCCCGGATGGACGGGGGCAGCGAATGGCGCATCTTCACGCGGCTCGTGTTGCCCGTGGGGCGGCCGGCGATCGCCTCCCTGGCCATCTTCCAGTTCCTGTGGGTGTGGAACGACATGCTGGTGGCGCTGCTGTTCGCGGACAGTTCCTCGCAGCCACTGACGGTGGAACTCCAGTCGCAGATACGGCAGTTCGGCAGCAACATCGATGTCCTGGCGCCCGGGGCGTTCGTGTCCCTGGTCGTGCCTGTCGTCGTGTTCTTCGCGTTCCAGAGGCACTTTGTGCAGGGGGTCATGGCCGGGTCGGTCAAGTAGCCGCTGCCTGTTCGCGGTACCAGGGGGCTCCGCCCCCTGGATCCCCGCCTATGCCCACCCACCACCCGAAACTGCCCTTGAACGGGGCAACAGTGAGGCGAAGGACCGGGGTCCAGGGGGCGGAGCCCCCTGGTACCTCAGGCCGACGCCGGCGGATACAACGAACGCGGCAGTTGCGAAGCCGCCGCCGCGTCCAGCAGCCACAGCGTCCGGCTGCGACCGTACGCCCCCGCCGCCGGCGCCTGGATCTCGCCCGCGCCCGAGAGCGCGATCGCCGCGGCCTGGGCCTTGTCCTCGCCCGCGGCCAGGAGCCATACCTCCCGCGCCGCCCGAATCGCCGGCAACGTCAGCGTCACCCGCGTCGGCGGCGGCTTCGGCGCGCCGTGCACGCCGACCACCGTACGGTCGGTCTCCCGCACCGCCGGCAGCTCCGGGAACAGCGACGCGACGTGCGTGTCCGGGCCGACGCCCAGCATCAGCACGTCGAACGTGGGGACGGGCCCGTGGTTCTCAGGGCCCGCCGCCCGCGCCAGTTCCTCCGCGTACGCGGCCGCCGCCGCGTCCACGTCGTCGCCGTAGGGGCCGTCCGACGCGGGCATCGCGTGCACCCGCTTCGGGTCGAGCGGCACCGAGTCGAGCAGCGCCTCCCGCGCCTGCGTGACATTGCGCTCCGGGTCGCCCTCGGGCAGGAACCGCTCGTCACCCCACCAGAGGTCGAGCCGGCTCCAGTCGACGGCGTCCCGGGCGGGCGCCGCGGCCAGGGCGGCCAGCAGGCCGTTGCCGTTGCGGCCGCCCGTCAGGACCACGGACGCCGAACCCCGGGAGGCCTGCGCGTCCACGATCCTGGTGATCAGCCGGGCCGCCGCGGCCTGGGCCATCAGCTCCTTGTCGCGGTGGACGACCAGCTGCGGTGCCGTGCTCACTTCGTCGTCGCCTTCCGTACCGGTTCGAGCTTGGGCGGTTCCTGCTTCACCGGTGCCTGCGCCGTCGCCTGCGAAGCGGGTGCTTTCGCAGCCGCTTCAAGGGGGGCGGGGAGGGCGAGTCCTGCTCGCCCCTCACTTTTGGGCACCGGCCCGGAGGACGTCAGCCGGTCCACCCCGTACCGCAGCGCCGACGCGTACGTGTCGTCCGGGTCCAGCCGCCGCAGCTCCTCCGCGATCAGCTCGGCCGTGTCCCGGCGCTTGAGCGCCACCCCACGGTCGGGCTGGCCCTCGATGGACAGCGTCGCGAGGGACCCGTCGGCACGGTCCAGGGTGATCGCGCCGCAGTTGGTGTCCATGCGGACCGCCGTCAGACCGGGGCCGCCGGACAGCGAGCGCTTCACGGGGACGTCCAGCCGGTCCGCGAGCCACATCGCCAGCAGCTCGCAGCTCGGGTTGAACTCCTCGCCCTCCACCTCGACGGCCCTGACCTCGCAGGTGACCTGGTCGAGGGCCGCCGCCAGCATGGAACGCCAAGGCGTGATGCGGGTCCAGGACAGGTCCGTGTCGCCGGGGGTGTAGGTCCCGGACCGGGTGGCCAGGTCCCGGACCGGCTGCTCGGAGGCGTACGTGTCGGTGACCCGGCGCTGGGCGAGGGCCCCCAGGGGGTCCTTCGCCGGGTCGAGCGGCGCGTTCACCGGCCACCACACCACCACCGGGGCGTCCGGCAGCAGCAGCGGCAGCACCACCGACTGGGCGTGGTCCGCGACCTCGCCGTACAGCCGGAGCACCACCGTCTCGCCGGTGCCGGCGTCGGCGCCGACCCGGACCTCCGCGTCCAGGCGGGACTGCGTACGGTCGCGGGGCGAGCGGGAGACGCGCTTGATGACCACGAGCGTGCGCGAGGGGTGCTCGTGCGAGGCGTCGCTCGCGGCCTTCAGCGCGTCGTAGGCGTTCTCCTCGTCCGTCACGATGACCAGCGTGAGCACCATCCCGACCGCCGGGGTGCCGATCGCCCGGCGGCCCTGCACCAGCGCCTTGTTGATCTTGCTGGCCGTGGTGTCCGTGAGGTCTATCTTCATGGCCGGCGCCAGCTCCGTCCGTGTCGCTCGAGCATTTCGTCCGCCTCGACGGGCCCCCAGGTACCGGCCGGGTACTGGGCGGGCTTGCCGTTCGTGTCCCAGTACTCCTCGATCGGGTCGAGGATCTTCCAGGACAGCTCGACCTCCTCGGTACGCGGGAAGAGGTTCGAGTCTCCGAGGAGGACGTCCAGGATGAGACGCTCGTACGCCTCCGGGCTGGACTCCGTGAAGGACTCGCCGTACGCGAAGTCCATCGACACGTCCCGGATCTCCATCGACGTGCCGGGCACCTTCGAGCCGAAGCGGACCGTGACGCCCTCGTCCGGCTGGACGCGGATGACGATCGCGTTGGAGCCCAGCTCCTCGGTGGCCGTCGTGTCGAAGGGGGAGTGCGGGGCCCGCTGGAAGACGACCGCGATCTCCGTGACGCGGCGGCCCAGGCGCTTGCCGGTGCGCAGGTAGAAGGGGACGCCCGCCCAGCGGCGGTTGTCGATCTCCAGTTTGATCGCGGCGTAGGTGTCGGTCTTCGAGGAGGCGTCGATGCCGTCCTCCTCCAGATAGCCGCGCACCTTCGTGCCGCCCTGCCACCCGGCCGCGTACTGGGCGCGCACGGTGTCCCGGCCCATGTCCTTGGGCAGCTTCACGGCGCCGAGCACCTTGGTCTTCTCGGCGGCCAGCGCGTCCGCGTCGAAGGAGGCCGGTTCCTCCATGGCGGTGAGCGCCAGGAGCTGGAGCAGGTGGTTCTGGATGACGTCACGGGCGGCGCCGATGCCGTCGTAGTACCCGGCCCGGCCGCCGATGCCGATGTCCTCGGCCATGGTGATCTGCACGTGGTCCACCAGGGACCGGTTCCAGATCGGCTCGAACATCGTGTTGGCGAAGCGCAGCGCCAGGATGTTCTGGACGGTCTCCTTGCCCAGGTAGTGGTCGATGCGGAAGACCTGGTCCGGGGCGAAGACCTCGTGGACGACCTTGTTGAGCTCCTCCGCCGACTTCAGGTCGTGCCCGAAGGGCTTCTCGATGACCGCGCGTCGCCAGGAGCCGCCCTTCTGTTCGGCCAGCCCGTGCTTCTTCAGCTGCTGGATGACCACCGGGAAGGACTTCGGCGGCACGGACAGGTAGAAGGCGAAGTTGCCGCCCGTGCCCTGCGCCTTGTCCAGCTCCTCGATCGTGGAGCGCAGCCGCTCGAACGCGTCGTCGTCGTCGAAGGTGCCCTGCACGAAGCGCATGCCCTGGATGAGCTGCTGCCAGACCTCTTCGCGGAAGGGCGTGCGGGCGTGCTCCTTGACCGCGTCGTGGACCTCCTGGGCGAAGTCCTCGTGCGCCCACTCGCGGCGCGCGAAGCCCACCAGCGAGAAGCCCGGCGGCAGCAGACCCCGGTTGGCGAGGTCGTACACGGCGGGCATGAGCTTCTTGCGGGACAGGTCGCCCGTGACGCCGAAGATGACCAGGCCCGACGGCCCCGCGATACGCGGGAGCCGTCGGTCCGCGGGGTCACGCAGCGGGTTGCTGCTCGACACCTGTTCAGCCCTCCGAAGGGGCGAGGCGCTGAAGCTCGGCCTCGGTCGACTTCAGCAGGTCGGTCCAGGACGCCTCGAACTTCTCGACGCCCTCGTCCTCCAGCAGCTGGACCACGTCGTCGTACTTGATCCCGAGCTGCTCGACCGCGTCGAGGTCGGCCCGGGCCTGCTCGTACGTGCCGGCGACGGTGTTGCCGGTGATCTCGCCGTGGTCCTCGGTGGCGTACAGGGTCGCCTCCGGCATGGTGTTCACCGTGTTCGGCGCGACCAGCTCGGTGACGTACATCGTGTCCTGGTACGCCTTGTCCTTCACGCCGGTGGAGGCCCACAGCGGACGCTGCTTGTTGGCGCCCTCACGCTCCAGCGCGTTCCAGCGGTCCGAGGAGAAGACCTCCTCGTAGGCCTGGTAGGCGAGACGGGCGTTGGCGATGGCGGCCTTGCCGCGCAGCGCCTTGGCCTCGTCGGTGCCCAGCGCGTCGATCCGCTTGTCGACCTCCGTGTCGACGCGCGAGACGAAGAAGGAGGCCACCGAGTGGATCTGGGACAGGTCCAGGCCCTTGGCCTTCGCCTTCTCCAGACCGGCCAGGTAGGCGTCCATCACCTCGCGGTAGCGCTCCAGCGAGAAGATCAGCGTGACGTTGACGCTGATGCCATTGCCGATCGTCTCGGTGATCGCCGGGATGCCCGCCTTGGTGGCCGGGATCTTGATGAGCGTGTTGGGCCGGTCCACCAGCCAGGCCAGCTGGCGGGCCTCGGCGACCGTCGCCTTGGTGTTGTGCGCGAGCCGCGGATCGACCTCGATCGAGACCCGGCCGTCCTGGCCGCCGGTGGCGTCGAAGACCGGGCGCAGGATGTCGGCGGCGTCGCGGACGTCCGCCGTGGTGATCATGCGGATGGCCTCTTCGACGGTGACCTTGCGGGCGGCGAGGTCGGAGAGCTGCTGGTCGTAGCCGTCGCCCTCGGAGATCGCCTTCTGGAAGATCGTCGGGTTGGTCGTGACGCCCACGACGTGCTGCTGGTCGAGCAGCTCGGCGAGGTTGCCGGACGTGATCCGCTTGCGCGACAGGTCGTCCAGCCAGATCGCGACGCCTTCCTCGGAGAGGCGCTTGAGTGCGTCTGTCATGGAAATTCCATCTCCTACGTGTCGTATATGAGCGTCAGCGCTGAGCTGCGGCGATCGATTCCCGCGCGGCGGCGGCAACGTTCTCGGCAGTGAAGCCGAACTCACGGAAAAGGACCTTGCCGTCGGCCGAAGCACCGAAGTGCTCCAGGGAAACGATGCGGCCGGCGTCCCCGACGTACTTGTGCCACGTCAGGCCGACCCCGGCCTCCACCGCGACACGAGCCTTGACGGACGGCGGCAGAACGCTGTCCCGGTACCCCTGGTCCTGCTGCTCGAACCACTCCACCGACGGCATGGACACCACACGGGTGGGCACGCCGGCGCCCTGGAGCTGCTCGCGCGCCTCGACGGCGACGTGCACCTCGGAGCCGGTGGCGATGAGGATGACCTCGGGCTCGCCGCCGTCGGCCTCGAACAGGACGTAGCCGCCCTTGGCGGCATCGTCGTTGGGCTCGTACGTCGGCACGCCCTGACGGGTCAGCGCCAGACCGTGCGGCTGGCCCTTGCCGAACTCCTTCGTCCAGCGACGGAGGATCTCGCGCCAGGCGATGGCGGTCTCGTTGGCGTCCGCCGGCCGCACGATGTTCAGGCCCGGGATGGCGCGCAGCGACGCCAGGTGCTCGACCGGCTGGTGGGTCGGGCCGTCCTCGCCCAGGCCGATGGAGTCGTGCGTCCACACGTACGTCACCGGCAGGTGCATCAGCGCCGACAGCCGCACCGCGTTGCGCATGTAGTCGGAGAAGACCAGGAACGTGCCGCCGTAGATCCGGGTGTTGCCGTGCAGCGCGATGCCGTTCATCTCGGCGGCCATCGCGTGCTCGCGGATGCCGAAGTGGATCGTGCGGCCGTACGGGTCCGCCTCCGGCAGCGGGTTGTCCGCCGGGAGGAAGGAGCTGGTCTTGTCGATCGTGGTGTTGTTGGAGCCGGCCAGGTCGGCAGAGCCGCCCCACAGCTCCGGGATCACCGCGCCGAGCGCCTGGAGGACCTTGCCCGAGGCGGCACGCGTGGCCACGCCCTTGCCGACCTCGAAGACCGGGATCTTCTCCTCCCAGCCGGTGGGCAGCTCACCCTTGGCGACCCGGTCGTACTCCGCGGCGCGCTCGGGGTTGTTGTCCCGCCACTGCTGGTACGCCTTCTCCCACACCGCGCGGGCCGCCTGGCCCCGCTCCAGCGCCTTGCGGGTGTGCGTGATGACCTCGTCGGCCACCTCGAAGCTCTGCTCGGGGTCGAAGCCCAGCACCCGCTTGGTCGCGGCGACCTCGTCCTCGCCCAGCGCCGAGCCGTGCGCGGCCTCGGTGTTCTGCGCGTTCGGGGCCGGCCAGGCGATGATCGAGCGCATCGCGATGAACGACGGCTTGTCCGTGACGGTCTTGGCCTTCTGGATCGCCTCGTAGATCGCGGCGGGGTCCAGGTCGCCGTTCTCCTGCGGCTGCACCCGCTGCACGTGCCAGCCGTACGCCTCGTACCGCTTGACGGTGTCCTCGGACACGGCCGTCTCGGTGTCGCCCTCGATCGAGATGTGGTTGTCGTCCCACAGCAGGATCAGGTTGCCGAGCTTCTGGTGGCCCGCCAGGGACGAGGCCTCGGAGGAGATGCCCTCCTGGAGGCAGCCGTCACCGGCGATGCAGTAGATGAAGTGGTCGAAGGGCGATTCGCCCTCGGGGGCCTCCGGGTCGAACAGACCGCGCTCGTAGCGGGCGGCCATCGCCATGCCCACCGCGTTCGCGACACCCTGCCCGAGCGGGCCGGTCGTCGTCTCCACACCGGTCGTGTGCCCGTACTCGGGGTGGCCCGGGGTCTTCGATCCCCAGGTGCGGAAGGACTTCAGGTCGTCCAGCTCCAGGCCGAAACCGGCCAGGTACAGCTGGGTGTAGAGGGTCAGGGACGAGTGGCCGGCGGACAGCACGAAGCGGTCCCGCCCGACCCAGTCGGCATCCGCCGGGTCGTGCCGCATCACCTTCTGGAAGAGGGTGTAGGCGGCAGGCGCCAGGCTCATCGCCGTACCCGGATGGCCGTTACCGACCTTCTGTACGGCATCGGCGGCCAGGACACGCGCGGTGTCGACGGCCCGCTGGTCCAACTCGGTCCACTCGAGGTCTGTGGTGGTCGGCTTGGTGCTCACCCTGGGTCAGGGCTCCTCTCACAAGTCGGATGCCGGTGTATCGGGGCGCCCACCGGCCGCAGTCGAGCCTACCCCCGTGGGACGTGCGTTCTTTCGAGTCCGTCCAGAGTGCCGGGAGTCGTTTCGATCCGCCTCCTGACTGGGCCGTATCCCATTCGGCAAGTGAATACGGAGCCGCTCATCCGGGTGCTCAATCGAGCTTCCGCGCGCCCTTCGGAAGCCGCCCTCCAACACGACCCGACCCCCGCGAATGTCCGACTCTGGGCAACGTCTAAAGTGGCGTGGTACGCGCGAGCCTTTACCGGGACTTCACACGGGTGAGGCTTGCTGGGATGTCTCTGTAGGGGTGTGCGTGACGGCCGTTGAATCCCGTCCAGCGGGGATGATCGGGACGGACCAGAGCCCGGCCCACCGGCCGTTCGGGGCCCGTGTCAAGGCGTTCGTGGCTCTCACCAAGCCGCGGATCATCGAGCTGCTCCTGATCACCACCGTCCCGGTGATGTTCCTGGCGCAGCAGGGCGTGCCCGACCTGTCGCTGGTGCTGCTGACCTGCGTCGGCGGCTACATGTCCGCGGGCGGCGCCAACGCCCTCAACATGTACATCGACCGCGACATCGACGCCCTGATGGACCGCACCTCGCAGCGGCCGCTGGTCACCGGCATGGTCAGCCCGCGCGAGTGCCTCGCCTTCGGCATCACCCTCGCCGTCGCCTCGACGCTGCTGTTCGGCCTCACCGTGAACTGGCTGAGCGCCTGGCTCTCCCTCGGCGCGCTCCTCTTCTACGTGGTCGTCTACACGATGATCCTCAAGCGCCGTACCTCGCAGAACATCGTGTGGGGCGGCATCGCCGGCTGCCTGCCCGTACTGATCGGCTGGTCCTCGGTCACGAACTCCATGTCGTGGGCGCCGGTCATCCTGTTCCTCGTGATGTTCTTCTGGACGCCGCCGCACTACTGGCCGCTGTCCATGAAGGTCAAGGAGGACTACGCGCGCGTGGGCGTCCCGATGCTGCCCGTGGTCGCCTCCAACAAGGTGGTCGCGAAGCAGATCGTGATCTACAGCTGGGTCATGGTCGCCGTCTCGCTCCTGCTGCAGCCGCTCGGCTACACCGGGTGGTTCTACACGGCGGTCGCTCTGCTGGCGGGTGGCTTCTGGCTCTGGGAGGCGCACGGCCTGCAGAACCGCGCGAAGGCGGAGGTGACGGGCGCGAAGCTGAAGGAGATGCGCCTGTTCCACTGGTCGATCACCTATGTCTCGCTGCTGTTCGTGGCGGTCGCGGTCGACCCCTTCCTGCGCTGACACAGCGCTGACGTACGTCACAGGGCCCTGCTCTCGCCAGTCGATCTACTCGTGAGTAGCATCGCCACCATGGCAGACACGCAGCAGGTTGACCCGAAGGCCGAGCGCAAGGCGGCCAAGCTCGCCAAGCAGATCAGCTCCTTCTCCAAGGCCCACGGCGGCGCCGAGGGCCAGGTCGCCTACCTCGGCGAACGCGGCGCCCGCATCGTCCTCGTGGGCGAGGACGGCAACTGGGGCGACCTGGTCGCCCCCTCTCACGAGATCGCCGAGAAGGCCGTGGAGAAGTCCGGCATCACCACCCACGAGTCCTTCGACGGCGAGTTCGCGGCCAAGGTGAAGACGGGCCGCTACGAGTGGAGCCGTATGGCCGGTATCCAGGTAGGCGGCCCCAAGAACGACTGACCTGGTTCTGGGGGCGCGGGGAACTGCGCGAGCAACCACATGCGGTCTGCACCCGCCGTACGGCACCGGCCACCCACCCCGGGACCGCGACCTCACACCCGGTTCACCCGTTAGGACCCTTGAGAGCAACAGGGTCCACACCGGGAGGCCCGGATGATCGAAACGCCGTCACTGGTGGACCAGTACTGCCACGGAGTGCTGCGCACGGAGCTGGGCCTCGGCACCTTCGAGGCCCACCTCTCCCGCACGGAGGGCCCGCCCGCCCCCGGCACCACCCTCTTCGACACCCAGACCGGCTTCGCCGTGCGGCGCTGGTGCCCGCCCCTGCTCGGCCTGGAACCCCACTGCGCACCGGCCCGCTACCTGGCCCGCCGCCGCGAACTGGGTGTCCTGGAGTCCGCCCGCCGGCTCCTGCGCGGCAGCGGCATCACGACGTACCTGGTCGACACGGGCCTGCCCGGTGATCTGACCGAACCCGGCGAACTGGCCTCCGCTGGAGCCGCCGAGGCTCGCGAGATCGTCCGTCTGGAACTGCTCGCCGAGCAGGTCGCCGACACGTCCGGGACCGTCGAGTCCTTCCTCGCCAACCTCGCCGAGTCCGTGCACGCCGCCGCCGCGAACGCCGTCGCCTTCACCTCGGTCGCGGGCGTACGGCACGGCCTCGCGCTCGCGCCGGAGCCGCCGGGGCCGGGGGAGGTGCGGGGGGCCGTCGGACGCTGGCTCGCGGGGCGCGAGGTCGGCGGGGAGCTGAGCGACCCCGTACTGCTGCGGCACCTGCTGTGGAGCGCCGTCGCCTCCGGCCTGCCGCTCCAGCTGCACGCGGGGCTCGGCGCACCGGGTCTGCGGATCGACCGTACGGATCCGGTGCTGCTGACCGACTTCGTACGGGCCACGGCCGGGCTCGGCACGGACCTCGTCCTGCTGCACGGCTACCCGTACCACCGGCACGCCGCCCACCTGGCCGGGGTCTTCCCGCACGTCTACGTCGACTCCGGCGCCGCCCTGGTCCGCACCGGCGCCCGCGCCGCGACCGTCCTCGCGGAGATCCTGGAGCTGGCCCCCTTCGGCAAGATCCTCTTCTCCACCGGCGCACAGGGACTGCCGGAGCTGCACGTCGTCGGCGCCCGGCTGTTCCGCGAGGCGCTCGGCCGGGTTCTCGGCACCTGGGTCGCCGAGGGCGCGTGGTCCCTGGCCGACGCACAGCGCGTGGCGGGGATGCTGGCGTCGGGCAACGCGCGCCGGGTGTACGGGCTCGACTAGAGGTCCGCGAGCCGCGGGGCCGGGGGGACTTGCGGACCCTCCCTAGGCCTGGGCCAGGGTCGCCTCGGCGGCGGGGCCGGGGACGTCGGCCACCACCTGCGGCCGTTCGCGCAGCGACAGCACCACCCGCAGTACCCAGATCCACATCACGGCCGAGCCGAGCATGTGCAGGCCGACCAGGACCTCGGGCAGGTCCGTGAAGTACTGGACGTAGCCGATGACGCCCTGCGCGAGCAGGATCAGGAACAGTTCGCGGGTGCGGTGCAGCGGGGAGCGCGGCGCGTCGACCGCCTTGAGGACGAACCACAGGGCGAACGTCAGCGTCACCACGATCCACGCCAGCACGGCGTGCAGCTTGCTCACCGTCTCCCAGTCGACCGGCATCCGCTCGACCTCGCTGGAGTCGCCGGCGTGCGGGCCCGCGCCGGTGACCACCGTGCCGACCAGGATGAGCAGCACGGCGGCGGCGACCAGGAACCACACCAGCTGCTGCACGGCCTTGCCGACCAGCGGGCGCGGCGGGGCGTCGCCCTCACGGGTGCGCTGCCACATCACCGTGGCCACCGCGATGAGCGCGGACGTCGCCACGAAGTGCGCCGCGACCGTGTAGGGGTTGAGCCCGACCAGCACCACGATGCCGCCGAGCACCGCGTTGCTCATCACGATCCAGAACTGGGCCCAGCCCAGCCGGGTCAGGCTGCGCCGGTACGGCTTCTGGGAGCGCGCGGCGATGATCGCCCAGCCGACGGCGGCGCACAGCACGTACGTCAGCATGCGGTTGCCGAACTCGATGGCGCCGTGGAAGCCCATCTCGCTGGTGGCGGTGAGCGAGTCGTCGGTGCACTTGGGCCAGGTCGGGCAGCCGAGGCCCGAGCCGGTCAGCCGTACGGCTCCGCCGGTGACCACGATGAGCACCGACATGACGATGGCGGAGAGGGCCGCGCGCTGGACCGTCCGGGTTTCCGGGGTCCAGCGCTCGGCGATGAAGGCGAGCGGGTTGCGCAGGGCCGCCCTGGCGTCGGCGCGGGTCACTTTTGGCACGCGACCCATCGTAGGACGCCGCTTGTGCACGCTTTCACGAGGGTCCGTCATGGCCTTGCTCCCAGCGCTCATTCCCAGCGGAAGAGCCGTCCGGCCGCCGCCAGCCCGACGACCGCCCAGACGGCGAGGATCCCCAGCTCGGCCCAGGGCATCCCGGCCCCCTGCCGGAGCACGTCCCGCAGGCCGTCGGACAGGGCCGAGATGGGCAGCAGGCCCAGCACGTCCTGCGCGGCGGGGGGAAACTTGTCGAGCGGCACGATGACCCCACCGCCGACGAGCAGCAGCAGGAACACCAGGTTGGCGGCGGCGAGCGTCGCCTCGGCCTTCAGCGTCCCGGCCATCAGCAGGCCGAGGCCCGAGAAGGCCGCCGTACCGAGGACCAGGAGCAGCAGCACGGCGAACGGGTTGCCGTGCGGCGACCAGCCGAGCGCGAAGGCGATCACCGTCAGCAGGACCACCTGGAGCACCTCGGTGACCAGCACGGACAGTGTCTTCGCCGTCATCAGGCCCCAGCGCGGCAGGGGCGAGGAGGCGAGCCGCTTCAGCACGCCGTAGCGGCGCTCGAAGCCGGTCGCGATCGCCTGCCCGGTGAACGCGGTCGACATCACCGCGAGCGCGAGGATGCCGGGGGCCAGGAAGTCGACCGCCTCGCCGGCGCCCGTGTCGACGATGTCCACGGTGCTGAAGAGCACCAGGAGCAGGGTCGGGATGACGACGGTGAGCAGCAGTTGCTCGCCGTTGCGCAGCAGCATCTTCGTCTCGAGCGCGGCCTGGGCCGCGATCATGCGGGGCAGGGGCGCCGCGCCGGGCTTCGGCGTGTACATCCCGGTGCCGGTGGCGGTCACGAACGCAGCTCCTTGCCGGTCAGCTCGAGAAAGACGTCTTCGAGGGTGTGCCGCTCCACCGAGATCTTCTCCGGCATCACACCGTGCTGGGCGCACCAGGAGGTGACCGTCGCGAGCAGTTGCGGATCGACCTTGCCGGCGACCCGGTACGAACCCGGCGTCAGCTCGGCGGCCGAGCAGTCGGCGGGCAGGGCCTTCAGCAGCGATCCCACGTCCAGGCCGGGCCGGCCGCTGAAGCGGAGCGTGTTCTCGGCGCCGCCCCGGCACAGCTCCTCCGGGGAGCCCTGGGCGATGACCCGGCCCGCGTCGATGATCGCCACGTCGTCGGCGAGCTGCTCGGCCTCGTCCATGTAGTGGGTGGTGAGGATCACGGAGACGCCGTCGGCGCGCAGGTCCCGGACCAGGTCCCAGGTGGCGCGGCGGGCCTGCGGGTCGAGCCCGGCGGTCGGCTCGTCCAGGAACACCAGCTCGGGGCGGCCGACCACGGCCATCGCGAGGGCCAGCCGCTGCTGCTGCCCGCCCGACAGCCGCCGGTAGGTCGTACGGCCGCAGGAGCCGAGACCCAGGCGTTCGATGAGCGCGTCCACGTCGAGGGGGTGGGCGTGCAGCTTGGCGACATGGCGGAGCATCTCGTCGGCGCGGGAGCCCGAGTAGACGCCGCCGGACTGGAGCATCACGCCGATGCGGGGCCGCAGGTCCCGGGACTGTCCGACCGGGTCGAGGCCCAGGACGCGCACCGTGCCGGAGTCCGGCTTCCGGTACCCCTCGCAGGTCTCGACCGTGGTCGTCTTGCCCGCCCCGTTGGGGCCGAGCACGGCGGTCACACCCTCCCGGGCCACCAGGTCGAGCCCGTCCACCGCGGTCTTCGTGCCGTACCGCTTCACCAGGGCCTGGACCTGGACCACGGGCTCACTTCGCATGGGTCCAGAGTCTAGGTTCGTGCGCCGGGGCTCAGAGCGGCGGGTGCTGGAACTCCTCCTCACGGGGCCGGTGCACCGGCAGCCACCGCTCGGCGTAGGCGACCGCGTCGGCCACCGGGAACAGCCGCACCTCGGCCGCCCCGGCCTTTCCCCGTACGACGGGACGGTCCCGCTCGAAGTCGTAGCCCAGCTCGTCGAACCGGTCCGAGCTGATCGACACCTCCGTCACGGTCTCCCAGCCGTCGGGGCCCGGCCGGCCCACGGCGACGCGCGGGGACGGTATCCGGTACTCGGCGAGGTGGAAGCTGGTGCAGGAGGCGTAGCCGGCGCCGAGCAGCAGGACCCGGGCGCCCATGGCCTCCAGCTTCGCGAGCGGGCTGCGCTCGCCCAGCCGGCAGTCGGGCGCGTGGTCCTCGATCACCGCCGCCGCGCGCGGGCCGACCGCCGCGAACGAGGTCTGCGGATGGGCGCTGCGCAGCGCGCCGGGCCAGGTGCGCACGGTCTCCGGGACGACACCGACCCCGCGCGCGGGCGTGATCCGGGGGTCGTAGGCGGGCATCGTGGCGCGGATGGCCTCCCACCATTCCGGTGGCACGGGCGGGTTGCCCCACAGGACCGGGTCGGAGAGGTCGCCGGTCTGCGTCGGAACCACCAGCGTGCCCTCCGGGCCGAGCGCGTCGAGCAGTGCCTGCACCACCGCGACGGCTCCGCCGTTGACCCAGCCGAGGGAGCTGAGCGAGGAGTGCACGAGGAGGGTCTCGCCGGGGCGTACGCCCAGCTCGCACAGCTGCGCGCGCAGTGTGTCCCGGGTGACAAGAGGGCCGGTCGGAGGGGGTGTGGACATGGTTCGGGAGTGTCCCCGAAGCGGCTTCGGCATGCCACCGCTTTGATCGATCGGAGATCATTTCCGCAGGTCAGATTAGGTTCACCTAAGTGACGCAGGGCACCTCGGGGGTGGCCGGCCGCCGCTTGCCCGGTCCCGATGAATTACGCAACAATGGCGTTGTGAAAAACGTCGGCGAGGCTCGGGAGACCCCCACGGGGGCCCCTCAGGAGGAGCTCGCGACCGGGGAGCGGTCCACCCGCAACCGAGTCGCGCGGTCCATCCTGGACCACGGCCCGTCGACCGTCGCCGAACTCGCCGACCGGCTGGGCCTCACCCAGGCGGCCGTGCGCCGGCACCTCGACGCCCTCGCGGGCGACGGTGTCGTCGAGGCGCGCGAGCAGCGGGTCTACGGCGCGCGCACCCGCGGCCGGCCGGCCAAGGTGTTCGCCCTGACCGACTGCGGCCGGGACGCCTTCGACCAGTCGTACGACAAGCTGGCGGCGGACGCGCTGCGCTGGATCGCCGACCGCGAGGGCGGGAACGAGGCGATCGCCGCCTTCGCCCGCGCCAGGATCGCCGCGCAGGCGAGCGCGTACCGCGCGGCGGTCGAGACCGCGGCGCCCGAGCAGCGGACGGAAGCCCTGGCCAAGGCCCTGAGCGCCGACGGGTACGCTGCTACGGCGCGCAGTGCGCCCCACCCGCAGAAGGGTGAGCAGCTCTGCCAGCACCACTGCCCGGTCGCCCACGTCGCCGAGCAGTTCCCGCAGCTGTGCGAGGCGGAGACGGAATTTTTCGCCGAGCTGCTCGGTACACACGTACAGCGGCTCGCCACCATCGCGCACGGCGACGGCGTCTGCACGACGTTCATCCCCAAGATTTCCCACAACGCATCTGCAAGCACGGCCGGGAGGAACCCCGCATGACTCTCCCCACGGAGACTGCTCACCCTGAGCTCGAGGGCCTGGGCAAGTACGAATACGGCTGGGCCGACCGGGACGATGCCGGTGCGTCGGCGCGTCGCGGCCTGGGCGAGGACGTCGTCCGGGACATCTCCTCCAAGAAGAGCGAGCCGGAGTGGATGACCAAGCTCCGCCTCAAGGGCCTGCGCCTGTTCGAGAAGAAGCCCATGCCGAACTGGGGCTCGGACCTGTCGGGGATCGACTTCGACAACATCAAGTACTTCGTGCGCTCCACGGAGAAGCAGGCGGCCTCCTGGGAGGACCTGCCCGAGGACATCAAGAACACGTACGACAAGCTGGGCATCCCCGAGGCCGAGAAGAACCGCCTCGTCGCCGGTGTCGCCGCGCAGTACGAGTCGGAGGTCGTCTACCACCAGATCCGCGAGGACCTGGAGGAGCAGGGCGTCATCTTCCTCGACACCGACACGGCCCTGAAGGAGCACCCGGAGCTCTTCAAGGAGTACTTCGGCACGGTCATCCCGGCCGGTGACAACAAGTTCGCCGCGCTGAACACCGCCGTGTGGTCCGGCGGCTCCTTCATCTACGTGCCGAAGGGCGTGCACGTGGAGATTCCGCTGCAGGCCTACTTCCGCATCAACACGGAGAACATGGGCCAGTTCGAGCGGACCCTGATCATCGTCGACGAGGGTGCCTACGTGCACTACGTCGAGGGCTGCACCGCCCCGATCTACAAGTCGGACTCGCTGCACTCCGCGGTCGTCGAGATCATCGTCAAGAAGAACGCCCGCTGCCGCTACACGACCATCCAGAACTGGTCGAACAACGTCTACAACCTGGTCACCAAGCGCGCCGTGGCCTACGAGGGCGCGACCATGGAGTGGGTCGACGGCAACATCGGCTCCAAGGTGACGATGAAGTACCCGGCCGTCTACCTGATGGGCGAGCACGCCAAGGGCGAGACGCTGTCCATCGCCTTCGCCGGCGAGGGCCAGCACCAGGACGCGGGCGCCAAGATGGTCCACATGGCGCCGAACACGTCGTCCAACATCGTGTCGAAGTCCGTCGCGCGCGGTGGCGGCCGTACGTCCTACCGCGGTCTCATCGAGATCGGCGAGGGCGCCCCGGGCTCCAAGTCGAACGTGCTCTGTGACGCGCTGCTGGTCGACACGATCTCCCGCTCGGACACCTACCCCTACGTGGACGTCCGCGAGGACGACGTGTCCATGGGCCACGAGGCCACCGTCTCCAAGGTCTCCGAGGACCAGCTCTTCTACCTGATGAGCCGCGGCCTGAGCGAGGACGAGGCCATGGCGATGATCGTGCGCGGCTTCGTCGAGCCCATCGCCAAGGAGCTCCCCATGGAGTACGCGCTGGAGCTCAACCGGCTGATCGAGCTGCAGATGGAAGGCGCGGTCGGCTGACCCCCGCCCGCAGTCCCATCACGCCCCCTTACGCAACGGAAAGCGAGCACTACGACAGCCATGGCTGAGGCTCAGAACATCCCGGTGGGCTCGACCACCACCGGCTCGATCGCGGTGGCGGCCGAGTCGACCGTCGCCACCCGCATGAGCGCGCCCCCCTCCTTCGACGTGGCGGACTTCCCCGTTCCGCACGGCCGTGAGGAGGAGTGGCGGTTCACCCCGCTGGAGCGCCTGCGCGGGCTGCACGACGGCACCGCCGTGGCCGACGGCAACGGTGTGAAGGTCGACGTCCAGGCCCCCGAGGGCGTCACCGTCGAGGCCGTCGGCCGCGACGACGCGCGGCTCGGCAAGGCGGGCACCCCGGTGGACCGGGTCGCCGCCCAGGCCTACTCCGCCTTCGAGAAGGCCTCGGTCGTGACCGTCCCCAAGGAGACCGTCCTCACCGAGCCGATCCGCATCGCGGTGCACGGCGAGGGCGGCACCGCCTTCGGCCACCAGGTGATCGAGCTGGGCGCCTTCGCCGAGGCCGTCGTGGTCATCGACCACACCGGTGACGCGGTGCTCGCCGCCAACGTCGACTACCTCCTGGGCGACGGTGCCAAGCTGACCGTCGTCTCCGTCCAGGACTGGGACGACAAGGCCGTGCACGTCGCGCAGCACAACGCGCTCGTCGGCCGTGACGCCTCCTTCAAGTCCGTCGTCGTCACCTTCGGCGGCGACGTCGTCCGGCTGCACCCCCGCGTGCAGTACGCCGGCCCCGGCGGCGAGGCCGAGCTGTTCGGCCTCTACTTCACCGACGAGGGCCAGCACCAGGAGCACCGCCTCCTCGTCGACCACAACGTCCCGCACTGCAAGTCGAACGCCGTCTACAAGGGCGCGCTCCAAGGCGAAGACGCGCACGCGGTGTGGATCGGCGACGTGCTCATCGAGGCCGCGGCCGAGGGCACGGACACGTACGAGATGAACCGCAACCTGGTCCTCACGGACGGGGCCCGCGTGGACTCCGTACCGAACCTCGAGATCGAGACCGGCGAGATCGTCGGCGCCGGCCACGCCTCGGCCACCGGCCGCTTCGACGACGAGCAGCTCTTCTACCTCATGGCCCGCGGCATCCCGGAGCACGAGGCCCGCCGTCTGGTGGTCCGCGGCTTCTTCGCCGAGCTGGTCCAGCAGATCGGCCTCCCGGACATCGAGGAGCGCCTGATCGCCAAGATCGAGGAGGAGCTGGAGGCGGCGGTCGCATGACCTTCGTACGCGCCTGCGGACTGGGCGAGCTGGAGGAGGACACCCCGAAGCGGGTGGAACTCGACGGCACGCCCGTGTCCATCGTGCAGACCGAGGGCGAGGTGTTCGCCGTCTACGACATCTGCTCGCACGCGAACGTCTCCCTGTCGGAGGGCGAGGTCGACGACTGTCACATCGAGTGCTGGCTGCACGGCTCGCGCTTCGATCTCCGCTCCGGCAAGCCCGACGCCCTTCCCGCGACGCGCCCCGTCCCCGTATACCCCGTAAAGATCGAAGGGGACGATGTGCTCGTCTCCCTCACCCAGGAGTCCTGAGGCACCCATGGCTACGCTTGAAATCCGAGACCTGCACGTCACCGTCGAGGTCGAGAACGGCACGAAGGAAATCCTCAAGGGTGTCGACCTCACCGTGAAGCAGGGCGAGACGCACGCCATCATGGGCCCCAACGGCTCGGGCAAGTCGACCCTCGCCTACTCCCTCGCGGGACACCCGAAGTACACCATCACCGGCGGCACCGTCACCCTCGACGGCGAGGACGTCCTGGAGATGTCCGTCGACGAGCGGGCCCGCGCCGGTCTGTTCCTCGCGATGCAGTACCCGGTCGAGGTCCCGGGTGTGTCCGTGTCGAACTTCCTGCGCACCTCCGCGACCGCCATCCGCGGCGAGGCCCCCAAGCTGCGCACCTGGGTGAAGGAGGTCAAGGAGGCCATGGAGCGCCTCAACATGGACCCCGCCTTCGCCGAGCGCAACGTCAACGAGGGCTTCTCCGGCGGTGAGAAGAAGCGCCACGAGATCCTCCAGCTGGAGCTGCTCAAGCCGAAGATCGCGGTCCTCGACGAGACCGACTCCGGCCTGGACGTCGACGCCCTGCGCGTCGTGTCGGAGGGTGTGAACCGCGTCCGCGAGACGGGCGAGGTCGGCACCCTGCTGATCACGCACTACACGCGCATCCTCCGCTACATCAAGCCCGACCACGTGCACGTCTTCTCCGGCGGCCGGATCGTCGAGTCCGGCGGTGCCGAGCTCGCCGACAAGCTGGAGGAAGAGGGCTACGAGGCATACACGAAGGGTGGCGCATCAGCGTGACACAGCTGCCGGGCCTCCTCGACACCGAGGCGATCCGCAAGGACTTCCCGATCCTGGACCGGCAGGTCCACGACGGTCAGAAGCTCGTGTACCTGGACAACGCGGCGACCAGCCAGAAGCCGCGCCAGGTGCTGGACGCACTCAGTGAGTACTACGAGCGCTACAACGCCAACGTCCACCGCGGTGTGCATGTGCTCGCCGAGGAGGCCACGGCGCTGTACGAGGGCGCGCGCGACAAGGTCGCGGAGTTCGTCAACGCGCCCTCGCGGGACGAGGTGATCTTCACGAAGAACGCCTCCGAGTCGCTCAACCTCGTGGCGAACATGCTGGGCTGGGCCGACGAGCCCTACCGCGTGGACTCCGAGACCGAGATCGTCATCACGGAAATGGAGCACCACTCCAACATCGTGCCGTGGCAGCTGCTCGCGCAGCGCACGGGTGCGAAGCTGAAGTGGTTCGGCCTGACCGACGACGGCCGGCTGGACCTGTCCAACATCGACGAGGTCATCACGGAGAAGACGAAGATCGTCTCCTTCGTGCTGGTCTCCAACATCCTGGGCACCCAGAACCCGGTCGAGGCGATCGTGCGCCGCGCCCAGGAGGTCGGTGCGCTGGTCTGCATCGACGCCTCGCAGGCCGCGCCCCACATGCCGCTGGACGTGCAGGCCCTCCAGGCCGACTTCGTGGCCTTCACCGGCCACAAGATGTGCGGCCCGACCGGCATCGGCGTCCTCTGGGGCCGCCAGGAGCTGCTGGAGGACCTGCCCCCGTTCCTCGGCGGCGGCGAGATGATCGAGACGGTGTCGATGCACTCCTCGACCTACGCCCCGGCGCCCCACAAGTTCGAGGCGGGCACGCCCCCGGTCGCCCAGGCGGTCGGTCTCGGCGCGGCGATCGACTACCTCAACTCGATCGGCATGGACAAGATCCTCGCCCACGAGCACGCACTCACCGAGTACGCGGTGAAGCGGCTGCTGGAGGTCCCGGACCTGCGCATCATCGGCCCGACCACGGCCGAGGAGCGCGGAGCGGCGATCTCCTTCACCCTCGGGGACATCCACCCGCACGACGTGGGCCAGGTCCTCGACGAGCAGGGCATCGCGGTCCGGGTCGGCCACCACTGCGCGCGGCCGGTCTGCCTGCGGTACGGAATTCCTGCGACCACGCGAGCGTCGTTCTATCTGTACTCCACGCCGGCCGAGATCGACGCGCTGGTCGACGGCCTGGAGCACGTACGGAACTTCTTCGGCTGAAGGGCGTGCTGAACGGTGAAACTGGACTCCATGTACCAGGAAGTCATCCTGGACCACTACAAGAACCCGCACGGGCGGGGCTTGCGGGATGGCGACGCCGAGGTGCACCACGTCAACCCGACGTGCGGTGACGAGATCACGCTGCGCGTGAAGTACGACGGAACGAAGATCGAGGACGTCTCGTACGAGGGCCAGGGCTGCTCGATCAGCCAGGCCTCGGCCTCCGTACTGAACGAACTCCTCGTCGGCAAGGAGTTCTCCGACGCGCGGAAGATCCAGGAGACCTTCCTGGAGCTGATGCAGTCCAAGGGGAAGCTCGTGCCCGACGACGCGATGGAGGACATCCTGGAGGACGCGGTCGCGTTCGCCGGGGTGTCCAAGTACCCGGCCCGGGTCAAGTGCGCCCTGCTGAGCTGGATGGCCTGGAAGGACGCGACGGCCCAGGTGCTGGGCGGAGCCGACGCCGAGAAGGAGACGACGGCATGAGCGAGACCGTGGAGATGAAGCCGGCTTCGGAGGAGGAACTCCGCGAGGCCCTGATGGACGTCGTCGACCCCGAACTGGGCATCGACGTCGTCAACCTCGGCCTGATCTACGGCATTCACGTCGACGAGTCGAACATCGCGACCGTCGACATGACCCTGACCTCCGCGGCCTGCCCGCTGACGGACGTCATCGAGGACCAGGCCAAGTCCGCCACGGACGGCCTCGTCAACGAGCTGCGCATCAACTGGGTCTGGATGCCGCCGTGGGGCCCCGACAAGATCACGGACGACGGACGCGAGCAGCTTCGGGCGCTTGGGTTCAACGTCTGAGATTCACCGGCTGACGAAGGGGCGGCACCCTCCCGGGGTGCCGCCCCTTCGCATGCTCAGTCCAGCCCGGCCACCAGCCGGAACGCCGAGTCCGCGCGGTACAGGGTGCTGTGTTCGTACGGTTCGAGGCGGAGCTGGAAGTTGCGGTGGCGCAGGAAGCGGCCCGGGTAGTTCACCGACTCCAGCATGACCGCGCCGGGGTGGGAGGCGGGGCGTGGGCAGAAGGTGGCGTCCTTGCGGAACAGGGCGGAGCCGTCGTTGCCGTCCTTGACCAGGACGAAGCTGCGGTGGCGCAGGTAGCGGCCGTCCGCCGTGGCGAAGGAGTAGCAGGAGGGGTCGGCGAGACCGGCGACGCGCTGGAAGGTGGCGTCCTGCCGTTGCTCGGATCCGGAACCGATCTGGTCCAGGCGCACGGAGCCGTCGCGCACGCGCCAGTAGCGGTCGGGGTAGTTGACCGAGCGTATGGAGGTGCCGTTCGAGCGCGGGGGCTTCGGGTGCTTCGACGACGTGGGGGGCGCCGGTGCCTTCGGGGCCTTCTCCTGCGGCTTCGGCTTCGGGGCGGCGCTGGTCGGTGCGCTCGTGGTGGGGGTGGGGGACGGGTGCCCCCGGTCCGCGCCCGGCGATCCCGAGCCGCTCTTGGAGGGGGTCGCGAACGAGATCAGGCCTCCCGGGGCCGAGCTGCCGAGTGTGGTCGGCTCCGCCGCCTCGGGCGTGGCCTCGCGGGATTCGTTATCCATCACGGTGACGGCCGTGACGCACGCGCTGACCGTGGCCAGGGCGAGGGCGCCCGCCAGCCAGAGCCGTCGCGTTCCCGGCGCCCGGGTGGTGTCCGGGGCCCAGCCGCTCTCCCACGGGCGGTCCTGGGGGGGCCGGGACTTGTTTTCTGCCATGCGCTGTTCCTCCGCGGGCACCCTTGACGGCGGCGCAGTTGTGGTGGCCCGGTGTGTGATCGGTGGACACCGTAGTGGACGCCTGGGACACCTGGGGCGCGTTTTGTGAGAGCGGTTTCTCACCGATATCCGGGACCACTCGCCGGACCCTTCTTGTGTACGGGCGTACAGATGGTGTGTACGCTCGTACACATGGGTTATCTGCTGCTGGCCGGCGCCATCGCCGCCGAAGTGGGCGCGACCACCGCCATGAAGTACAGCGACGGGTTCAGCAGGCTCACGCCCTCGCTGCTCACGCTCCTCGGCTACCTCCTCTCCTTCGGGCTGCTCGCGCAGACGCTGAAGACCGTCTCCGTCGGCACGGCCTACGCCATCTGGGCCGGGGCCGGCACCGCGGCCATCGCCACGATCGGCATGGTCTTCCTCGGGGAGGGGATGACCGTCGCCAAGGCCGCCGGGATCGCGCTGATCATCATCGGGGTCGTGGTGCTGAACCTGGGAGGTGCGCACTGATGCCCCGGCGCCACGACCCCGAGCGGCGGCAGCGGATCATCGACGCGGCGATCCGGGTCGTCGGTTCGAAGGGCATCGCCGGACTGAGCCACCGCACCGCCGCCGCCGAGGCCGATGTCCCGCTGGGCTCCACGACGTACCACTTCAGCACCCTCGACGAGCTGCTGGTCGCCGCACTGCGGCAGACCAACGAGGGCTTCGCCAAGGTGATCGCCTCGTGCGGCGGTCCGGATGGTCCCGGGACCGATCTGGCCGCCGAACTCGCCGGGTGGATCGGGCAGTGGCTCGCCGGTGACCGTACGGGGGTGGAGCTGGAGTACGAGCTGTACCTGGCCGCCCTGCGCCGGCCCGCGCTGCGGCCCGTCGCCGCCGAGTGGGCCGAGGGTGTCGCCGAACAGCTGTCCCGGCGGACCGACCCCGTGACCGCGCGGGCGCTGGTGGCGGTCGTCGACGGCATCTGCCTGCAGGTGCTGCTGACCGGGACGCCCTACGACGAGGCGTATGCGCGGGAGGTGCTGGGACGAGTCCTCGCGGGGGCCGATGGGTGACACCGGCGGGCGGGGCGTGTCCGTGCTGCTGACGGGCGCCTTCGACGCGGATACCGCCCGTCACGTGAGACGCCCCCGCACCGGTTCGCCTGGACCGCCGTCCGCCGGTTAGGTTGCCCTCATGACCGACACGACTGCTCCTCGCACCACCGGCGCCGTTGCCGCCGGCCTCGCCACGATCGCCGCCGACGGCACCGTCCTCGACACCTGGTTCCCCGCGCCCGAGCTGGCCGCCGAGCCCGGCCCGTCCGGCACCGAGCGGCTCTCCGCCGAGCAGGCCGCCGAGCTGCTCGGCGGCGGCGCCACCGCGGCGATCGGCCCCGACGCCCGCCGGGGCGTCGAGGTGGTCGCGGTCCGCACGGTCATCGCCTCCCTCGACGAGAAGCCGATCGACGCGCACGACACCTACCTGCGCCTGCACCTGCTCTCCCACCGCCTGGTCAAGCCGCACGGCCAGAGCCTGGACGGCATCTTCGGCTTCCTCGCCAACGTCGCCTGGACCTCGCTCGGCCCGGTCGCCGTCGACGACCTCGAGAAGGTGCGGCTGAACGCCCGCGCCGAGGGCCTGCACCTCCAGGTGACCTCCGTCGACAAGTTCCCGCGCATGACGGACTACGTGGCCCCCAAGGGCGTCCGGATCGCCGACGCCGACCGGGTCCGCCTCGGTGCGCACCTCGCCGAGGGCACCACCGTCATGCACGAGGGCTTCGTCAACTTCAACGCCGGCACGCTCGGCACGTCGATGGTCGAGGGCCGCATCTCCGCCGGTGTCGTGATCGGCGACGGCTCGGACATCGGCGGTGGCGCCTCGACGATGGGCACGCTGTCCGGCGGCGGCAACGTCATCATCTCCATCGGCGAGCGCTGCCTGATCGGTGCCGAGGCGGGCGTCGGTATCGCCCTGGGCGACGAGTGCGTCGTCGAGGCCGGCCTCTACGTCACCGCCGGCACCCGCGTCACCATGCCCGACGGCCAGATCGTCAAGGCCCGCGAGCTGTCCGGCGCCTCCAACATCCTCTTCCGCCGCAACTCGGTCACCGGCACGGTCGAGGCCCGGCCGAACAACGCGGTGTGGGGCGGGCTGAACGAGATCCTGCACAGCCACAACTGACGCTCCCGTATCCCGTACGGATGACCCGGCGTGACCTCCTGGTGGTCTCGGCAGATGAACGGGTGGACGCAGTGTCCGATCATTCGCCGAACCGACGAAACGAGGACCGGGGCATGAGGAACGAGCGGGGGCGGGCCGTGGCGCGCTGTCTGGCCGGGGCGGTCACGACGCTGGTGGTGTGCTGGCTTCCGGCGGGGAGTGCGCACGCCGACGAGACCAACACGGGCTCCCACAACGGCCACCGGGTCGGGCTGCTCAACGTCAACGTCGGCCAGGTCGACGACCCGGCGGAGGACGTGCTGGAGCACACGCTGCTGTTCGGCGACGGCTACGCCTGGAACTGAACCGCCACCTCGACGGACCGGGGCCCGTACCGCACACCGTGCGGTACGGGCCCCGGTCCGTTTTTCGTGACCGGCAGGTGGCATAGCGGGAGGCTCCCGCGCGCGTCACAAGGGGTACGGGGGGCGGGCAGCGGGTCCGCCCCGGGGGAAAGCGAAGGTGACGATGGATGCCGAAGCGCAGGAGAGCTTCCGGGAGTTCGTGGCGAACCGGTCGTCCACGCTGCTGAGGACCGCGGTCCTGCTGAGCGGCGGCGACCGGCACGCGGGCGAGGACCTGCTCCAGAACGCGCTGATCAAGGCGGCGGGCCGCTGGCACCGCATCGACGAACCCGAGGCGTACGTCCGGCAGGTCCTCTACCGCCAGCAGGTCAGCCGCTGGCGGCTGAAGTGGCCGAGGCGCGAGCTGAGCGTCGCCGAACCGCCGGAGACCCCGGCCGCCCCGGACGCCTCCGGCGCGGCCGAGCTGCGCCTGGTGATGCGGGGCGCGCTGGCCCGGCTGACCGCGCGGCAGCGCACCGTGCTCGTGCTGCGCTACTTCGAGGACCTGCCCGAGGCCGAGGTGGCCCGCATCCTGGGCTGCTCCGTCGGCACCGTACGGTCCGCCACCCACCGCTCCCTGGCCCGGCTGCGCGCCCTCGCGCCCGAGTTGGCCGCCCTGGGTCCGGCCGCCGCGGAACAGCGGCCGTCCCGTGACTACTCGCCCGTGGAGGTGCGTCAGTGAACGTCGACGAACTCGTGCGCGACGCGCTGCGCGACCAGGCCGACGGGCAGCCGCCCGCGGCACCCGGCTTCGCCGACCGGGTGCTCGCGGTCCGCCGGCGCCGCCGCAGCCGCCGGCTGGCGTCCGCGGCAGCGGCGGTCGCCGCCGTGGTCGCCGTCGCCGTGGCCGTGCCGATGCTGGACTCCGGCAAGCAGGACGTCCGGCCCTCGGGCGGTGTGGAGCAGACCGGCGTAACCGCCCGTCCGGACCAGTCGCCGCCGCGCGACCTGATCGCGGCCGGGCGGGTCGCGCTGGCCGCGTACTACACCTTCAGGAACGTCGAGCAGTCCGCCGACCGTGCCGTCTCCGAACGTACGTACTGGCTGCTGGACCCCGAGACGAAGAAGTACGAGAAGGCCGACCGGTGGTCGTACGTCGCCGTCGCTCCCGGGCTGAAGACCGCCGCCGTCCTGGAACGGGACCTGCCCGTCCGGCGCATCGGGCTGCTCGACCTGGCGAGCGGTGAGGTCGAGCGGTGGCTCCCGGTCGATCGCCCGGTGGCGGGCGTGGAGTTCTCGCCCGATGGTACGAAGCTCGTCGCCACGACCTACAGCCAGAATCCCGACCAGCGGGTGAAGATCGAGGGCTCGGACGACTGGGACGCCCTGTTCATGAAGTCGTACCGGACCGGGTTCCACGTCATCGACGTGGCGTCGGGGAGGAGTTCCTGGACCGAGATCAAGATCGGCCTGGACCCGGACGACCCGGGGAGCTTCCTCAACTCGCGCCAGGACTTCGCCTTCAGCCGTGACGGCAGCCTCGTCTGGTCCGGCCTGCCCTCCGAACCGGGCAAGAGGTTCTACGACGTCGGCGGCAAGGAGGTCGCCCCGCCTGTGAGGGAGCGGCACCGGGACTGGTTCGTCGAGGCGGGGGTGTCGCCGGACGGGGCGCTCGTCGCCGGTCAGTTCGCGGGCAAGAAGTGGAAGACGTCCTCCTGGATCCTGGACTCGCGCACGGGCAAAACGCGCACCGAGGTGCACGGGCAGCAGTTGCTCGCCTGGGCCGACGGCGACTCACTCGTCGCCTGGGACATCGGGCCCGACGGTAACGAGTACCACCAACGGCTGGTTCTGGTGACGATGGGCAGCGACAAGGTGGTACCGCTCAGTGGCTTCCGGTCGCCCAAGGACAACA
Source organism: Streptomyces chartreusis NRRL 3882 (assembly GCF_900236475.1). Taxonomy (GTDB): domain Bacteria; phylum Actinomycetota; class Actinomycetes; order Streptomycetales; family Streptomycetaceae; genus Streptomyces; species Streptomyces chartreusis_D. The sequence continues at coordinate 6,900,325 of NZ_LT963352.1, forward strand.
CGAAGGGGCGGTGGGAGCCGGTGTTCGCGGAGCGGTGACGCCTTCGTCAGGTGGTGATCAGGGTCTGGTAGAGCGACAGGAGCACGTCGGTCGTCTTGTCGTCGGCGGGCCGCAACGGGGCGCGGACCGGGCCCGCGGGGAGGGCCAGGGCGTTCAGGAGCGCCTTGGTCGTCACGGTCCCCGGCAGGCCTGCCGACATGATCGCCTCGATGAGGGGGGTGGCCTGCTGCTGGAGGCGGGCCGCCTGCGCCGTGTCGCCCGCGTCGAACGCGTCCAGCACGGCTCGCAGGCGGTCCGGGATCACGTTGGCGACCGTGCTGACGTACCCCGTGCCGCCGACCGCGTAGAGCGCGAGGTTGTGTTCGTCGCAGCCCGCGTAGTACGCCAGGTCCGTGCGGGCCAGCACCTTCTGGGCGGCCAGGAAGTCGTAGGAGCAGTCCTTGACCGCGACGATCCTGGGGTGTGCGGAGAGACGGAGGATCGTCTCCGGTTCGACTCGGATGCCGGTGCGGTTCGGGATGTCGTAGAGCATGAGCGGGAGCTCACTGGCGTCGGCGATCTCGCGGAAGTGGGCCTCGATCGCGTCCTGCGGGGGCCTGCTGTAGTACGGCGCCACCACCAACAGGCCGTCCGCGCCCGCCTTCTCCGCCTCTCGGGCCAGCTCGACGGTGTGGCGGGTGTCGGGCGTGCCGATGCCCGTCACGATCGACGCCCGGTCGGCCACGGCCTCGCGGACGGCTGCGATCAGGGCCGACTTCTCGGCGTCCGTGGTGGTCGGTGACTCGCCCGTCGTGCCGGACAGGACGAGGCCGTCGCAGCCCTGTGCGACCAGGTGGGCGGCGAGGCGCTGGGCGCCGTCGAGGTCCAGTGCGCCGGACGTCGTGAACGGGGTGATCATGGCGCACAGGGCGCGGCCGAAGGGGGTCGTCATGTGAGTAGTGTCGGCAGCGTGACTGTGTAGCTCTAGTTAATTCTTCTACCTGGTATTCGTAAGGGATGCTTTTCGGCTGTTCCGGTGGAGTGCCGCGGGGTCACGGAGCGTGCCCGTGGAGTGCCCTATGTCCAAACCCGGGCCTCGTGGGTCACCATGGCCGGGACGGTCGGCGACGGCATTTCATGGAGGCGTCATGAAGCTGGGCAAGGCACTGGCCACCGGGGTCGCGGAGGAGCAGCCGCAGGTCCGGGACGAGGAGATCGAACTGCACGAGTTCCGGCTGCGGGAGGCTGAAGAGCCCGCGCCCGAAGAGGTTCCGGTCGCCCGATGAGGCTGCGGCTTCCGGCGGAGCGTCCGACGGAGCCGCCGACCGGATACAAGATCGCCCACCCGGTGCTGTCCCAGGACGGCACCCGGGCCGGGTTCACCGGTGTGTCGCTGGGCGGCGCGCTGCCGTACGGGGTGGTGGCCGAGGCGTCGTGTGTGTACGGGCTGCGGCACCGGGCGCCGCATCGGCGCTGCGACTGCGGGTTCCACTGCGTGCATGACCGGAAGGCGGCGGAGGCGTTGCTGTGCACGGCCGAGCACCGGGCGGCCGTGCTGTTGGAGGTCTCCGTTCTCGGGGCCTACATCCGCTTCGAACGAGGGTTTCGGTATGCCCGGCAGCGGGTGCGGGTCATGACCGTCGGGGCGTGTGCGTGCGGCGCCGGGGCCGATGCGCTGGGCGAGGCCGGCTGGGGGCGGCCGGGGTGGCGGGCGTTGGTGCCCTGTTGCGGGGGGTGTCTGCGGGGGCGGCCGTCCTTGTCGCTTGCCGGGTTCGCTCGGTTGGCGGGGGACGGGTTGCGGGTCGTGGCCGCGGGTGCTACGACGCCGGCAGGGCTGCGGAGGGCGGGGGCCGAAGGGGCCGAAGGGTTGGGGGTGCCCGAACTCGTCGCGGAGGCCGCGTTGTTGCAGGCGCGGCTGGACTGGTTTCAGGCTCAGCTGGCGCGGCTCGGTGATCGTGGAGACCGCGGTGGCGGTGGGGTGGTGGCGGGGTAGCCGGGCGGGGAGGGGGGGCCGGGCTGGAGGGGGCGCGAGGCCGGACAGCCGGGGTGGTGGCCGGGCCGGGTTGAAGGGATAGCGGCAGGGTGGGCCGGGTACTCGGGGGTTCCTACTTCGAGAGGAGGCGGAACACCGTGACCGGGACCATCGATCATCGGGCCGTGCACGACGAGCGCCACTCCGTGGGCGAGCTCGTCTCACAGGCCACGGAGCAGCTCTCCCGGCTCGTGCGGCAGGAAGTTGCTCTGGCCAAGGAAGAGCTGGCCGAGAAGGGCCGGCGCGCGGGGCGTGGCGGTGGGCTGCTCGGCGCGGCGGGTGCCGTCGCCTACGCCGGGCTGCTCGCGCTGGCCGGGACGGGGATCGCCGCCCTCTCGCTGGTGCTGCCCGTCTGGGCCGCGGCGCTCATCGTGACGGGGGTGCTGTTCGTGATCGCGGCCGTGCTGGGCGCTGCCGGCCGGGCGCAGTTGCGCCGGGCCACGCCTCCCACGCCTGAGGAGGCCCTCGGCAGTGTCAGGGCGGACGTGGAGGAGATCAGGGAAAGGGCACATCGATGACGGATGCGACGGGTGGGGCCAAGGGGCCCGATGAGCTGCGGCAGCAGATCGAGCGGACCCGTGGTGAACTCGGGGACACGGTGGAAGAGCTGGCGGGGAAGGCCGATGTGAAGGGGCGTGCGCGGGCGCGGGCGGCCGATCTGCGGGACAAGGCCGGGGCGATGACGGTGCAGCTGCGGAGCAGCGCCGCGCAGGCCGGGCATACGGTGCACGACAAGGCGACGCATGTGGGGCCTCGGCCGGTGCGTGGTGTTGTCCGGGCGGGGATGCGGCATCCGAGGCCGGTCCTGGTGGCCGGGGCGGCTGCGGGGGCTGCGGTGGTGGCTGTCGAGGTGCTGCGGCGCCGGCAGCAGGTGACTCACCGGCGTCACGGGTCGCTCTGGCATCGCTGAGCGGGGTGGTGCCGCGCCGCTCGTGCCTATGCCCGGGGGTGGGTCGCGGCCGCGCCTCCTCGCCGTAGGCCGGTGCGGGCGCGTCTCGGCTCAGCTGCCGCAGACCGCAAGCGCCGGGTCGCGCAGCGCCCCGGACCCGGCAGTCGGCATGCCCTGGGGCTCGTGCCCGTGTGCCGTGGGGCCGGCTGGACCCATGGTGCAGCCGGCCCCTGGCCGGGGGCTTACGGACGGAAGCGCAGGACCTGCGGGTCGTGGTCGCTGATCTGGTCGTTGAACTCCGCGTTGACGTGCACGCTGTCGTACTCGAAGTCGCAGTCGCGGCGGATCGACGGGCTGATCAGGATCTGGTCGAGGACCTGGCTGTTGCCCTGGTAGACGTACGAGTAACGCTCGTTCCCGGGCAGCGACTTGACGGCCGACCAGAGTTCGCCGCGGCCTTCGAGGAGCTTCGTGGTCTGCGAGAACTCGAAGTCGTTGATGTCGCCCAGGGCGATGACGTCCGCGTTCTTCTGGGTGTCGAGGATGTCCTTGACGAAGGCGTTCACCAGCGCGGCCTGCTGGTGGCGCTGGGTCTCGGAGCTGCGGGCCGGTGGCTGGTACTGGGAGGTCAGGCCCTGGTCGCCGCCCTTGGAGTTGAAGTGGTTGGCGATCACGAAGACCGTGCGGCCGCGGAAGACGAACTCGCCGGCCAGCGGCTTGCGGCTGTTCTTCCAGGCCTCGTCGGCGGGGGCGATGCGGCCGGGGCTGAGCGTCAGGTGCGCCTTGCCCCGGATCTTCGTCACGTCCGTCGCCGTCGTGGCGTCGCCGCCCGCGCGGTCCGTGAAGGAGACCCGCTCCGGGTTGAAGAGGAACGCCTGGCGGATGTTGCCCCCGGGCTCACCGCCGTCGGCGCCGTCGGCCGGGTCGATCGAGCGCCAGTCGTACCTCGGGCCGCCGGCCGCGACGATCGCGTCGATCAGCTTCGTCATGGTCTGGTCGGCGGCGACCGTACCGTCGTTCTTCGCGCCGTTGTTGTCCTGGATCTCCTCCAGGGACACGATGTCCGGCGACTTCAGGTTGTTCACGATCGCGGAGGCGTGCTCGGCGAAGGTGTCGTCGGCCGGGTCGAGGTTCTCGACGTTGTAGGTGGCGACCGCGAGTTCCGAGGAGCGCTGCTTGCTCGTCGTCTCGCGCTTCAGGCCCGCGGACCTGAGCGTGCCGAGTTCGCTCGCGACCAGGGTGTAGCCGCCGAACTGGTTGTAGTCGAGCGGGCCCGCCGTCGTGCCGGTGAGGGTGTCGCCGACGTTCGCCTTCGGGAAGTCGGCCGTCGAGCCGAGGGACTGGATCTGGAGCCGGCCGGTGTTCTGGGCGTCGTAGGAGCCGTAGACCGTGCCGCCGTGGCGGTTGCGGTTCTCGTGCGGCTTCACCGTCACCCAGAGTTCGGTGTACGGGTCGGTGGCGCCCACGACACGGGTGTCGGTGACGCGGACGGTCATGCCCTCCAGTGCCTCGTAGTGGTCCAGGGCGTACGCCGAGGGCTTGAGGGGGAGGGCGTTGATCGAGCCGTTCGCCGTGGTGTCGCCGGCCGGCGCGTAGGCGGCGGGGACCGACTTCGCGTCGATCGTCGTGGCGGCGGGCAGCTGGTTGCCGCTGGAGACGACCGTGGTCGTCGGCTTGGTGATCTCCGTCAGGGACTGGTTGCCGGAGGCGGTGCCACCGGGGACGTACTCCGAGACGGTGCCGCTGACCGTGACGGCGTCGCCGACGGCGACCCCCTTCGGCGTCGAGCTGGTGAAGACGAAGACGCCCTCACTGGTCGCGGGGTCGGCGTCCGGGCTCGGGTCCTGGATCCAGAAGCCGCGGGACGAGCCGTAGGTCCGGATGCCGGTGACGATTCCGGTCACGTCCGTGACCTGCTTGCCGGCGAACGGCGATATCCGGGTGCTGCCCTGGATGTCGTGGATGCGGACCGAGTCCGCGTGTGCGGGGGCGGTGAGGACGATCGTGGATGCCGCGGAGCACACGGCGGCGACGGTGAGCGCGGCGAGGCGCGCGGACGACTTGCTCGGCAACGGGAATCCCTCCGGGGACGTGACAGGGCGCCGGGACGAGGGTGGAGCGTGGACTGTCTGCCGCTACCTGTGGGGCGGGCGGTGTGACGCGCGTAGACGACGGTGGACGGGTGGGTCTGTGGGGCCGACCCGGTGAACAAGTGTCCGCCGACTTCTACGCGCGTCAATCTCCAGCCTGCTCAGGCCACTTGTCAAGGTTTCGGCCATGTACAACTCCTGACGGGGACATGAAGTAGGCGGCATGGGTGTAAATCCGTCTAGGCTGAGCGGCTGAGTCGTATGAGGCGCCCTAGGAGAAACAGCCGATGTCAGACAGCTCCCCCCTGCCGCCGGTGCGGCTGACTTCCGAAGCGGAGCTGGCGCGCGACGCGCTGTCCACGCCGTTGCTGTCCCGGGCCGCCCGGCTGGCCCGCTGGGCCGGGCCGGAGACCCGGGTCGACGCCGGGGGCGGGCTCGTCGACGAGCAGTTGCCCGCGGCCGCCGAGGTGCTCGGGCTGAGCGGGGACGACGCCGCCGCCGACGCCAGCGAGGCGTGGCGGGTGGCCGTGGACACCGGGCTCGTCGAGATCGCCGACGAGGAGGAGGGCACCGTCACCGCGGGCGAGGACCTCGCGCTGCTCACCGGCGGCTCGCCGCAGGACGTGCTCGCGGTGTGGCTCGCGGCCCTGGAGACGGTGCTCGCCGACGCGAGCGTGCCCGACCTGGACGGGCTCGTGGCCGAGGACGGCGAGGTCGACCTCTCCGCCCTCGACTGGGACCCGGAGGCCGAGGCCGAGTTCCTCGACGGCGTGCTCGGCAACCTCTACCTGCTGACCGCGGGCGAGGACACGCCCGCCGAAGCCCCCGTGCCGCTGCCCGCGCTGGCCGCGTCGGTGATCGTGCCCAGCGACATGGGCGAGCCGACCAACGACGTCCTGGAGCAGGTGTCCGACGCGATGATGCGGCTGGACGGCCAGTTCCGGATGCTGGAGCCGGTGGGGCTCGTGGCGTACCAGCCCGTGGACGAGGCCCTCATGGCCGATGCCGACGAGGAGCCCGCGGCACCCGTCGACGACACCGACGTCTCCCGCTACGGCATGGTCCGGCTCACCCCGCTCGGGCTCTACGGCCTGCGGGCCCGGCTGCTGGAGGCCGGGTTCGAGGCGCCGGCCGTCGGGGACCTCGCGGACAAGGGAGCCGACGCGCTGCTCGACGGCACGGCGGCCTTCCCGCCGGGTGCTGCGCAGGCCGAGACCGAGCAGTGGCTGGAGCGGCGCGAATCGCTCGCCGCCGCACGGGAGTTGCTGGCGGCGGCCCGGGGCGCGGATGCCGGGGCGCCGCTGCGGCGGTTGCGGTGCCAGCAGGCCTTGTCGCTGGTGGGTGCTTCGGCCGAGCCGGCGTTGCGGGAGGTGCTCGATGATGCCGAGTTGGGTGGCCTCGCGCGTGTCTGGCTCACCGAGCATGGTGCGGCTGATGTGCCTGCGCCGTCGGAGGCGATGGTCTATTGGCTGACCATCGATACGGTGGCTGCGCAGCTGGCGGCGGAGGGTAATTCCGAGGAGTTGCGGGCGTTGGTCGAGGGGCTTGCGCGGCAGCACGGCGGGTTCTTCGAGGCGGTGTGGCGGGTTGAGCATCCCGCTACTGCTGATGTGCTGGAGGCGATGGGGCGGTTGCATCCCGACAAGAGGGTTGCGAAGGAGGCGCGGAAGGCCGCGTTCAAGGCGCGGTCGCAACAGGGTGGTTGATCCTGTTCTGTGACTGCGGCGCCGTCGTGGCTTGGCGCGCAGTTCCCCGCGCCCCTGGGGCGTTGTTCAACCGGCGTTCATGGATGAACGGGACGGTGTTGCCGAACGAGGTCCGCCGCCCTCCACGGCACATCCACCGTCACAGGAGACACCATGTCGCTCACCCGCAGGGACTTCGCCAGAACCTCCGCGATCACCGGTGCCGGTGTCGCGCTGGCGGGCAGTGTCGGCGCCCTCGCCACGGCACCGAACGCCCTCGCGTCCTACGACACCGAGAGCACGGGGGACGAGGCGGCGGACGCCCGGCACGGAGTCGGCTACGGACCGCTCGTCCCCGACCCCAAGGGCATCCTCGCCCTGCCCGCCGGCTTCACGTACCGGATCATCACGTACAGCGGCAAGACCAAGCTGGAGTCCGGTGAGTTCACGCCGTCCAACCACGACGGCACCGCCACCTTCGACGGTCCCCGCGGCACCACCCTGCTCGTCAACAACCACGAGCTGAAGGGCCCGCGCGCCAAGTGGAAGTACCCGGTGCCGCTCACCGAGGGCCTCGTCTACGACCCGGCGGCGGCCGGCGGCTGCACGGTCGTCGAGGTGCGCCCCGACGGACGGGTCGCCGAGTGGGTGGGCATCGCCGGTACCTCCACCAACTGCGCGGGCGGCCGCACCCCCTGGGGCACCTGGCTCACCTGCGAGGAGAACTCCGACCGGGCCGGCGTCAACGGCATGACCAAGGACCACGGCTACGTCTTCGAGGTCGACCCCTGCGACCGGCGCGCCAACCGCGGCCCCAAGCCGCTGAAGTTCTTCGGCCGCTACGACCACGAGGCCGTGGTCATCGACCCCAAGCGCGGCCACGCCTACCTCACCGAGGACGCCGCCGGCCCCAACGGCCTCTTCTACCGCTGGACCCCGCCCAAGGGCTTCGAGTACGGCCCCGGAAAGTTCCGCAAGCTCGCCGACGACGCCGGTGTCCTCCAGGCGCCCAAGTGCTTCGACTCCGGCGGGAAGTTCGTCGACGACCTGTCCCGCGCCACGAAGATCGGCACCGTCTACGGCGTCGACTGGGTGGACGTGCCCGACCGCGACGCACGGACGACCCCCGTGCGCAAGCAGTTCGCCGACGGCGAGGTCACACGCGCCCGCAAGCTGGAGGGCATGTGGTGGGGCGACGGCGGTGCCTACATCGTCTCCTCGTACGCCCGTGAGGAGAGCCCCGTCCAGCACGACGGCCAGGTCTGGTTCTACGACCCCAAGCGCCGGACGCTGACGTTGAAGGTCCTGCTCGGCGTGAACCCCGACCCCTCCGAGGACGGCGCCTTCGACGGCCCCGACAACATCACCGTCTCCCCGTACGGCGGCCTCGTCATCGCCGAGGACGGCGAGGGCGTGCAGCACCTGTTCGGCGCCACCGACAGCGGCCGGACCTACCCGATCGCCCGCAACGAGCTGAACATCGGCACCGAGGAGGAGCCGGAGTACAGCGAGTTCGCCGGTGTCACCTTCTCACCCGACGGCCGGACCCTTTTCGCCAGCATCCAGACGCCCGGCATTCTGCTCGCCATCACTGGTCCCTGGAAGCGGCAGCGGATCTAGAACGCCGGGTCACGGCGAAGCAAGGTGCGCCGGCACCACCGGAAGCACGTCCCGGCCGACGTGCCGGTCCACACCTGGCACCCCGCCGGACACCGGGCGGGCCACGGCCCGTCGGGGAAGGGCAATCGGCACACGTTCGCAGGCCTCTCGGACGCGGCCTTTCCGGATGGTTCCGCTGATCCAGGCCTCCCGGGACGCCGGCTGGCCCTGGGCGGCAAGAGAGACCGTGGCCCGCACCGCCTGGGGAGTGCGGGCCACGGTCCTGACCGGCCCTGGGGGCACACCTCTTGTCGGCCCTCGTCCTGACATCTAACATTTCAATTCGTGGAGGCCATCCGGCCCGTCCCCCGCACCCTGCTCAGGGACCGGGCGTACGCGGCCATCCGGGACGCCATCGTGGCCGGGGAGATCGAACCCGGTGCGGTGGTGCGGGACGCCGAGCTCGCGGAGCGGCTGGGGCTGTCCCGGGCGCCGGTGCGGGAGGCGTTCTCCCGGCTCGTGGACGAGGGGCTGCTGGAGAGCAAGCCGCAGAGCTACACCCGGGTGACCCCGCTCGTGGCCTCGGACGTCCGGGACGCCGCCGCCGTGGTCGGTGCCATGCACGAGCTGGTGACGCGGGTCGCCGTGCCCCGGCTGGGTGCCGCGGACATCGAGGCGATGCGCGCCGCCAACGAGCACTTCGCCGCCGCCGTCGGCACCGGAGACGTGGACGGGGCCCTGCGTGCCGACGACGCGCTGCACGACGTCCTCGTCCGGGTGAGCGGCAACCGCGCGGCGGCCGCGACCGTAGCCCGCTACACCCCGCTCATCCGCCGCCTGGAGCGACGGCGCTTCGGCGAGGGCGGCAGCTGCCGTTCGGCCGGGCTGCACGAGCGGCTGATCGAGGCCTGCGCGGCCGGTGACGTGGTCGAGGCGGTCCGCGTCACGGCGGAAATCTGGCGGGGGCTCGAAGAGCTCGCCGACTGAGGCGGACCGACACCGACCCGGGAGGACCCATGTCCCTTTCCTCGTACGAGCGTTACCCCCTGCTCTTCGGGCCCTCGCCCGTCCACCCCCTGGAGCGGCTGACCGCGCACCTCGGCGGTGCGTCCCTCTGGGCCAAGCGGGAGGACTGCAACTCCGGTGTCGCCTACGGCGGGAACAAGACGCGCAAGCTGGAGTACCTGGTCGCCGACGCGCTCGCCCAGGGCTGCGACACGCTCGTGTCGATCGGCGGGGTGCAGTCCAACCACACCCGCCAGGTCGCGGCGGTCGCCGCCCGGGCCGGGCTCAAGTGCGTCCTCGTGCAGGAGAGTTGGGTGGACTGGCCGGACGCCGTGTACGACAAGGTCGGCAACATCCTGATCAGCCGCCTCGCCGGGGCCGACGTACGGCTGGTGAAGGCCGGGTTCGGGATCGGGTTCAAGGAGAGCTGGGAGCAGGCGCTCAGGAAAGTCGAGGAGGCGGGCGGCAAGCCCTACGCCATCCCGGCGGGGGCCTCCGACCATCCGCTCGGCGGCCTGGGTTTCGCCGGGTGGGCGTACGAGGTCGCCGAGCAGGAGCGTGCGCTGGGTGTCTTCTTCGACACCGTGGTCGTGTGCTCGGTGACCGGCTCCACCCAGGCCGGCATGGTCGCCGGGTTCGCCGCGCTGGAGGAGGCGGGCGGGCGGCCCCGGCGCGTGCTCGGCATCGACGCCTCGGCGAAACCCGCCGCGACCCGCGGCCAGATCGCCCGGATCGCGCACCGCACCGGGCAGCTGATCGGCGTCAAGCGTGAGGTGACCGAGTCCGACGTCGAACTCGACGAGCGGTACCACGCGGGCACGTACGGCATCCCCGACGAGACCACGCTGGCGGCGATGCGGCTCGCGGCCCGGACGGAGGGGATGGTCACCGACCCCGTGTACGAGGGGAAGTCCATGGCCGGGATGATCGACCTGGTCTCGCGGGGCGAGATCGGCCGCGACTCCACGGTGCTCTACGCCCACCTGGGCGGACAGCCTGCGCTGAACGCGTACAGCGCGCTGTTCTGACAGGGCGGCTGCCGCGTCGGGCCCGGCCGCGCACAGGAATCAACCGGCCGTCCCCCGGGTTGTCAGCGGTTACCCGAGCCCTGAAGGAGCCTTCATGCCCGACGAACCAGCCGTACGGGAACTCCGCCTGGTCGTGACCGCGGACGACTACGACGCCGCGCTGCACTTCTACCGGGACGTGCTCGGCCTCACCGAGCAGGGCGCGTTCGCGTCTCAGGACGGGCGGGTGACGATCCTCGACGCCGGGCGGGCCACCCTGGAGCTGACCGACCCGAACCACGCCGCCTTCATCGACGAGGTCGAGGTGGGGCGGCGGGTCGCCGGGCACATCCGGGTCGCCTTCCAGGTGGACGACTCCGTCGCCGTCACGGCGAAGCTGGCCGCCGCCGGGGCCGAGGTGGTCGCCGAGCCCACGCGCACCCCCTGGAACTCCCTGAACTCCCGGCTCGAAGCCCCGGGCGCCCTCCAGCTGACGCTCTTCACCGAGCTCGACGACTGAGGGGCCGCGCTGCCGCCCTGCCGGGCGGCGTCCGCCGCCGGATAAAGTGCTCAGCGTGTGGACCGACAATCAGCGGGCGGAGCCGGGTGCCGAGCGGCCCGGTGGTGCCCGGCGCCGGGCCACGATCCATGACGTCGCACGACTGGCCGGCGTGTCACGGCAGACGGTCTCCCGGGCGGTCAACGACAAGGGTGAGATCGACCCGGCCACCAAGGAACGGGTCCTGGAGGCGGCCCGGCTCCTGGACTACCGGCCCAGCCGTTTCGCGCGCGGACTCGTCCAGAAGGGGGCGGTGACGGCGGGCCTGGTCATCCCGGACCTGCGGAACCCCTTCTTCCCCGAGGTGGCCGCCGGAGTGCTGGAGGCGGCCGAGCAGCGCGGCTGGCAGGTGGTCGTGTGGGACTCCCGTATCGACGAGGCCAGGGAGCGGCAGGCGCTCGACGTGCTCTCCCACCAGGCGGACGCGGTGGTGGGCTACTTCAAGGACCCGGACGACGTCCTCACCCGGCACCTCGGAGGCGTGCCGCTGGTGCTGCTGGAACGGGGCCCGCAGCAGACCCGGTTCGCGGCCGTGGGCATCGACGCCGCCACCGGAGTCGAGCAGGGCATGAACCACCTGTTCCGCGCGGGGCACCGCAGGATCGGCATGCTGGACGGCGTGCACGGCCCCGGCCCCCGCAGGCTGGCCTTCCTGGAGCAGGTGCGGCGGCTCGGACTGCCGGTCGACGAGGACTGGGTCGTGGTGTGCCCCGAGCACAGCGTGACCGGCGGCGAGGCCGGCATGGAACGGCTGCTGGCGGAGCGGCCCGAGATCACCGCGGTCTTCGGCTTCAACGACCTGATCGCGGTCGGCGCGATGCGCACCGCCCGGCGCCGTGGCCGGAGCGTCCCCGACGATCTGGCGGTGCTGGGCTTCGACGGTCTCTCCCTGGGCGAGCTGGTGGACCCCGCCCTGACCACCCTGCACATCGACAAGCGGCGGCTGGGACGGCTGGCCGTGGAGCAGGTGGCCCGGCTGCGCGCGGGTGAGGAGCCGCTGCGGGGCGCGGACGCGTGGGTGGTGCCCGAGCTGGTGGTGCGCGCCTCCGCCTGACCTCGCCTCCGCCCGACCTCGTCCGACCGTCCGGGCGTGGGTCCGCCAGATCGTTCCGCGCAGTTCCCTCGACACCGGTTTTCGGACGCCTCCACATCCTCTTCGGGGCGCGGCACTTCCTGCGGGATCTGGCTGCGGGGGCGATGAAGATGTGAGGCGGCGGGTGTACGGGCCCGGGCCCGTCGGCCGATCTCGATAAGGTGCGGAGAGGGTCCCCGGTCCGTGAGTCCCCGGTTGGTGAGGAGTGGCTGCATGGCGCAGGTCAGGCCCATGCGGGCGGATGCTCGGCGTAATTACGAGCGGTTGCTGAAGGTGGCCGTGGAGGCCTTCGCCGAGCACGGGGAGGGCGCGTCGCTCGACGACATCGCCAAGCGGGCCGGGGTCGGCTCGGGCACGCTGTACCGGCACTTCCCGACCCGGCAGGACCTGCTGGAGGCCGCCTATCTGGACCGGATCGAGGCGATGGCGGCGCGGGCCGACGAACTCGCGGCCGGGCTGCCGCCGGGCGAGGCGCTCGGGGAGTGGCTGTACGAACTCGGTGCCGGGCTGATCCGGATGCGCGGTCTGAAGGCCCTCCTCGGCCCGGCCGTCACCGACGGCGACTCGGCCATGGCCACGGCCTGCGGCGACGCGGTGAACAGCGCGGCGGCCCGGCTGGTCCGCGCAGCTCAGCGGGAGGGGACGCTGCGCGGCGACGTCGAGCCGGTCGAGGTGCTCCGGCTGGCCCACGGCGTGGCGACGGCCTCGGAGCTGGCGGACGGGGAGGGCAGGCACATGCGGCGGTATCTGGCGTTGCTGACGGAGGGGTTGCGGCCGTTGCCGCCGGGTGGCCGTGACCGTGAGGGCTGAGGCGGCGGCACAGCGGGATGCGGCGGCGCCTCCGGCAGGCTGGGCGTCGGGTCGGTCGCCCGCGCCCGGGCCGGCGGCGGAGGCCTTGAGGTCTGGTGGCCGAGTGCCGGGGCCGTGACCCCCGGCCGCCGGGACGGCCGGACGCCCCCTCGGGCAGGGGGCGTCCCGGAGCCGGGGCGGGGTGCCGTTACAGCGCCTGCGCGGCCGGCTTCACCATTCCCCTGACCGTGCGGGACTTCACGAAGTCGCCGATCGCCGTCATCTCCCACTCGCCGGAGAACTGGCGGATCAGCTTGGCCATCATCACGCCGGTCTGCGGCTCGGCGCTGGTGAGGTCGAAACGAACCAGCTCCTCGCCGGTGGTGGCGTCCAGGAGGCGGCAGTAGGCCTTGGCGACCTCGGTGAACTTCTGGCCGGAGAAGGAGTTGACCGTGAAGACCAGGCCGGTGACCTCCTGGGGGAGGCGGCCGAGGTCGACCGTGATGACCTCGTCGTCGCCACCGCCCTCGCCCGTGAGGTTGTCGCCGGAGTGCCGGATGGCGCCGCCCACGATCTGCAGCTTGCCGAAGTAGCAGCTGTCGATGTGGTTGCGCTGCGGCCCGTAGGCGATGACCGAGGCGTCCAGGTCGATGTCCTTGCCGCGGTAGGCCGGCTCCCAGCCGAGGCCCATCTGGACCTGGGAGAGCAGCGGGCGGCCGCCCTTGATCAGGGAGACGGTCTGGTTCTTCTGGAGGCTGACGCGGCCCTTGTCGAGGTTGATCTTGCCCGAGCCGGGCGCGGGCGGCGGCGGAGCGGCCGGAGCCGGGGGCGCCGCGGGCGTGGTGACGGGCGGGGCAGGCGGCTGCGCCGGGGCCGGCGGCGGGGTCACCGGCTGGGCCGGGGCCGCCGCGGCCGGTTCCTCCACCGTGACACCGAAGTCCGTGGCGATGCCGGCGAGGCCGTTGGCGTATCCCTGGCCGACGGCTCGGGCCTTCCACTGGCCGTTGCGCCGGTAGATCTCCACGATCACCAGGGCCGTCTCGTCACCGAGCTGCGGGGGCGTGAACGAGGCCAGGACGGAGCTGTCGTCCGCGTTGCGGATCGTGGCCGTCGGTTCGATGCCCCGGAAGGTCTGGCCCGCGGCGTCCGGGCTCGCCGTGACGACGATCTTCTCGATGCCGGGGGGCACGGCCGTCGTGTCTACCACGATCGCGTCGGGCGTGGTGCCGCCGCCCGAGCGGTACGTCACGCCCGGGCCCGACGGCTGGTTGTAGAAGATGAAGTCGTCGTCGGAGCGCACCTTGCCGTCGGCGGTGAGCAGCAGGCCCGATACGTCGAGCCGCACCGGTGCGGCGACGTCCACCGTCACGCGGGCGGCGGACAGGGGGATGTTCGAGCCGGGGGTCATAGCTGTCATGCCGGGTGAACGAGCGAGGCGGTTTTGCCGTTCCCTTACCTTGGGCCCATTCGGGTCAGCGGCGGTTGCGGGGGTGGTCGCGGGCGGTGCGTTCGTTGCCCCGCTTGTAGTTTCCGGTCCAGCGGGCCATGACGAGCTGGGGGTCACAGGCCTCGACCTCGGCGACGAACTGCTCGGCCCGGGGGCCGTTCAGCGTGGTGGCGGGGCGGCCGTGGTGGGTGATGCGGACGGTTCCGCCCGCGTGCTGCTCGTAGGCGAATCCCTGTGGTCGTGGCATGCGTGCGAGCGTACGGGGCGGGGGGCGGGCGACCCACTTGTTTTCGCCTGCCCCCCGGAGCGGTCCGTTCCCTACGGAACGACGACGATCTTGCGGCCGACCCCCGCCGCGAACTGCTCCAGCGCCTCCGGGTACCGCTCCAGCGGGATCCGGTCGCTGATGAAGATGTCGGGGTCCAGGACTCCGTTCGCGAACAGCTCGGCCGCCCGCTCGAAGCTGTGCAGCACCGCCATCGAGCCCGTGATGGTGATCTCCTGGTTGTAGATGCGGTACGGGTCGATGGTCACGCGCGTCGCGTAGTCGGCCACGCCGAACTGGAGGAACGTGCCGGCCTTCGCCACCCGGTCCAGGCCGTCCTGGATCGCCGCCGCGTTGCCCGTGGCGTCGACGACCAGGTCCCAGCCCTGCGGGCGGTCCAGTTCGTCCGGGTTGGCCGCCGACGCCGAGACGCCGAGGCGGCGGGCCGTCTCCAGGCGGGCCGGGTTCACGTCGACGACGTCCACGCTCGCCGCACCCGTGCGCTTGGCCAGCTCCAGCATCATCAGGCCCATCGTGCCGGAGCCGTAGATCAGGACGTGCGCGCCGAGCCGGGACCGGAGCACGTCGTAGCCGCGTACCGCGCAGGACAGCGGCTCCACGAGGGCCGCGTCCTGCGTGCGGACGTGCTCGGGCAGCTTCACACAGTTCGCCACCGGGGCGACCGCGTACGTGGCCGCGCCTCCGGCCGTCGTGACGCCGATCGCCGCCCAGCGTTCGCAGAGGTTGTTGTGGCCGGTACGGCAGTAGCGGCACTCGAAGCAGTACAGGGACGGGTCGACCGCGACCCGGTCGCCCACCGACACCTCGGTGACCTGGGTGCCGACCCCGACCACCTCGCCCGCGAACTCGTGCCCGGGCACGATCGGCAGCTTCGGGGCGAACTCGCCCTGGAGGATGTGCAGGTCCGTGCCGCACAGCCCGCAGGCCGCGACCTCGACGACGACCTCGCGCGGCCCTGGCGTCGGGTCCGGGACCTCGGCGACGACGGCCTTGCCCACGGACTCGATGACGGCGGCCTTCATTTGACGGCTCCCAACGACAGGCCCTGGACGAGCTTGTCCTGGGCGGCGAACCCCGCGGCGAGCACCGGCAGGGAGATGACGAGCGACGCGGCGCACACCTTCGCCAGGAACAGGCCCTGGCTGGTGATGAAGCCGGTCAGGAAGACGGGGGCGGTCTCGGCGACCACGCCGGTCAGCACCCGTGCGAAGAGCAGTTCGTTCCAGCTGAAGATGAAGCAGATCAGGGCTGTCGCCGCGATTCCGGGCAGTGAGATCGGGGCCACTACGCGGGCCAGGATCGTCGGCAGCCTCGCCCCGTCGACCCGGGCCGCCTCGATCACCGCGACCGGGATCTCGGCGAGGAACGACTGCATCATCCACACCGCGATCGGCAGGTTCATGGAGGTGTAGAGGATGACCAGCAGCCAGATGTTGTCGAGCATCCCGGCGTTCTTGGCGAAGAGGTAGATCGGGAGCAGGCCCGCGACCGCCGGCAGCATCTTCGTGGAGAGGAAGAAGAACAGGACGTCCGTCCACTTGCGGACGCGGTTGATCGACAGCGCGTACGCCGCCGGGAAGGCCAGCAGCAGGACCAGCAGGGTCGAGGCCACCGACGCGACCGTGGAGTTGATCAGCGCCGGCCAGGGGCTCGCGCCGCCGCCCGCGCCGAAGAACTCGCGGTAGCCGTCCAGGGTCAGGGCCGCGGCGAAGGAGGGCGGGTTGGTCGCCGCGTCCTGCTCGGAGTGGAAGGACGTCAGCGCCATCCACGCGATGGGCAGGAAGAACGCGATGCCGAGCAGCCAGGCCAGCAGGCCCAGGCCCGCACCCTTGCCACGGACACGACGGACACGCAGGGCGTTCGTGCTCATGCGCGGGACACCTCCTCGCGGAACAGGGACGACACCACGCGCAGGGCGAAGGTCGCGATGACGATCGAGCCGATGACCACCAGGACGCCCGCTGCCGAGGCGAGGCCGTTCTCGTGGGCCTGGTAGAAGCTCTGGTAGACGGTGTAGGGGAGGTTGGCGGTGCCCAGGCCGCCGGACGTGATCGTGAAGACCGCGTCGAAGTTCTGGACGATGTAGATCGAGCCCAGCAGGGCGCCCAGTTCGAGGTAGCGGCGCAGGTGCGGGAGCGTCAGATGGACGAAGATCTGCCAGTCGCTCGCGCCGTCGACCCGGGCCGCCTCGATCTGCTCGTGGTCGCGGCTCTGGAGGCCGGCCAGCAGGATGAGCATCATGAACGGCGTCCACTGCCAGACGAGCGACGCCTCGACCGCGAGCAGCGGGGTGTTGGAGATCCAGTCGGGCTGCGGGCCGCCCACATAGTGCAACAACCCGTTGAACAGGCCGTATTCGGGGTTGTAGAGCACGTGCTTCCAGAGCAGGGCCGCCGCGACGGGGACCACCAGGAACGGGGCGATCAGCAGCGTCCGTACGATGCCCCGGCCGCGGAACCTCCGGTCCAGCAGCAGGGCGAGAGCGAGTCCCAGCACCAGGCTGGCCAGGACCACCGCCACCGTGAGCAGGACGGTCGTCCACACCGACTGGCGCAGGTCCGCGTCGGTCAGGACCTCCTGGTAGTTGTCGAGGCCCGTGAAGTGGCGGGCGTCGGGATAGAGGGAGTTCCAGTCGAAGAAGGAGATCACCAGCGTGGCCACGAAGGGCAGCTGGGTGACGACGATCATGAAGATCAGGGCGGGGAGCAGCGGGGCGCGGGTGGCCCAGGCGCGCAGGCGGGCGGAGGGCCGGCGGACCGGGGTGTGCCTCTCGGGAGCGGCCAGGGGGGCCGTTGTCGTGGCGGTCATCGTCCCTCGTACTCCTCTGAGATCTTCTCGGCGAGCTCCTGTGACTTCTTCAGGGCCGACTCGACGGACTGGCGTCCGGCGATGGCCGCGCTGATCTCCTGCGAGACCTTGGTGCCGAGGTCGGTGAACTCGGGGATGCCGACGAACTGGATGCCGGGCGCGGGCCGCGGCTGCACGCCGGGGTCGTTCGGGCGGGCGCCTTCGATGGCCTGCTTGGTCATCTCCTGGAAGGCGGCGGCCTCCTTGCGGTAGTCGGCGTTGGCGTAGGTCGACGCCCGCTTGCCGGCCGGGACGTTGGACCAGCCGATCTGGTCGCCGACCAGCTGTTCGTACTTCTTGCCGGACGCCCAGGAGACGAACTTCCAGGCGTCGTCGGAGTTGCGGGAGGCCTTCTGGATGCCCCAGGCCCAGGTGTAGAGCCAGCCGGAGGACTTCGTCTTCTCGACGGGGGCGGGGGCGTAGCCGACCTTGCCCTTGACCGGGGAGTTCGCCGCCTCCAGGGATCCGGCCGCGGAGGTGGCGTCGTACCACATGGCGACCTTGCCCTGGGTCATGTTGTTCAGGCACTCGGCGAAGCCGGACTGGGCGGCGCCGGACTCGCCGTGTTCGCGGACCAGGCCGACGTAGAACTTCGTCGCCTTCTCGAAGGCGGGGGAGTCGAGCTGTGCCTTCCAGTCCTTGTCGAACCAGGTGCCGCCGAAGGTGTTCACGACGGTGGTCAGGGGGGCCATCACCTCGCCCCAGCCGGGCAGGCCGCGCAGGCAGATGCCCTTCATGCCGGGTTCGGCGCCGTCCGCCTTCGCCGCGAGGTCCGCCACCTGCTGCCAGGTGGGGTGGGCGGGCATCGTCAGGCCCTTCTTCTCGAACACGTCCTTGCGGTACATCAGGAACGACGACTCGCCGTAGAAGGGCTGGCCGTAGAGCTTGCCGTCGTCCCCGGTGAGGGACTGGCGCATCGGCTTCAGGATGTCCTGCTCGTCGTAGGCCGGGTCCTTGGCCACATAGCCGTTCATCTCGTGCAGCCAGCCGTTGCGGGCGTAGATCGGTATCTCGTAGTTGGACAGCGTGGCGACGTCGTACTGGCCGGCCTGGTTGGCGAAGTCCTGGCTGATCTTGTCGCGGACGTCGTTCTCGGGCAGGACGGTGAAGTTGACCTTGATGCCGGTCTCTTTGGTGAAGTGGGCGCGGGTGAGCTTCTGGAGCTCGACCATCTGGGGGTTGTTGACCATCAGGACGTTGATGGCGTCGCCGCCGGATCCGGCCCCGCCCGCGCCGACCCAGCAGCCGGAGAGCAGCGGGGCGAGCAGCGTCCCTGCGGCGGCCGCGGCGAGCGTGGCTCGCGGTGGCCGTCGTCGGCTCTGGGTTCGCATGGATCGCTCCTGGATGTATGGGGAGATAAGGGGCATCGCAGGGCATGGAGGCGCCCTGGGGGGACAAGGGGTGGTGGGTGGTCAGACCCGGATGACCTGCGGTCCGAGCAGTGAGTAGCGGTGGGCCTCGGCGGCGGGCAGGAGCGTGCTCGTCACGATCGTCTCCAGGGAGCCGACCTCGGCGAACCGGCAGAAGCTGACCGCTCCGAACTTGGTGTGCACGCCCGCGAAGACCGTGCGGCGGGCGGCCCGGATCGCCTGGGTCTTGACCTCGCTGACAGCCGGGTCGGGGGTGGTGAGGCCGTGTTCGCGGGAGATGCCGTTGGCGCCGATGTACGCCAGGTCGACGACGAAACCGGCCAGCATCTTCGTCGTCCAGTGGTCGACGGTGGCGAGGGTGCCGGAGCGGACCCGGCCGCCGAGCAGGAGGACGGAGACGGTGTCGGTCCCGGCGAGGGCGCCGGCGACGGGGAGGGACGCGGTGACCACGGTCAGCGGCCGGTCCCGGGGGAGTGCCTCGGCGATGAGCTGCGGGGTGAAGCCCTCGTCGACGAAGACGGTCTCGGCGTCGCCGAGCAGTTCGGCCGCGGCTGCCGCGATGCGGCGCTTCTCGGGGACGTGGCTGGTGGCGCGGAAGGCGAGCGTCGTCTCGAAGCCGGCGCTCTCCACCGGGTAGGCGCCGCCATGGGTGCGGCGGAGCAGGCCGTGGTCCTCCAGGACGCGCAGGTCCCGCCGGACGGTCTCCTTGGCCACGCCCAGTTCGGCAGCGAGGGCGGTGACGTCCACAGAGCCGGCGCGCCGTGCGGCCAGCACGATCTCGCGCTGGCGTTCTTCCGCGGTTCTGGTCATGGCCGTCACCTGCCTTCCTGCCGTGCTGCCCGTTCGGGCCCTCGGTCGGGCCATGGGGGAAGTTCTACAGCGGGTGTTCTGCGGCGACCAGGTCTGTTGCGGAAGTGTTCCTGCCCGGGTGTGCCCGTTCGGTCCCGGACGTGCGCGACGTGCGGCAGGGGGGTCGCGGACGTCTGCGGGTGCGTTGTGGCTGGTCGCGCAGTTCCCCGCGCCCCTGAGGGCGCTGCCCGACCGCATCCGGACCGTGCCCGAATGCCCGGGCGGGCGGGCCCGTTCTCTGCCCGGCCGCCCTCTCGCGACGACTCTTTCCGGTCAGTACGGCCAGATCGGCGGGTCCGTCACGAAGTGGCCGCCCAGGTAGGCGTGCGCCTCGTTCTCCGGGTCCAGCTCGCCCTGCTCGGCGATGAGCTTCTCGGCCCACGGCTCGGAGTCGTCCTGCGGCTCGTAGCCGAGCGCCCGGGCGGTGCCGAGGTCCCACCACAGCCGGGTGTTGGCGGAGGAGCCGTGGACGACGGTGTGGCCGACGTGCTCGGCGGTCAGGGCCGCGTGGAAGAGGCGGGCGCCGTCGGCGGGGCTCATCCACACCGAGAGCATGCGCACGCTGGTCGGCTCGGGGAAGCAGGAGCCGATCCGCACCGAGACCGTCTCCAGGCCGTGCTTGTCCCAGTAGAGCTGCGCCAGGTCCTCGCCGAAGCACTTGGACAGGCCGTAGAAGGTGTCCGGGCGGCGGGGGGTGTCGACCGGGATCAGGGGGTCGTCGCCCTGGGGGCGCGGGGTGTAGCCGACGGCGTGGTTGGAGGAGGCGAAGACGATCCGGCCGACGCCCTCCTCGCGGGCGGCCTCGTACAGGTGGTAGGTGCCCTCGATGTTCGCCTTGAGGATCTTCTCGAACGGGGCTTCCAGGGAGATGCCCGCGAGGTGGATGATCGCGTCGACGCCGCGGACGGCCTCGCGTACGGCGTCCCGGTCGGCGAGGTCGGCGGTGATCGCGTCCGGCGCGCCCTCGATGGGCCGCATGTCGAGCAGCCGCAGCTCGTAGCCGTAGTCCGGGAGCAGCTCCCGCATCAGGGTGCCGAGGCCACCGGCGGCGCCGGTGAGCAGGACGGTGCGGGGAGCGGGCATCCTCGGTCTCCTTGAATCTCCCATGCCGTGCACATGAGTGCACGGCATTCATATTCGTGGACACGCTAAGGATCTGGGGCGGAGCCCGTCAAGTATGCCGCGGAAGGAGTGAATCCGCTGGTGCGTCGCGGGTTCGCGCGCTTGACCGGCGCCGAGGCGGCACCTTAGCGTGGAGACGTTCAGAAATATAGACGGCAAACATGAATATGGAACCGGGAGAGCTCGTGACGTCAGCCCCTCTCGCCGCCCGCCTCAACCTCCCCAGCGGACCGCTGTTCTTCCCGGTCACCCCCTACGGCCCCGACGGCTCCGTGGACCTCGACACCTACCGCACGCACGTGCGCCGCGGGGTCGAGGCCGGAGCCGCCGCCGTGTTCGCCTGCTGCGGCACCGGCGAGTTCCACGCGCTCACGCCCGAGGAGTTCGAGGCGTGCGTACGGGTCGCCGTCGAGGCGGCCGAGGGGCGCGTGCCGGTCGTCGCGGGCGCCGGGTACGGCACCGCGCTCGCCGTGCGCTGGGCCCGGCTCGCCGAGGCGGCCGGGGCGGACGGGCTGCTCGCCATGCCGCCGTACCTCGTCGTCGCCGGGCAGGAAGGCCTGCTGCGGCACTACCGGGAGGTCGCCGCCGCGACCGCCCTGCCCGTCATCGTCTACCAGCGCGACAACGCCGTCTTCACCCCGGAGACCGTCGTCGAATTCGCCCGTACCGACGGGATCATCGGCCTCAAGGACGGGCTCGGCGACCTCGACCTCATGCAGCGCGTCATCAGCGCCGTCCGCTCCGAGGTCCCCGGCGACTTCCTCTACTTCAACGGCCTGCCGACCGCCGAACAGACCCAGCTCGCCTACCGCGCCCTCGGCGTCACGCTCTACTCGTCGGCCGTGTTCTGCTTCGCGCCCGAGATCGCCCTCGCCTTCCACCAGGCGCTCCGCGGCGGCGACGACAGCACCGTGGAGAAGCTGCTGGACGGCTTCTACCGCCCCTTCGTCGAACTGCGCGCCCGGGGCCGGGGCTACGCCGTCGCCCTCGTCAAGGCCGGCGTCCGGCTGCGCGGACTGGACGTGGGGGAGGTGCGGCCCCCGCTGCACGAGCCGACCGAGGATCATGTCAAGCAGCTCGCCGAAGTGATCGAGCGTGGCTACGCGCTGCTTGAGGAGGCCAAGTGAAGGCGTCGGCATTCGTCTACCCCTGGGACGTCAACGGGGACCCGGAGGCGCCCGCGCGGATCGCGGCGCTCGGCGTGGAGCAGGTGACGCTCGCCGCCGCCTACCACTCCACGCGCGCGCTCACCCCCCGCCACCCGCGCCACCGCATCGTCACCGCCGAGCACGCCGCCGTGCTGTACCCGGCGGACGACCGCTGGGACGGGCGGGAACTGCGCCCCTACCAGGCCGGTGACTGGGCCCCCGGGGACGCCTTCGGCACAGCGGCCGACGCGCTCACGGGCGCCGGCCTGGAGGTGCACACCTGGGTCGTCCTCGCGCACAACTCCCGCCTGGGGGCCGAGCACCCCGACACCTCGGTCGTCAACGCCTACGGCGACCGCTACCCCTGGGCACCCTGCATCGCGCAGCCCGCCACGCGCGCGTACCTGACCGACCTTGCGGCGGAGGCGGCCGTTCGGCCCGGGGCGCGCGGCACCGAGCTGGAGTCGCTCGGCTGGTACGGCCTGCAACATCTGCACGCCCACGACAAGACCGGCGGCGTCGGCCTCGGCGACGCCGGGCAGTACCTGATGGCGCTGTGCTTCTGCCCGTCCTGCCGGGAGGGCTACGGCAGGCACGGCCTGGACGCCGACGAGCTGGCCGCCGCCGTACGGACCGCGCTGGAGCCGGTGTGGCAGGGGGTGACGCCGTCCGACGGAGGCTGGACGGGCGTCGAGAAGCTCCTCGGCGAGACGCTCGCCGGCACCACGCGCGCGTACCGGGACGAAACCGCCCGCACGCTCCAGGAGGATGCCGTGACGGCGGTCCGGGCGGTCGCGCCCGAGGGCTTCCAGGTGCTGCTGCACGCGGACCCGGTGTCGTACCACGTCGGTGCCAACCCGGGGGTCGACCCGGCGCACATCCTGTCCGTCGCGGACGGTGTGGTCGTGCCCTGCGCGGGCGGCACCGGCACCCTGACGCCGTTCGCCCGGCAGGTCAAGGAGGGTGCGGTCATCGCGGCCAACTTCACCGTCGTCTCCGGCATGGGCGGCAGCCCCGGCACCCTCGCCGCCGACGCGGTCGAGGCGCGGCGGCTCGGTGCCACAGAACTGCGGCTGTATCACGCCGGGTTGGCGTCCGACGGCGACCTGGAGACCGTCCGTTCCGCTCTCGCCCGGCTCTGAAACAGCGGGGCCGCCGTCACCAGCAGGGCCACGCCCAGGGCCACCAGCACCAGCCGGTGGCTCACCAGCTCGACCAGGGCCGCCCCGGCGGCCAGTCCGACCACGTTCGGCGTGTACACGAGCGTGTTGGCGGTGGCGGTGACCCGGCCCAGCAGCGGGCCCGGCGTCTCGCGCTGCACCGACGTCAGCGCGGCGATCAGCACCGCGGGCAGCCCCGCACCGACCGCCGCGCTGCACGCCAGCGCCAGTGGGTCGGAGGGCACCGCACGCAGGGCCACCGCGACAGCCAGCAGGGCGATGCCGTACGCCGCGAAGCGCCGCTCGCCCAGGCGGCGCAGAGCGGTGCCGGAGAGCAGGCCGACCGCGACCGACCCGGCGCCCTGCACGGCGTACAGCACACCGGCGTAGGCGGGCAAGTGCCCGAGGTCGTCGACGACGGCGTAGACCACCGCCCCGTTCACGCCGGCGAACAGCATCGTGGCGCCGCCCGCCAGCACCAAGGGGCGCAGCACGGGGTGCGCCCACAGGTGGCGGGCGCCCTCGGCGGTCCGCTCCCGGCGGCTGCCGGTGGGCGGCGCGGGTTTGTCCTCCCGCACCCGCAGCAGCGCGTACAGGCCCGCGGCCAGGACGAACGTCGCCGCGTCCAGGAGGGCGACGCTCGCACCGCCGTACGCCGCGTACAGGCCCGCGCCGGCGAGCGGCGCCAGGAGCTTCATGCCCTCGGTGGCCGTCAGGCGCAGGCCGTTGAAGTCGCCGAGCAGGGACGCGTCGACGGCGGTCGCCACGAGCGCCGACTCGGCCGCGTCATGGACGACACCCGCGGCGCCGTACACGAACAGCACCGCGTACAGCAGCCACAGGTCGCCCGGGTCGTCGACGCCCACGAGGGTGAGCAGGAGGGCGCCCAGGAGCAGGTTCAGGCCGATCAGCAGCGGTTTGCGGCGGCCCCGGTCGGCGAGCGTGCCCAGCAGCGGTCCGGCCAGGGTCGGCAGCCACATGGCGAGCACGCACAGCGCGGCCAGGCCGTCCGAGCCGGTGAGGTCCTTGACCCACACGCCGGAGGCCAGCCACAACGCGGAGGTGCCGAAGCCGGAGATCACCACTCCGGAGAGGTAGAGCCCGGAGTCGCGGTCGCGCAGGACACGCACGAGGGGCCGGGTCGTTTCATGCGTCATGCCTGGCCACTGTGGGCCTAAGGACCGTGCCGGCGGATCGGGAGGGTGCCTTAGTTCCGCTCGGAACGGGTGGCCGCCTCACCGGTCGTCGTCACACGGGCGCGTCGTCATCCCGGGTTCGCCCGCATGCCGGGGAACACCGGTCCGGCGTGGGGGACGGTGATCAATCCCATTGCGACGCGAGCATTTCCCCGAGCTTGCCGAGACCCTGGACCCAGCCTTCCTCGTGGAGGGCCAGCCGCCGCTCAGTGGCGAAGGGGCCCTGTCGAGGGTGAGTTCGGACCGTCTGATGTCGGTGTCGTGCAGTGACAGCGTCACCACCGTCTCCCGGTCGTCAGGGTCGGGCTCCTCCCAGCGGAAGGTGTACGACAGGCCCACCGGGGGATCGACGTCGATGTATTCGCCCACCAGGTAGAACAGCTCGCCTTCCGGGGGCTGCATCGCTATCCGGTAGGCACCACCCGGGCGGAGGTCGATCTCCACGCTCGGGGTGCTGAACCCGTCCGGGCCCCACCAGCGGGCCACTTCCCGGGGGTCGGTCAGCTTTCGGAACACGACCGGGCACAGATCGTCCAGCTCGCACTGCAGATGGAGTCTCAGCTCGCCGTCCCGTGTCATACGCACCACCTGTCACCGAAGGTGCCTGGAACAACCCCTATGTGCATTTTAGGTTGGCCGGCCACAGGTCACGATTCCTGAGGGCGGACGGCGTCCCGGCGATGAGTTCCGCGTGCACCGTCGGTCTACTTCGCAGGAGACCGAACCAGGAGGAACCACGGATGACCGACACCACCCCGACCCTCGACCTCGGGCCGCAGACGACGGTCCTGGCGCGCCTTGCCGAGGGCGTCACCGACGCGCGACTGGCGGACCCGACGCCCTGCCCGGAGTACGCGGTGCGCCACCTGCTGGGCCACCTGGTCGGGCTGACCGTCGCCTTCCGTGACGCCGGCCGCAAGGACCTGGGCGTCACGACCGACACCAGCCCGGGCTCCACCCGCCCGGACATCGGGCCCGGCTGGCGCGAGGAGCTGCCCAAGGTCCTCGCCGAACTGGCCGAGGCCTGGCGCGACCCGGCCGCCTGGACCGGCATGACCCGGGCCGGAGGCGTGGACCTGCCCGGCGAGGTCGCCGGGCTCGTCGCCACCGACGAGCTGGTGATCCACGGCTGGGACCTGGCCCGCGCGACCGGCCAGGCGTACACCCCCGACCCGGCCGCGCTCCAGGTCTGCCACGACTTCCTCGAAGCGGCGGTCGACGACCCCGGCCGGGGCGACATCTTCGGCCCCGTCGTCCCCGTCGAGCCCGACGCGCCGCTGCTGGACCGGGCGGTGGGTCTGAGCGGCCGGGATCCGGGGTGGACGTCCAGGTCGTAGAAAGCGATTGCTACTTCCTTCGTCGAAAGCATTGACGAAACAAACGCGCCCTCCTACCGTCATCGCGTCGTACTTCGTACGTCATATATGAGACGCGATACGCGAGATCCGATACGTGATCCCCCAGGGGACGCGAGATCCGAGAGGCGCGCATGACCTCTGTGCCCACGCCGATCCCCTCCCGCACGCAGTACGTGCTGGAGGGGATCAAACACCGCATCCTCACCGGGCAGTTGACGCCGGGCCAGGCGCTGGTCGAGACCGAGCTCGCCGCGCAGTTCGGGGTGTCGAAGACCCCGGTGCGCGAGGCGCTCAAGACCCTCGCCGGGACCGGGCTGGTCGTGATGAGCCAGTACAAGGGCGTCACGGTGCGCATGGTGGACGCGGACATGGCGCGCGAGGTCTACGACGTCCGGCTGCTGCTGGAGCCCGAGGCGCTGAAGCGGGCCGTGCAGCGCGGCGCTTCCCTGGACGCCGCCCGGTCCGCGCTGACCAGGGCCGACGCCGCCACCGACACCGCCGAACGCTCCCTCGCCAACCGGGAGTTCCACCGCGCCCTGTACCTGCCGTGCGGCAATCCGCTGCTCGGCCGGATGCTCGACGAGGTCCGTGACCAGGCCGCCCTCGTCTCCGCCGTCGCGTGGGCCGCCTCGCCCTCCTGGGAGCGGGAGGCCGGCGAGCACCGCGAGATCCTCCGGCTCGCCCTCGACGGCGACGCCGACGCCGCGGCCCGCGCCCTGCACTCCCACATCGCGTCCTTCGTGCAGCGTGCTTTCCCCCAGGCAGGACTGGAACAGGAAGGTCAGGAATGAGCAGCGTGGCGTTCGAGACCCAGCGGGCGGCCCTGGCCGACGTGGTGGCCATCCCGGTGACGCCGTTCGCCGAGGACGGCTCCGTCGAGCAGGACACCTACCGGGCCCTGCTGCGCCGTCTGCTCGACGGCGGCATCACCACCCTCACCCCGAACGGCAACACCGGCGAGTTCTACGCCCTGACGCCCGAGGAGCGCCGGCTCGTCACGGAGTTGACGATCGACGAGGCCGGGGAGCGGGCCGTCATCCTGGTCGGCGTCGGGCACGACATCCCGACCGCCGTCGCCTCCGCCCGGCACGCCCGTGACCTCGGCGCCCAGATGGTGATGGTCCACCAGCCCGTCCACCCGTACGTCTCCCAGGCCGGCTGGGTCGACTACCACCGGGCCGTCGCGCAGGCCGTGCCGGAGCTGGGCGTCGTCCCCTACATCCGCAACGCGCAGCTCACGGGTGCCCGGCTCGCCGAACTCGCCGACGCCTGCCCGAACGTCATCGGCGTGAAGTACGCCGTCCCGGACGCCGCCAAGTTCGCGGCCTTCGCCCGGGACGCCGGGCTGGAACGTTTCGTGTGGGTGGCAGGACTCGCCGAGCCCTACGCGCCCTCCTACTTCTCCGCGGGCGCCACCGGCTTCACCTCCGGGCTGGTGAACGTCGCCCCGGCCGTCTCCCTGAACATGATCGAGGCGCTGCGCTCCGGCGACTACCCGGCCGCCATGAAGGTCTGGGAGCAGATCCGCCGCTTCGAGGAACTGCGCGCCGACAGCGGCTCCGCCAACAACGTCACCGTCGTCAAGGAGGCCCTCGCCTCCCTCGGGCTGTGCCGCCGGGACGTCCGCCCGCCGAGCAGGCAACTGCCCGAGAGCGAGCGGGCCGAGGTCGCCGCGATCGCCGCGGGGTGGTCGATATGACCGGCAGGCTGCGTCCCGAGGACCTCAGGAGCCACCAGTGGTACGGGGCCGAGGGCCAGCTGCGCACCTGGTCGCACAACGCCCGGATGCGCCAGCTCGGTTACGAGGCGGAGGAGTACCAGGGCCGCCCGGTGATCGCCGTACTGAACACCTGGTCCGACATCAACCCCTGCCATGTCCACCTGCGCGAGCGCGCCGAGGCGGTCAAGCGCGGGGTGTGGCAGGCCGGCGGCTTCCCGCTGGAGTTCCCGGTCGCCACGCTCTCCGAGACGTACCAGAAGCCGACCCCGATGCTCTACCGCAACCTGCTCGCGATGGAGGCCGAGGAACTGCTGCGGTCGTACCCGATCGACGCGGCGGTGCTGCTCGGCGGCTGCGACAAGTCGACGCCCGCGCTGCTCATGGGCGCGGCCTCGGCCGACGTGCCGGCGCTCTTCGTGCCCGCCGGGCCGATGCTGCCGGGCCACTGGCGCGGTGAGACCCTCGGGTCCGGCACCGACATGTGGAAGTACTGGGACGAGCACCGCGCGGGCAACCTGACCGACTGCGAACTGCGGGAACTGCAGGGCGGGTTGGCGCGTTCACCCGGTCACTGCATGACCATGGGGACCGCGTCGACGATGACCGCGGCGGCGGAAGCCCTCGGCATGACACTGCCGGGCGCCTCCTCGATCCCGGCCGTCGACTCCGGGCACGAGCGGATGGCCGCCGCCTCCGGGCGCCGTGCCGTGGAACTCGCCTGGACCGCGCTCAAGCCGTCCCGGATCCTCACCCGCGAGGCCTTCGAGGACGCCGTCACCACGGTGCTCGGCCTCGGCGGCTCCACCAACGCCGTCATCCACCTGATCGCGATGGCCGGACGCTGCCGGGTCGAGCTCACCCTCGACGACTTCGACCGCATCGCCCGCACCGTGCCGGTGCTCGCCAACGTCCGGCCCGGCGGACAGACGTACCTCATGGAGGACTTCCACTTCGCCGGTGGCCTGCCCGCCTTCCTGTCGCGGATCACCGACCTGCTGCACCTGGACCGGCCCACCGTCAACGGCACCCTGGGAGAGCAGCTCGAGGGCGCCGTGGTCCACAACGACGACGTCATCCGCACCCGCGAGAACCCGGTCGCCGCCGAGGGCGGGGTCGCCGTGCTGCGCGGCAACCTCTGCCCGGACGGCGCCGTCATCAAGCACATCTCCGCCGAGCCGCACCTGCTCAAGCACACCGGTCCCGCCGTCGTCTTCGACGACTACAAGACCATGCAGCGCACCATCAACGACCCGGCGCTCGGCATCACCCCCGATCACGTCCTCGTGCTGCGGGGCGCCGGCCCCAAGGGCGGCCCGGGCATGCCCGAGTACGGGATGCTGCCGCTGCCCGACTACCTGCTCAAGCAGGGTGTCCGGGACATGGTCCGCATCTCCGACGCCCGGATGAGCGGCACGAGTTACGGCGCGTGCGTACTGCACGTCGCCCCCGAGTCGTACGTGGGCGGGCCGCTCGCCCTCGTCCGCACCGGCGACTCCATCACCCTCGACGTCGAGGCGCGCACCCTCCACCTCCACGTGGACGACGAGGAGCTGGCGCGGCGCCGGGCGGACTGGACGCCGCCGCCCACCCGGTACGAGCGCGGCTACGGCGCGCTCTACAACGAGCAGATCACGCAGGCCGACACCGGCTGCGACTTCGAGTTCCTGGCACGCTCGGGCACGGTGCAGGACCCGTACGCGGGCTGAACCACCGCACCACCCCAGTACCTCAGCACGACCCGGCACGACCCTGCACAGGAAGAAAGCGCTTCCCACGCACGCACGACGTACCACGACGTACTGAGAACGGAGAACAGTCATGGCCCAAGCCGCAGCCGTGGCGAAACCGCCCGCGCCACCCCGGCGGCGCCGTGCCTCCGCCACGCCGCGCAGGCTTCCCTACCTGCTGATCGCACCGGCCGCCCTGCTCATGCTGGGCTTCATCGCCTACCCGGTCATCAGCGTCTTCTACTACAGCCTGCAGAACTACAACCCCACCAAGCCGTGGCGGAACGGATACGCGGGCTTCGACAACTTCGTCCACGCCTTCACCGAGGACCCGGTCTTCTGGGACACCCTGGTCTTCAGCGCCAAGTGGGTCTTCGTCGAGGTCGGCCTGCAACTGCTGTTCGGTCTCGCGCTGGCCCTCATCGTCAACCAGACCTTCGTGGGCCGGGGCCTGGGGCGCGCCCTGGTCTTCTCCCCGTGGGCCGTCTCCGGCGTGCTGACCTCCGCGATCTGGGTGCTGCTCTACAACTCCCAGACGGGCATCACCCGTTACCTCGCTGACATGGGCATCGGCTCCTACGGCACGAGCTGGCTGTCGGACACCTCCACGGTGTTCCCGGCGGCGGTCGTGGCCGATCTGTGGCGCGGAGTGCCCTTCTTCGCGATCCTCATCCTCGCCGACCTCCAGTCCGTCTCGAAGGACCTGTACGAGGCAGCCGAGGTCGACGGGGCCAGCCGCCTCAAGCAGTTCTGGCACATCACGCTGCCCCATCTGAAGGACGCCATCATCCTGTCCACCCTGCTGCGCGCGGTCTGGGAGTTCAACAACGTCGACCTGCTCTACACGCTGACCGGCGGCGGCCCGGCGGGCGAGACCACGACCCTCCCGCTCTACATCGCCAACACCTCGGTCGACGCCCACAACTTCGGCTACGCGTCCGCCCTGACCACGGTCGCGTTCGTGATCCTGCTCTTCTGCTCGATGGTCTATCTGCGGCTGAGCAAGTTCGGAGGCGAGAGCAAGTGAGCGTCAAGGAAGCCACCAAGGCGGCGCCCGCTCCGGCGCCCACGGCCCCCGAACCGCCGCGTCCCGCCAAGGGGAAGCGCGCCTGGGACGAGGCCCCCCGCTGGCAGATCTACCTGCCCCTGGGGATCTACCTGGTCTTCACCCTCATCCCCTTCTACTGGATCCTGCTCTTCGCCCTGCGCCCGGCCGGCTCGACCTCGCTCGTGCCCTGGCCGATGACCTTCGACCACTTCGAGAAGGTGTGGACGGAGCGCAGCTTCGGCACCTACTTCACCAACAGCGTGCTCGTCGGCGTCGCCACCCTGGTGATGACGACCCTCGTCGCCCTGGCAGGCGGCTACGCCCTCGCCCGGTTCGACTTCAAGATCAAGCGGGCGTTCATGCTGGGCCTGCTGTGCTCCCAGTTCGTGCCGGGCGCGCTGCTGCTGGTCCCGCTGTTCGAGATCTTCGCCGAACTCCAGATGATCAACAGCCTCGGCAGTGTCATCCTCGCCGAGACGGTCTTCCAGCTGCCGCTGTCGATGATCCTGATCAGCAACTTCATCAAGAACGTGCCGTACTCCCTGGAGGAGGCGGCCTGGGTGGACGGCTGCAACCGCATGACGGCCTTCCGGATCGTCGTGCTGCCGCTGCTGCGGCCGGGCCTGATCGCCGTCGGCTCCTTCGCCTTCGTGCACTCCTGGAACCACTTCCTGTTCGCCCTGATGTTCCTCAACAACCAGGACAAGCAGACCATCCCGGTCGGCCTGAACACCCTGATGAGCGCGGACAGCGTCGACCTCGGCGCGCTCGCCGCGGGCGGCATCATCGCGGCCGTGCCGGTCGTGATCGTGTTCGCCTTCATCCAGAAGTGGCTGATCACCGGGTTCAGCGCGGGGGCGGTGAAGGGATGAGACTACGTCAACTCGCCGTCGCGGCAGGGCTGGTGGGCGTGCTCTGCGTCCCCGCGCACGCCGAGGCACGGGACATCGGCCGCGACACCCTGCCCGCGAACGACGGCTGGGCCTCCGAGGGAGCGGGCACCACCGGAGGCGCGGCCGCCGACGCCGACCACGTCCACACGGTCACGGACCGCGCGGGACTCGTCCGCGCCCTCGACGGCGGCAGCGACACCCCGAAGATCATCAGGATCGCCGGGACGATCGACGCCAACACCGACGACGACGGCGACCGTCTCGACTGCTCCGACTACGCCACCGGCGGCTACAGCCTGAAGAAGTACCTCGCCGCCTACGACCCCCGCACCTGGGGCGCCGCCAAGCCCAGCGGCCCGCAGGAGGAGGCCCGCCAGGCCTCCGCCGCCCGGCAGGCCGAGCGGGTCGTGCTGCCCGTCGGCTCCAACACCACGATCGTCGGGCTCGGCGACTCGGCCGTCCTGAAGGGCGCGAGCCTCCAGGTGCGGAACGCGGGCAACGTGATCATCCGCAACCTCGACATCCGCGACGCCTACGACTGCTTCCCCGTCTGGCAGCCCAACACC
The DNA here is from genome assembly GCF_900236475.1 of Streptomyces chartreusis NRRL 3882. Lineage (GTDB taxonomy): Bacteria > Actinomycetota > Actinomycetes > Streptomycetales > Streptomycetaceae > Streptomyces > Streptomyces chartreusis_D. The sequence continues at coordinate 6,931,789 of NZ_LT963352.1, forward strand.
GGCGGACTCGGCGACTGGAAGACGGCGTACGACACGATCTGGCTGACCGGCGCCACCCATGTGTGGGTCGACCACGTGACGTTGAGCGACAAGGGCCACCCGGACGCCCAGGAGCCCACCTACTTCGCCCGCAACTACCTGCGCCACGACGGACTGCTGGACATCACGAACGGCTCCGACCTGGTGACCGTCTCCTGGAGCCGGTTCGCGGACCACGACAAGGCGATGCTCATCGGCAACGGCGACACCGCCACCGGCGACCGCGGAAAGCTCCGGGTCACCCTCCACCACAACGCGTTCGAGTCGGTCGTCCAGCGCGCCCCGCGCGTCCGCTTCGGCCAGGTACACGTCTACAACAACCGCTACGAGATCACCGACGACTACCGCTACTCCCTCGGCGTCTCCACCGAGTCGAGGATCTACGCCGAGAACAACGCCTTCCACGCCCCCGGCCATGTGGAGGTCGCCGACCTGGTCAAGAGCTGGAACGGCAGCGCCCTGCACCAGGGCGGCACGCTCTTCAACGGCTTTCCGGTTGACCTGCTCATGATCTACAACGCCTACAACTCGGGCAGTGAGCGCGACCTGACGGACGACGTCGGCTGGACACCCGCCCTGCACGGGCGGATCGACAGCGCCGCCGCGGCCGACCGGGCGGTGGCCCGCGGCGCGGGTGCGGGGAGGATCCCATGACCGGTCGCATGATCGACTCCATGAACACACCTCTGCCTGTCGTCCTCGCCGGCGCCCGGGGCCACGGCCGCTGGCACGTCGAGAACATCCGCCGCCTCCAGGAGCTGGGCCTCGTCCGGCTGGCCGGCGTCTGCGAACTGACTCCGCTGACCGAGGCGGAGCTCGACGGCCTGGGCACGCCCGAGCAGTCCGCCGACTTCGGCGCCCTGCTGGACTCCACCGGCGCCCGGATCGCCGTGATCTGCACACCCATCCCCACCCACACCGACCTCGCGCTCACCGCGGCCGAGCGGGGCGTGCACCTCCTGCTGGAGAAGCCGCCCGCCCCCTCGTACGCGGAGTTCCGCCGCATGGCCGACGGGGTCGAGGCCGCCGGGGTCGTCTGCCAGATCGGCTTCCAGTCGCTGGGCTCGCACGCCCTGCCCGCCATCCGCGAGCTGGTCGCCGAGGGGGCGATCGGCCGGCTGGTCGGGCTCGGCGGGGCCGGTGCCTGGGTGCGGGACGAGGACTACTTCCGGCGGGCGCCCTGGGCGGGCAAACGGCGGCTGAACGGCGTCGACGTGATCGACGGGGCGCTGACCAACCCGCTCGCCCACGCCGTCGCCACGGCACTCGCCCTCGGCGGCAGCACCCGCGCCGAGGACGTCACCGGCATCGAGACCGAACTGCTGCGCGCCAACGCCATCGAGTCCGACGACACCTCCTGCGTCCGGATCAGCACCGCCCAGGGCCACCCGGTCACCGTCGCGGCGACCCTGTGCGCCGAGCGGGCGGACGAACCGTACGTCCTCGTGCACGGGAGCACCGGCCGCATCACCTTCTGGTACAAGCAGGACCGCGTGCTGCTCCAGCGCGCGGGGCACGGCCCGGAGGAGTTCGAGCACGGCCGCACCGACCTGCTGGAGAACCTCGTCGCGCACCTCACCACCGGCGCCGACCTGCTGGTCCCGCCGGACGCGACCGGCGCCTTCATGAAGGTCGTGGAGGCCATCCGCACTGCTCCCGACCCGGCGCCGCTGCCGGACACCGCCTGGCACCGCGTCCCCGGTGAGAACCGCCGGGTGGTGCCCGGCATCGACGGGCTCGTCGCGGCCTCCGCCGACACCCTCTCCCTCTACTCCGAGCTGGGCGCCCCCTGGGCGCTGCATGCGGCGCACCTGTCGAAAGAGGTGAGCACCAGATGACCAGCGGCAACGACACCGCGGTACTGCGTGTCGCGGGCCGGCCGGTCGGCCGGTACGTCACCCGGCCCGAGCTGCCGGCACGGCTCTCCCCGCGCCCGTACCTGCACCCCGTCACCACCCTGGCCGGAACGGCGGTCACCGAACTGGCCCCCGCCGACCACGCACACCACCTCGGCGTCGGTGTCGCCGTTCCCGACGTCGAGGGGTTCAACTTCTGGGGCGGGCGCACCTACGTCCGCGACCAGGGCCCGACCGAGCTGGACAACCACGGCTCCCAGCGGCACGTCGCGTTCCAGCTGCGCGACCCGGACGGCTTCGTGGAGGAGCTGCGCTGGGTCGCCGCGGGCGGTGAGCTGCTGCGCGAGCGCCGCACGGTCGCGGCCACCGCACTCACCGACCAGGCCTGGGCGCTGGACCTCACCTTCTCCCTCACCAACGTCACCAGGAACCCGCTGTCGATCGGCAGCCCCGCGACCAACGGACGGCCGGGCGCGGCCTACGGCGGCTTCTTCTGGCGGGCCCGCAAGGAGTCCTCCGCGCCGGAGGTCCTCACGGCCGGGGCCGAGGGCGAGGGGCAGGTCCACGGCCGCCCCGCCGACTGGCTCGCCCTGCGGGGCGGCACCTGGACGCTGGTCTTCGCCGGCGCCACCGAACAGACCCGCCGCGACCCGTGGTTCGTGCGCACCGAGGAGTACCCGGGCGTCGGCTCCTCGCTGGCGTACGGCGAGCGGCTGCCGGTCCCGCCGGGTGAGACCGTCGTCCGCCGGGTGGTCACCGTCGTCGCCGACGGCCGCCTCGACCGGGACGCCGCGGCGGCCCTCGTCCGCAAGGCGGTGAGCCCGTGACCGCCGAGACCTACCGCAACCCGGTTCTCGACGCCGACTGGTCCGACCCGGACGTCGTCCGCGTCGGCGACGACTTCTACCTGACCGCCTCCAGCTTCGGCCGCGTCCCCGGACTGCCGTTACTGCACTCCCGTGACCTGGTGAACTGGACCCTGGTCGGCCACGCCCTCGAACGGCTGGAACCGGCCGAGGAGTTCGAGAGGCCCCGCCACGACTGCGGCGTCTGGGCCCCGTCCCTCAGGTACCACGACGAACACTTCTGGATCTTCTGGGGCGACCCCGACCAGGGCATCTTCCAGGTCAACGCCCCCGGGATCAGAGGCCCCTGGACCCGCCCGCACCTGCTGAAGGCCGGCAAGGGCCTGATCGACCCCTGCCCCCTGTGGGACGAGGAGACCGGCGAGGCCTATCTGGTCCACGCCTGGGCCAGGTCCCGCTCCGGGATCAAGAACCGCCTCACCGGGCACCGCATGCGCCCCGACGGCACCGAACTCCTCGACGAGGGCAAGGTGATCGTCGACGGCGACCGCATACCCGGCTGGTTCACCCTCGAAGGTCCCAAGCTCTACAAGCACGACGGCTGGTTCTGGATCCTCGCCCCGGCCGGGGGCGTGGAGACCGGCTGGCAGGGCGCCTTCCGCTCGCGCGGCTTCTTCGGGCCGTACGAGGAGCGGATCGTCCTGGAGCAGAAGGACACCGACGTCAACGGCCCCCACCAGGGCGGCTGGGTGCGCACCCCGTCCGGCGAGGACTGGTTCCTGCACTTCCAGCAGCGCGGCGCCTACGGCCGGGTCGTGCACCTCCAGCCGATGCGCTGGGGCGCGGACGGCTGGCCGGTGCTCGGGGACGACGGCGCCCCCGTCGCCGTGCACGAGATGCCCGACCTGCCGCAGCAGCCGCCCGCGGCGCCCGCCACCGACGACGACTTCCCGGGCGGACGGTACGGACGCCAGTGGCAGTGGACCGCCAACCCGGGCGACGGCTGGGCCACCCAGCACTCCGGGGACGGGCTCCGGCTGACCTGCGTCCGCTCGGCCGACGCGCACGATCTGCGCAAGCTGCCGAACGTGCTCACCCAGCGGCTGCCCGGCACGCCCTGCACGGTCGAGGTGGAGCTGCGGCTCGACAGCAACGAGCCCGGGGCCCGGGCCGGTCTCGCGGTCCTCGGGGACGCGTTCGGCTGGATCGGCCTCCAGCGGGGCGCGGACGGCACCGCGCACCTCGTGCACCGGTTCGCCGAGGCGGTCGCGGAGGCCGAACGCGACGCCGCCCACCCGCGGCTCGCACCCGGGGACCGGGCCCGGCTGCGGATCGAGATCGGCGCGGGCGCCCGCTGCCGCTTCTCGGCCGACGTCGGCGACGGCTTCCGGCCGTCGGGCCCGGTCTTCGCCGCCACCCCCTGGCGCTGGGTCGGCGCCCTGCTCGGGCTCGTCGCCCTCGCGCCCGCCGGTCAGGGACACGCCGGCGCGGCGACGTTCACCCAGTTCCGGATCAGCGCCTCGTAAAGCACCTGAAGTCCTAAGCCTGTTGGGAGCCGCAATGACGCACCTCCGTAGCAAGCGCTTGTCGAGACCGGGGCACGGCAAGGTCGTGGCCGCGGTGCTCGGCCTCGTCGCCGCGCTGGGCCTCGGGACACTCGGGGACGCACAGGCGGCCCCGCAGTCCGGGTCCGGGCCCGCCGCCGACCGCTGGACCGACCGGCCGCACGGCTTCGCCTCCCTCGCCGGCGGCACCACCGGAGGGGCGGGCGGCAAGGTCGTCACCGTCACCGACCAGGCCGCGCTGGCGAAGTACGCGGCGGCCGAGGAGCCGTACGTCATCCGCGTCAAGGGGTCCCTCGACATGGACCCCTTCGGCACGGAGATACCCGTCGCCTCCGACAAGACCATCATCGGCGTGAGCGACACCGCCGAGATCGTGCACGGCGGCTTCACCCTCGATCCCGGCACCCACAACGTGATCATCCGCAACCTGACCATCCGCGACACGGCCATCGAGGGCAACTGGGACTGCAAGGACACCGGCTACGACGGCATCCGCCTGGACACCGCCCGCCACGTGTGGATCGACCACATCCGGTTCTCGCGGATCTGCGACGGCCAGCTCGACATCCGCAAGGACAGCGAGTACGTCACCGTCTCCTACAACCAGTTCACCGACAACAACAAGACCTTCGGCATCGGCTGGACCCCGAACGTCAGGACGCAGATCACCGTCGACCACAACTGGTTCCGCGGCACCAAGCAGCGCAACCCGTCCGCCGACAACTGCGCCTACGCCCACCTCTACAACAACTACCTGTCCTCGCAGCTGTCCGACGGCGACCCCGTGTGGACCTACGGCAACTGGTCGCGCGGCCGGACGAAGATGGTCATCGAGAACAGCTTCTACGACGGTGTCCAGCACCCCTACCAGGCCGACGCCACCGCCGAGCTGGTGCAGCGCGGGTCGGTCCTGCGCAACACCACGGGCCGGCACGACGCGTGGGGCACGGCGTTCGACCCGCGCGCGTTCTACGCCTACCGGCTCGACCCGGCCGCCGCCGTGCCCGCGCTGGTGAAGCGGTTCTCCGGACCGCAGAAGCGGATCGGCGGCCCGTTCGTCCTGCGCGTCCCGGGCGACTACCCGACCGTGCAGTCGGCCGTCGACGCGGTGCCCGACGGCAACGACACCGCCGTCGAGATCGCCGTCGCGCCGGGCACGTACCGCGAGAAGGTGGTCGTCCCGGCGAGCAAGCCGAACATCGTGCTGCGGGGGACCGGACAGGACCGGTCCGACACCGTCATCGTCTTCGACACGCCCGCCGAGTACGGGGGTTCGACGGGGAGCGCCACCGTCCGGATCGCCGCGAACGACGTCACCGCACGCAACCTCACCTTCAGCAACGACTTCGACGAGGCCGCGCACGAACTGAAGGGCGAGCAGGCGCTGGCGATGAAGACGACCGGCGACCGGATCGTCTTCGAGGACACCGCGTTCCTGGGCAACCAGGACACCCTGATGACCGACAGCCCCAAGCTGACCACCGTCAGCCGGGTCTACGTCCGCGACTCCTACATCGAGGGCGACGTCGACTTCGTCTACGGGCGGGCGACCACCGTGATCGAGAGATCGGTGATCCGGGCGCTGAGCCGGGGCTCGGACACGAACAACGGCTACATCACGGCGGCCTCGACCTGGAAGGGCAACCCGTACGGCTTCCTGATCACCCGGTCGAAGATCGTCAGTGACGCCCCAGCCGGGAGCTTCCACCTGGGCCGGCCCTGGCACCCGGGCGGAGAGCCGGATGCGATCGCCCAGGTGCTGATCCGGGACACCGAGCTGCCGGCCGCCGTCAAGTCCTCGCCGTGGACCGACATGAGCGGGTTCTCGTGGAAGGACGCGCGGTTCGCCGAGTACCGCAACCACGGCCAGGGAGCGACGGTCACTTCCGACCGTCCGCAGTTGAGCGACCAGGAGGCGCGGTCCCACACCGTGGCCGCCTACCTCAAGGGCACCGACGACTGGGCACCCCACGCCCGCCACTGACCCCCCACACCTTCAAGTTCCGCTGGATCCAGAAGAAGAGAGCCGACCAATGAAGATCAGCAATCGCAGAAGCAGGCGCGCCGCCACGGCCGTCGCCCTGGGGGCCGTGCTCGCGCTGACCGCCACCGCCTGCGGTGACGACGGCAGCGGGGCGGGCGGTGACAAGGGCGCCGACGGAAGCGGCAAGGGCAAGATCGTCTTCTGGGACAACAACGGCGGTGTCCGCACCGAGGCCTGGAAGGAGATCATCGCCGACTTCGAGAAGGCGAACCCCGAGATCAAGGTCGAGTACGTCGGGATCGCCTCCACCGAGTACCAGTCCAAGGTCGACACCGCCCTCCAGGGCGGCGGTCTGCCGGACGTCGGCGGTGTGGGCGCGGCGATGCTCGCGGGGTTCGCGGCACAGGGCGCGCTGGAGCCGCTGGACGAGCGGCTCGCCGAGTCCTCGCTCGACGGCAAGCTCAACAAGGACATGGTCGAGTCGCTGAAGGCGGCCGGCGGCGGTGACGACAAGCTGTACTCGATTCCGACCTCCGCCAACAACGGTGTCCTGTACTACCGCACCGACCTGTTCGAGAAGGCGGGGCTGGAGGAGCCCACGACCTGGGAGCGGTTCTTCACGGCCGCCGACAAGCTCACGAACAAGGGGAAGAACGAGTTCGGCTACACCATCCGTGGCGGCGCGGGCTCCATCGCCCAGGCGCTCGACGCGATGTACGGGCAGTCCGGGATCACCTCGTTCTGGGACTCCAGTGGTGAGAAGACCACGGTCAACGACCCCAAGAACGTGGCGGCGCTGGAGAAGTACGCGAAGCTGTACAAGAAGGTCACCCCTGCGGCCGACCTCAACAACGACTTCACCAAGATGGTCGCGCAGTGGGACTCCGGCACGATCGGGATGCTGAACCACAACCTCGGGTCGTACCAGGACCATGTGAAGGCGCTCGGGGTCGACAAGTTCCGCGGCATTCCGCAGCCGACCGGGCCCGGCGGGAAGCGGGTTCAGGTCTCCAACCCGGTGGACGGCCTCGGGCTGTTCAAGAGCTCCAAGAACAAGGACGCCGCCTGGAAGTTCATCGAGTTCGCCACGTCGAAGGCGGAGAACTCGAAGTTCAACGAGTCGGCGGGACAGGTGCCGTCGAACACGGACGCCGCGAAGGATGCGTGGATCTCGAAGGCCGAGCCCACGAAGCTGGCCGCTGACGCGTTGTCCGACGGGTCGACGACGATTGTGCAGTTGCCGTACTACCTGCCGGACTGGAACACGATCTCCAAGGCCGACAATGAGCCGAACTTTCAGAAGGTGCTGCTCGGGAAGATGAGTGCGAAGGAATTCCTGGACACGTTGGCTGAGCAGCTGAACGCCGCGCAGGAGGAGTGGGACCAGCAGAAGGGTTGATCCCTGCTGGGTTTCGCCGTGGGGCGGCCTGTGGTTCGCAGGGCGCGGGCCGTCCCGTGGCTTGGCGCGCAGTTCCCCGCGCCCCTGAGGTGCATGTCCCCGCCCTTCGTCGAAAGGAACTCTTAGTGTCTCTCAGCCGAAGACAAGTGGCTGCGGCGGGTATCGCCGCCGTACCCCTCGCGCTCTCCGTCACCCGTACCGCACAAGCCGGTGGTCGCCGGAGCCGCACCCTCTACATCGCCGGTGATTCCACCGCCGCCCAGAAGTACGCGAACGCCGCGCCCGAGACCGGGTGGGGTATGGCGCTTCCGTTCTTTCTCCGTCAGGAGCTGCTGGTCGCCAACCATGCGGTGAACGGGCGTAGTTCCAAGAGCTTCGTCGACGAAGGGCGGCTGGAGGTCATTCTCTCCGCCATTCGGCCCGGCGACTTCCTTCTCATCCAGTTCGGGCACAACGATGAGAAGGCGGAGGACCCGTCTCGGTACACCGAGCCCTGGACGACGTATCAGGACCATCTGCGGATGTACGTCGAGGGGGCCCGGGCCCGTGGAGCGCGGCCCGTGTTCGCCACCTCCGTCGAACGGCGGAAGTTCGACGGAGGCGGGAATGCCCTTCCGACGCACGGTGAGTACCCGGCGGCCATGCGGGCGCTCGCCGCCGAGGAGCGGGTCGCGGTGCTCGACGTGCAGGCGCTGTCGCTCGCCCTGTGGCAGGAGCTCGGGGTCGAGGAGACGAAGAAGTACTTCAACTGGACCGCCACCGAGCAGGACAACACGCACTTCAATCCGCCGGGCGCGATCGCCGTGGCCCGGCTCGTGGCGAAGGAGCTGCTCCGGACCCGGGTGCTCGGGCCGCGCGATGTGCGCCGGCTGGACGAGCGGATCCCCGAGTCGTGGATCACCTGGCCGCAGGCCGCCGCGTAACACCCCCGACGCAGAAGGAAGAGAGCCGCACCATGAACGTTCGGAAGTGTCATGATCATGCCAGAGTTAAGGTCGCCGCGGTGGTCGGATGTGCCGCGCTCGTGCTGTCCCTCAGCGGTACCGCCGCGCAGGCCGGGCCCCGGGACGTGGCCCGCCAGACGCTCGGGGCCAACGACGGGTGGGGTGCGTACGGCACCGGTACCACGGGTGGGGCCGCGGCCGATGCGGCGCACGTCTACACCGTCACCACCTGGGAGCAGTTCAAGGCCGCCCTGAAGGACGGCGGGTCCGCGCCCAGGATCATCAAGGTGAAGGGGATGATCGACGCCGTCTCCCAGGGCTGTGAGGCGTTCGAGGCCGAGGGGTACGACTTCCAGAAGTACCTCGCCGCCTACGACCCCGCCGTCTGGGGACACGACAAGCCGGTCAGCGGTGAACAGGAGGACCTGAGGGCCGCGTCCGCCGCCCGGCAGGACAAGGTCATCAAGGCGGCCGTGCCCGCCAACACCACCATCATCGGCGTGGGCAAGGACTCCGGGATCCTCGGCGGCAGCCTCCAGATCAAGGGCGTCGACAACGTCATCGTCCGGAACCTGACCATCGAGGCCCCGGTCGACTGCTTCCCGCAGTGGGACCCGGCCGACGACAACAAGACCGGCGCCTGGAACAGTGAGTACGACGGGGTGGTGGTCTACGGCTCCACGCACGTGTGGGTCGACCACAACACGCTGACCGACGGCCGCCACCCCGACAGTTCCCTGCCGTCCTACTTCGGCAAGACCTACCAGCAGCACGACGGACTCCTCGACGTCGTGCGCGGCTCCAACCACGTCACCGTGTCCTGGAACTCGTTCAAGGACCACGACAAGACCATGCTGATCGGCAACAGCGACAGCGCCACCGCCGACGACACGGGCAAGCTGAAGGTCACGCTGCACCACAACCGCTTCGAGGGCATCGTCGAGCGGGCGCCGCGGGTGCGGTTCGGGCAGGTCGACTCGTACAACAACCACTTCGTGGTCACCAAGGGCCAGAAGTGGGGCTACGTCTACGGCATCGGCAAGGAGTCCCGGCTCGTCGCCGAGCACAACGCGTTCACCCTGGCACCGGGCATCAGCCCGGCGAAGATCCTCAAGAAGTGGAACGAGGCGCCGGTCACGGCGGGGGCCAACTACGTCAACGGCAAGGCCGTCGACCTGATCGCCGTGCACAACGCGGAGATCCCCGGGGAGACGCTCCAGTCGGGTGCCGGCTGGACGCCGACGCTGCGGGCCGGCGTCGACCCGGCGAAGGCGGTCCCGGGCATCGTCGACGCCCGCGCGGGCGCCGGCCGCGTGTGCTGACCTGACCCGACCGACACGTGAACCAGCCGGGGCGGCCCGCATCGCATCCCCGCCCCGGCCCTTCCCCCTCCGCACGAGTCACCCCGCACCAACCGCACCGCGAAGGAGCAGCAATATGCCCTCGCAGCCCCATGTCTCCCTCTCCCGCCGGAAGTTCCTCGTCACGAGCGCCGCCGCGGGTGCCGTCGTCGGCCTTGCCGCCGTCCCCGCGAGGGCCGCAGGCACCCGGCCGCGCCCGTTCGGCCGGTACGGCTCACCGGCCGCGCGCCCCGACCCGAAGACCCTCTACGTCCACCCGGGCGGCGCCGGTGACTTCACCACGGTCCGGGACGCCGTGGCCGCCGCGACCGGCAGCGGATACACCCTCGTCATCGCCCCGGGCGTCTACCGGCAGACCGTCGCCGTCGACCCCGCCCGTACCGAGATGACCTGGATCGGGGCGAGCGAGAACCCCCGTGACGTCGTCATCGTGTACGACAACGCGGCCGGGACGCCCAAGCCCGGCGGCGGCACCTACGGCACCACCGGGTCCGCCACCACCACCGTGCAGGCCGACGGCTTCACCGCCCGCTGGATCACCTTCGCCAACGACTGGCTGCGCGCCGACCACCCCGGCATCACCGGCACCCAGGCCGTCGCCCTCAAGGTCCAGGGCGACCGGTCCGCCTTCCACCACTGCCGCTTCCTCGGCCACCAGGACACCCTGTACGCCGACTCCGTGGCGCTGGGCACCTTCGCCCGGCAGTACTTCGCCCACTGCTACGCCGAGGGGGACGTCGACTTCGTCTTCGGGCGGGCGACCGCCGTCTTCGAGCAGTGCCGGTTCCGGACCCTGAACCGGACCGACCTGCCGGCCGCCCCGTACGGGTTCGTCTTCGCCCCGTCGACGGCCGGTGCCAACCCGCTCGGGTACCTGGTGACCAGGAGCCGCGTCGACAGCGAGGCTCCCGACGGTTACTACAAGCTGGCCCGCCCCTGGGTGCCCAGCTCCGACACCACCGCCCGCCCCATGCTCACCGTCCGGGACACCTGGCTCGGCCCGGGCATCGACGCGGTCGCGCCCTACGCCAACATGTCGAACGACCGTCCCTGGCAGTCGATGCGGTTCGCCGAGTACCGCAACACCGGGCCGGGCGCCGCCGTGTCCGTGCCCGAGAACCGGCCCCGGCTGAGCCGCGCGCAGGCCACGCTGCACACCAAGGAGACGTACCTCGGCGACTGGCGGCCCGGTGCGTAGGGCCGCGGCGCTCCTCCTCGGTGCGTGCCTGCTCTGGCCGGCCGCGCCGGCCTCGGCCGTCGAACGCGCCCCCGTCGGCTGGGCCTCGACCGGCTCCGGCACCACCGGCGGGGCGGGCGGCAGGACCTGGACGGTGGACACCCGCGCCGAACTCAAGGAGGCCTTGGCGGGCGACGGCGATCCCACCGCGCCCAAGGTCATCCGGGTCGTCGGCGACATCAACGGCCACGAGAGCGACGACGGTTCCCTGCTCGGCGAGCAGGACTACGCGCCCGGCTACGACCTCGGCCGCTACATGTCCTGCTTCGGCGAGGACGGCGCCCTCTGGTCCGACACCCGCTTCGACTACTGCAAGCAGCAGCGGCAGCTGCGCCAGACCGGCTCGAACAGGGAGAAGGCGCAGATCCAGCTCACCGTGCCGAGCAACACGACCCTCGTCGGCGTGGGCCGGGACGCCCGGCTGCTCGGGGTGTTCCTGACGGTCAACACCGGCAGCAACATCGTCGTGCGGAACCTGCGCCTGGAGGCGCCCGTCGACCACTTCACCAGCTGGTCCCCGGACGACGGCACGCAGGGCAGCTGGAACGCCCGCTTCGACGCGCTGACCGTGATCACCGGCAAGAACATCTGGGTCGACCACTGCACCTTCACCGACGGCCGGTTCCCCGACCGCGAGGCGCCCCTCGGATTCCACGGCGAGCGCGTGCAGCGGCACGACGGACTGCTGGACATCGAGGACGGCTCCGACTTCGTCACCGTCTCCGACAGCCGGTTCGAGGACCACGACAAGGCGATCCTCATCGGGTCGGGCGACGGGCGCGGCGACCGGGACCGGGGGCATCTCAAGGTGACCTTCGTCCGCAACCTGTTCAGCGACATCGTGCAGCGCGCCCCGCGGGTCCGCTTCGGGCAGGTGCACGTCGTCAACAACGTCTACCGCGGCCGGGATCCCCTGTACGCCCTGGGCGCCGGCGTGGAGTCCGCGGTCTTCTCCGAGCGCAACGTCTTCCGGCATCCGCGGCCGCCCCAGACCGTCGCCGCCTACGGGGGCGAGCACTTCCACGACACGGGCTCCTGGTTCAACGGCCGGCCCGCCGGCCTGAACGCGGTGGCGAGCCGTCTCGGACTCACCGACGACGTCGGCTGGGACCCCGCCGACGTCTACGACTACCGCGCCCTGCCGTCCCCGTCGGCCGTCGAGCGGTACGTGCTGCGGCACGCCGGAGCCGGGAGGCCGTATGGACGCCCATGAGCGGCTCGGCCGGCGGACGTTCGTCGCCGGGGCGGGCGCGGCCCTGCTGGCCGCGGGACCGGTGAGTTCGGCGGAGGCGGCGGTCGTGGACGGTCCGCTGCCCGACTTCCACCCCGCGCTGAAGGACGCCCTGACCTTCCCGCTCGCCTGGGGGAGATCCCCGATCCGCGACTTCCGCGCCTGGCGGCGTGCCGCCCGGGCCACGGTCGAGGAGCACCTGCTCGTCGACCGGCAGGACGGGACGCCGTACGCCCCGGAGGTCGTCGGTCGTGCCCAGGGGGAGGGATACACAAGGGAGTTGGTGGCCGTCTCCCTCACCCGCTACGAACGCGTGCGCGGCGCCCTGCTCACCCCGCACGGCAGGGGACCCTTCCCCGCCGTGCTGCTCCTGCACGACCACGGCGCCAGGTTCGACATCGGCAAGGAGAAGATGGTCCGGCCCTGGTACGACGACACGCGTCTCGCCTCCGCGCGGGCCTGGGCGGACAAGTACTTCAGCGGGCGGTTCGTCGGAGACGAACTGGCCCGGCGCGGCTATGTCGTGCTGTGCCTGGACGCGCTCGGCTGGGGCGACCGCGGGCCGCTCGCCTACGACCAGCAGCAGGCCCTCGCCTCCACCTTCTACCAGCTCGGCTCCTCACTCGCCGGGCTCATGGCCCGGGAGGACCAGCGGGCCGCCGCCTTCCTGGCGGGACTCGACCGGGTGGACGCCCGGCGGGTCGCGGCCGTCGGCTTCTCCATGGGCGCCTACCGCGCCTGGCAGACCGCCGCCCTCGGCGACGACATCGCGGCCGCCGCGAGCGTGTGCTGGATGACCGGCCTGAAAGAAATGATGGTGCCCGGCAACAACACGCTGCGCGGGCAGTCGGCGTACTACATGCTCCACCCCGGGCTTGCCCGGCATCTCGACATCCCCGACGTGGCGAGCATCGCCGCACCCAGGCCGATGCTGTTCCTCGACGGCGGGCTCGACACGCTCTTCCCGGCCGAGGGCGTACGGGTCGCGTACGACAAGCTGCGTGCCGTCTGGCGGTCGCGCCACGCCGAGGAGCGGATACGGACGAAGACGTGGCCGGAGCTCGGCCACGTCTTCACCCACCAGATGCAGGACGAGGTCTTCAGCTGGCTCGACGACGTCCTGTGAGGCTCATCGCCGTACCGGCTCGATGCCCTCCAGCGTCGGTACCACCGGCTTGATGGTTCCGTCGGCCGCGAACTCCATGCGGTCGATGGTGGTCTCGCGGTGCATGCCGTCACCGCCCGGCCTGCCCGGGCCGTTGAGGGCGAAGCGGTGGTAGACCATGTACCAGTCGTCGGTGCCGGGGGTGTTCACCACCGAGTGGTGACCGGTGCCGAGGATGCCGTACTCGGGCCGCTTCTCCAGGATCGTCCCGCGCTTGGTCCACGGGCCGAGCGGGGACGGCCCCGTCGCGTACGCCACGTGGTAGTTCTCGCTGCGGGTGTCGTCCTCCGACCACATGAAGTAGTACGTGCCCTTCCGCTTGATCACGAACGAGCCCTCGCGGAAGTTGTCCGGGGTGATGTCCTTCACCTTGGACGCGTCGTACGACACCATGTCGTCGTTCAGCGGGACGACGTACCCGTGTCCGTTGCCCCAGTACAGGTACGCCTGGCCGTCGTCGTCGGTGAAGACCGACGGGTCGATCATCTGGCCCTTGAGCGCCCCGCCCTTGGCGACCAGCGGCTTGCCGAGGGCGTCCGTGAAGGGGCCGGCGGGGGAGTCGGCCACCGCCACGCCGATCTGCTGCTCGGCGCAGAAGTAGAAGTAGTACTTGCCGTTCCGCTCGGCGATCGCGGGCGCCCAGGCGTACTTGTCGGCCCAGGTCACGTCAGGCCCGAGGTCGAGGATGACGCCGTGGTCCTTCCAGTGGACCAGGTCCTTCGACGAGTACGCCTTGAACCTGGTACCGCTCCAGCCCTGGAAGCCGTCCGTCGTCGGGTAGATCCAGTACCTGCCGTCGAGGTAGTGGACGTCGGGGTCGGCGTTCAGTCCGGGCAGCATGGGGCTGCGGGTGCGGACCGCCTCGACCGTCCAGGTGCGCTTGGTGCCGTCGGCCGCCGTCACGGTGTACTTCTGCGGCGTGCGGAAGTCGCGCCGGGTACCGGACTTCGGGCTCAGCGTGGCGCCCTCACCGACCCACAGCTTCGGGGCGAGGTTGCGCAGATCGGCGTTCGGCTCCATCGGGAGAACGACCTTCGACGCGCTCTCCGTGACGATGGAGTACCCCTTCTCGTGCTTTGCCGTCGCGTCCACCACGGAGGTCGGGGTGCTCGGGTAGGCAGTGAGCAGCCGGTCGTACTCCTTCTGCGTCACCGGCAGCACCGTGCCGTGCCGGGGGCTGGCCGGGAGCTGGTAGTTCGTCGACGGGGTCCACTTGCCGGAGGCGAGGTCGGTGGTCTCGAACGGGACGTAGCCGCGGCCGCCGTACTCGTCGATGAACAGGTACCACTTCTTCTCGGTGTTGGACTTGAACACCGTCGGGCCCTCGCCGCGGTCCATCGCGCCCTTGCCGATGCAGTCGGCCACGAAGTCGTACTTCGTCGAGGTGAGGGACGTCGACTTCTCACCGGTGATGAACTTGGAGCAGGGGCTGGAGGAGCTGGGGTCCCGCTCGTCCTTGGTGTAGCGGTAGTACTCGTCCTTGTACTTCACGACCGTGGAGTCGATCACCGAGTAGCCCGGGTCGTTCCAGATCTTCGGCTCGCTGAAGGTGCGGAAGTCCTTGGTCGTCGCGTACATCATCTTGTTGTACGTGTCGCCCTTGTGGTCCGGGTCGTCGTCGGCGTACAGCTTCGACGCCCAGAAGACGACGTACTCACCGAGCTCGTCGTCCCAGTAGGCCTCCGGGGCCCAGGTGTTGCCCGCGTTGTCCGGGGACACCTTCACCAGGCGCTGGTCGGTCCAGTGGACCAGGTCGGTGGACTCCCAGACCATGATCGACTTGCTGCCGTGCCGCTGCACCTGGTCCCAGCTGCCGCTGGAGTTCTGGTACATCCGCAGGTCGGTCGCGATCAGGAAGAACTTGTCGCCCTTGGGGGAGCGGATCACGAAGGGGTCGCGCAGGCCCTTCTCTCCGATCGTCGACGTCAGAACCGGCTTGCCGGCGTTCAGCTCACGCCAGTGCAGCGCGTCGTTGCCCCGGCTCAGGGCGTAACGGATCTGCTCGCCGTCGGCGGTGCCCTCGCCCGTGAAGTAGGCGAAGAGATAGCCGGCGTACTTGGAGTGCTTCACGGGTGGTGCTCCGGAGTCCGCGGTGCTGGGTGGCGCCGTGAGAAGGGTCAGGAGGAGGCCGGTCAGGGCCAGGAACGGCAGCAGGAGCGTGCGGGGGCGCATGACACTTCCTGTCGAAGTCTGGGGGATTCTGTTGGATGGCGGCCCTCGGAGTTTCACCGGACGGGGACAGGGCGTCAACGGGTGTGCGTGAGGCCGGTGGTTCCGAAAGTTTCGGAGACTCGGGCCCGCCCGTGCACGTGACGGCGGCAACGGCGGCAACCCTTTCGCGGCACGGCGGCGACTGCCGGTCGGAAACGGGCCGGAGCGGGCCCCTCCGAACCGTTTCCGTCCCCATCGCCTAGGAAAGGAACGCTCCGTGCTGCTCAGCGCAGGACGCCACCGCAGGACCCGTACGCTCACCATCGCCGCCGCGGTGGTCTGTGCCTCGGGGGCGGGCGGCGTCTACCTCGGGCTCTCGGGCGGCGGCGCGCAGGCCGCCTCGTCGACGGTCACCGTCTCCACCGCGGCCCAGCTCGAAGCGGCCGTGAAGAACGCCACCGCCGGTACGGTCATCCAGGTCCGCGCCGGCACCTACTATCCGGCCGCGACCCTCAAGTCCACGGCAAGCGGCACAAGTTCGGCACGCATCACCCTGCGGCCCCATGGCGCCGAGAAGGTCACGATCGACGGCTCCAAGCTGCCCGCCGGCTCCTGGCTGGCCGCCCTGCACGGCGACTACTGGACCGTCCAGGACCTCGCCTTCGTCAACTCCCCGGCCCAGGGGTTCGTCGCCACGTCCTCCGTCGGCGGCGTCTTCAGGAACCTCGTCACCGCGGACAACGGCGACTCCGGCTTCACCCTGCGCGGCGACGGCACCACCGGCAACCTCGTGCAGAACCTGGACAGCCACGGCAACCACGACCCGGCCGGCCACGGCCAGAACGCCGACGGCACCACCGTCAAGTTCGGCTCCGGGACGGGCAACAGGATCACCGGCGCCCGGCTGTTCGACAACTTTGACGACGGCCTCGACCTCTGGCAGTTCTCCTCGCCCGTCACCATCGAGCACTCCTGGGCTTTCGGCAACGGCGAGAACCGCCGGCGCGACCCGGCCTTCGAGGGCAACGGCAACGGCTTCGAACTGGGCGGCGGGGGAGCGTCGGTCGCCCATGTCGTCAACAACAACGCCGCCTGGGACAACACGCTGCACGGCTTCACCGAGAACTCCAACACCGGCGCCATCGCCCTGAACCGCAACACCACGTACGCCAACGCCCAGCACGGCTTCCACTTCGCCACCGGCAAGGCCCGTCTCGGCAAGAACCTCGCGGTGGGCGACAAGAAGGGCCCCGCCGAGCTGGGCTCCGCGGCGGTCTCCACGGGCAACGACTGGGACAGCGGCGCCACCCCGCCCTTCCGGTCGACGGACGCGAAAGGCGCGTACGCGGCTCGCCGGGCGGACGGCTCCCTGCCCGCGACGACGTTCCTGACCACCGGCTCCACGACCATCGGCTCGACGATGGACCAGGGCCTGTGCGTGCAGCTGCAAGGCGGAGGAGGGAGTCGACGCGGAGCGTCGGCGACCGACGACGAGGCACACGACGACGCCCCCGCCGGTTCGCACCTGCGGGGGCGTCCTGCCGACCGGCCGAGGGGGGCTCGGCCGGGGCTGTTCGACCGTCCGGAGGGGGGCTCCGGAGGGCCGGGGTGCCGAACGTCCGACTGGGGGCCCGGACATCCGGCAGCCGGCCGGCCCAAGGGGGGATTCGGGCCGGCCGGAGCTCACACGTGCCGCGGCGTCACTGGTAGCTGATGTCCGAGGCCTTGAACTTGCAGGTCTTGCCGTCCGGGCCGGGCGGGGTCAGCTCCTTGGGCTCCTTGCCCGTGTTGTTGCCCTCGAAGCGCACACACGTCTTGATCTTCTTCTTGCTGTCGCCGTGGATGCGGATCTTCGACAGCGTGGCCGTGTCGCCGTAGTTGGCGTTCACGCCGACGATCGAGTTCATCGGCGCCGTCACGTCGACGTCGTTCAGCACGACCGTGCGCTTGTACTGCGTCTTGCAGTTGCCGCAGGAGCGCACCAGCTTCCCGGCGTTCTGCACCTGGAAGCCCGACACGTTCAGCGTCCCGGCGCCGTTGAACTGGAGCACCTTGTCGTCGGCGTTCTTCGCGCCGCCGCCGATCACCTTGTACACGGCCGACGACGACTTGCCCTTGAAGCTGGCCGCGTCCTCGCCGACGTCCGTCCACCACACGTTCTGCAGCGTGCAGCTGCCCTTGCAGTGCACGCCGTCGGCGGCCGGGGTGCCGATGATGACGTTCTTGAGGACCGCGCCGTCGGCCAGCTCGAAGATGGGATCCTGACCCTCGTCCTGGCTGTCGCCACCGAGCGCGCCGGTGCCGTAGAACATCTTCATCCCGCCGTCGCGGACACCGGAGACCGGGATGGTCTTCGACACCGGCGTCTTGCCCGTTTCCGTGGGCCAGGAGGACGCGGCGCCCGCGGTGGACAGCATCGACGTGGTGACGACCGCCGCTCCCGTGATGCCGAACGCGGATAACCCGGCGATCAACGCCCGCCGCTTGGTGACCCGGCGGCGATGGCGGACGCGCTGTTCTGCTGGTGCAGTCATGTACCGATTCCTCGATGGGGGGTGACTCTTGCGCCTGGTGGTCGCCACCGGTGAGGAAAGGGTTGCCGCCTCTTCAGGAATTTTTCACGAGTCGTCTTCCGAGTCGTCCACGGCCGCGAAACCGCCGCCCACGGACAGCCGCTCCGCACCGGCGGCGGCCGTCACCGCGTAGCGGTCGGCGCCGGCGTCACGGCCGCCGCGCTCGTGGTCGAACTGGCCCGCGAACACCCACTCGCCCGCCGGGACCCTACGGCCCTCCTTCAGGGTCCAGGTGTAGACGAGGAAGCCGTCCCGCTCGGCGACCGTGAGTGTGAAGTCGTTCTCGGGCAGCGACCGCCAGGCGCCCGCGTCGGAGACCCCGCCGGTCTGGGCGACGCTCAACCGCACGGTCAGCGCGGTCAGTTCCGCGCGCGTCCTGATCGTGATGTTGCTCTGTGCCCAGAAGTCGTTGCTGTGCGGGTCGACCGAGCCGTCCGACCACAGCGGCCCGTCCTCGGTGGCGGCGGGCGGGCGCCCGGTGGGGGAGGTGCTCGGCGTGCGCGAGGGCGGCGGAGCGGACTCGCGGCGCTCCGGCGGGGCGGACGGTGTGGGGTCCACCGGCGGTGCGGGGGCCCGGCTCGTCGCCTCCGGCGACGGCGTGGGCGTCGGCGACGTCGCCACGTCCTGCTGCTGCGGGGCGGAGGTCTCCTCCTTCACCGCGGACGCGACCGCGTAACCGCCCACCGCCAGCACACCCGCCACCGCGGCCGTCGCGCCCGCCACCCGCATCCACCCGAACACCGGCGGACGCGTGGCCCGGTGGCCGGAACCGGCCGGACCGGCCATGCCGCGCTCGACCCGGGCCAGGATGCGCTCCCGGTCGGGCTCGTGCGCCCCGGCCGCCTCGTGCAGCCGGGCGCGCAGCTCCTCGTGCACGTCCCGCCGCATGGTCATCGGTCCCTTCCTTCGCCCTCACCGGTGCGCGCCGGCAAGCTTTCCACGACCGGCGAGCAACGGGGAGCGCCCACCGCCGCGTGCATCCGCTGCGGCAGTCCCTGTGTGCCCAGCAACCGCTGGAGTTCGGCCATTCCCTTCGAGGTCTGGCTCTTCACCGTACCCACCGAGACGCCGAGGGCGAGGGCGGTGTCCTTCTCCGACAGGTCGAACGCGTGCCGCAGCACCACGCAAGCGCGCTTGCGGAACGGCAGCCGGCGCAGGGCCTCCTGCACGTCGACCACACCCGCGACGTCCGGGTTCTCGGTGTTCTCCTCGCGCTGCGACCAGAACAGGGCGATGCGCCGCCGCTCGCGCACGGCGCTGCGGATCCGGGTGCGGGCCAGGTTGGCGACCACACCGCGCGCGTACGCCGCCGGATGGTCGGCCGCGCGTACCCGGTCCCAGCGGTGCCACAGCGCCAGCAACGCGTCCGCCGCCAGATCGTCGGCGGTGTCCGGCTCGCCCGTCAGCAGGTGGGCCAGGCGGGACAGTTCGGCGTAGTGACGCTCGAAGAAGGCGTGGAACTCCACGGAGGCGGCGTCGTCGACGACTGTGCCCACGGGCGACCTCTCCTCGCAGCGGCTTCGGGCACTCCCGGCCGGGGTGCCCATGAGTGTCACGTAGATGACATGTGATCATCCGGGGGAGGTCCGGACGAGATCGGGAAGCGTAGCAGCGTTCTCGGAACGGTTCGTACGGAGCTTCGAACAGCGTATGGCGGGCCGGACTTCGATTCCGTAACACGAAGAAAACCTGAACGTGGTTCAACGCGGGAACAATCCAGCCAGCATCCGCACACCGATCACCCAGGCACCGAGGAGCACTCGCCATGTCCGAATCGCAGAAGGTGGCCGACCGGTCCGACGCCGCACCACCCGCGGTGAACAGCGTCGACCGGTTCTTCAAGATCTCCGAGCGGGGGTCCACCTTCGGCCGTGAGATACGCGGCGGCTTCGCCACGTTCTTCACCATGGCCTACATCCTTGTCCTGAACCCCATCATCCTGGGCAGCGCGAAGGACAAGTTCGGGCACCAGCTGGACGCCGTCCAGCTCACCACCGCGACCGCCCTGGTGGCCGCGGTCATGACGATCATCATGGGCGTGGGCGGCAACCTGCCCCTCGCGCTGGCCGCCGGACTGGGCCTGAACGCCGTGGTCGCCTTCCAGATCGCCCCGCTGATGAGCTGGGACGACGCGATGGGCCTGATCGTCCTCGAGGGCCTGCTGATCTGCGTGCTGGTGGTGACCGGGCTGCGCGAGGCCGTCATGCACGCCATACCCCAGCCGCTCAAGCAGGCGATCAGCGTCGGCATCGGCCTGTTCATCGCCTTCATCGGCTTCGTCGACGCCGGGTTCGTCAGCCGCATCCCCGACGCCGCGAACACCACCGTGCCCGTTCAGCTGGGCGGCACCGGCACCCTCACCGGCTGGCCGATGCTCGTCTTCTGCCTCGGCGTGCTGCTGACCATCGGCCTGCTCGCCCGCAAGGTCAAGGGCGCCATCCTGATCAGCATCGTCACCATGACGGCCCTGGCGATAGTGATCAACTCCATGGCCGACATCAAGAGCTGGGGCCTGACCACACCCTCCTGGCCCGACAGGCTCGTCGACGCCCCCGACTTCGGACTCATCGGCGACTTCGACCTGTTCGGGGCCTTCGGCGCCCCCGGCGTCGGGGTCATCACCGTCGTCCTGCTGGTCTTCACCCTGATCCTGTCCGACTTCTTCGACACCATGGGCACGGTCGTCGGCATCAGCGCCGAGGCGGGCCTGCTCGACGAGGAGGGCAAGGTCCCGAACCTCGGCCGGGTCCTGCTGATCGACGGCGCCGCGGCGGTCGCGGGCGGCGCGGCCTCGGCCTCCTCGGCGACCTCCTACATCGAGTCCGCGGCCGGCGTAGGCGAGGGCTCGCGCACCGGCTTCTCCAACCTCGTCACCGGCTCACTGTTCGGCCTCGCGCTGTTCCTGACCCCGCTGCTCACCATCGTCCCGCTCCAGGCGGCCGCCCCCGCCCTGGTCGCCGTCGGCTTCCTGATGATGACCCAGGTCAAGCACATCGACTGGGACCGCTACGACATCGCCATCCCCGCGTTCCTCACCATCGCCGTGATGCCGTTCACCTACTCCATCACCAACGGCATCGGCGCCGGCTTCCTCGCCTACGTCGTCATCAAGACCGTGCTCGGCAAGGCGAAGGAGATCCACTGGCTGCTGTGGGGGACCTCGGCGCTGTTCCTGGTGTACTTCGCGATCGACCCGGTCCAGCAGCTCCTGGGAGCGAAGTAGCGATGACGGGCCGCCCCCGGGGGGAAGGGGGCGGCCCGTCGCTTGTACAGACGGCTTTCGCGCCGCCGGGGTTCAGTCCTTCAGCGCCGCTTTCATCATCGCCTTGGCGACCGGCGCCGCCAGGCCGTTGCCGCTGACCTCCGAGCGGGCCGCGTCGGACTGCTCCACGACGACCGCCACGGCGACCTCCTTGCCGGACGAGTCGGACTTCCCGTACGAGGTGAACCAGGCGTAAGGCACCTGGCTGTTGTTCTCGCCGTGCTGCGCCGTACCCGTCTTGCCGCCGACCGTCGCGCCCGGGACCTGGGCGTTCGTGCCCGTGCCCTTCTCCACGACCGTCTGCATCGCCGACTGCAACTGCTCGGCGGTCGAGGAGGAGACGATCTCCTTCGTACTCGCCTCGTCGTCGTAGTCCTGCAACACATCACCGCCGCTGTTGGTGATCTGCGAAACCATATGCGGCGAAACCAGCTTGCCGCCGTTGGCTATGGCCGCCGACACCATGGCCATCTGGAGCGGCGTCGCGGTGACGTCGAACTGGCCGATGCCCGTCAGGGCCGTCTGCGACGGGTACATGTCCGACGGGTACACGCTCGTGTAGGCCCGGACCGGCACATCCAGCTTGTCGTCGTTGAAGCCGAACTTCTCGGCCATCGCCTTCACCTTGTCCTGGCCCAACTGGACGGCCATCTTCGCGAAGACGTTGTTGCACGAGTACTCCAGCGCCGTACGGATCGTGGCGTTCGTACAGGGCGCGTTCGGGTTCTCGTTCGACAGGTCCCGGGTGGTGCCCGGCAGCGTGTACGGGTCCGGGCTGTCGGTCTTCTCGTCCACCGACTGGTACAGCCCGTCCTCCAGCGCCGCTGCCGCCACGACCAGCTTGAACGTCGAACCCGGCGGCAGCGGCTGCCGCAGCGCACGGTTGACCAGCGGCTTCTCCGGGTCGGACGTGAGCTTCTTCCAGGCCGCCCCCGCGGTGTTGGCGTCGGTCAGCGACGAGGGGTCGTACGACGGGGTCGACACGACCGCGAGGATCTTCCCGGTCTTCGGGTCGATGGCGACGGCCCCGCCCTTCTTGTCGCCGAGCGCGTCGTACGCCGCCTTCTGCACGTCCGGGTCGATCGTCGTGACCACGTTGCCCGGGTCGGCCCGCTGGTTGGTGATGGTGTCCATCACGGACTTCAGACGGTTGTCCGTGCCGTTGAGGAGGTCGGTGTAGATGCCCTCCAACTGGGTCGGCGCGTACGCCTGCGAGGCGAAGCCCGTCACCGCCGCGTACAGCTCGCCGTCCGTGTACGTGCGCTTGTACTTGAGGTCGCCCGACTTCGTCGGGGCCGAGCCGGTGACCGACCGGCCGCCCACGATGATGTTCCCGAGCGGCGCCGAGTACGTCTCGATCGCGTTCCGCCGGTTGTCCTTGTCGTCTGCGAGCGCCTGGCCCTCGTAGAACTGCACCCAGGTCGCCCTGCCCAGCAGGGCCAACACCAGCAGCAGCGTGAAGACCGATGCGCGCCTGATCGTCTTGTTCATCCCGAACATGAGGACGAGCGAGGCCGGGCGGATCGTTCCCGCCGTCCGGTTTTCTCATCTGCCGTTCAGAAAGCCCGCTTCGTACGCGGCGATGACCGCCTGCGTACGGTCCCGGGTGCCCGTCTTGGCCAGCACCGCCGCCACATGCGACTTCACCGTGGCCGGACCGACCTCCATCCGGCGGGCGATCTCCGCGTTGGTCAGCCCCTGCGCCATGTGCCGCAGCACCTCCCGCTCGCGTCCCGTGAGCTTCGCCACCCACTCCGGCGGCGCCGGGTACGCGCGTGCGTGCTCGGTCGCGAGGGTGCGGACGGCCGCCGGGAACAGCAGGCTGTCGCTGCGCGCCACCAGCCGGACCGCCTGCACGAGCGCGTCGGCGTCCGCCCGCTTCAGCAGGAACCCGGCGGCTCCGGCGCGCAGGGCGTCGTACACGTAGGAGTCGTTCTCGAAGGTCGTCACGACGACGATCCGGGGCGGGTCGTCCAGTGTGGCGAGGATCTGCTCGGTGGCGCGGATGCCGTCGATCTCCGGCATGCGGACGTCCATGAGGACGACGTCCGGCCGCAGGTCCCGGACGACCGACACGGCCTCGGCGCCGGTGGCCGCCTCGCCCACCACCTCCAGGTCCGGCTCGGCGGAGAGGATGGCGCGCAGCGCGCTGCGGACCATGCGCTCGTCGTCGGCGAGGACGACACGGATCGGCGTCGGGCGGGTCATGCGGGTCCTTTCATCGGCAGGCGGACGTGCAGCCGCCAGGTCTCCCCGGCCGGTCGGGACGAACCGGGTGAAACGGGTGAACCGGCAAGTCCGGACGAACCGGTGGCCGGTCCGGCCGTCATGGTGCCGCCCAGCAGCCTGACCCGGTCCGCGATGCCGCGCAGGCCGTGGCCGCCGCCGGGACGGGAGGAGGCGGGACCGGTGACCGCGGCGGGGCCGGACAACGGGTTCTCCACGGTGATCTCCAGCCCTGCGCCCGCCACCGCGATCCGTACGTCCACGGCGACCCGGTCGCCCGCGTGCCGGAGGGCGTTGCTCAGCCCCTCCTGGACGATCCGGTAACCCTCACGGGACAGCAGTGGAGGCAGCGCCTCCGGGTCGGCGTCGATCGTGGCCGTCACGCGCTGTCCGCCCGCCCGGGTGCGGCGCAGCAGCCCGTCGAGGTCGGCCGCGAGGGTCGGCGCCGGGGCCGTGCCGGGGGCGTCGCCCTCGCGCAACACGCCCAGTACGGCGTCGAGTTCGCCGACGGTGCGCCGGGTCGTGTCCTCGATCGCGGCGAGGGCCTCGCGGACGAACTCCGGGTCGGAGCCGAGGACGCGGCGCGCCGCGCTCGCCTGGAGACCGATCGCGCTCAACGCGTGGCCGACGGAGTCGTGCAGCTCCCGCGCCAGCCGGTTGCGTACGGCCAGGTCGGCGGCGCGGGCCTCGGCGGCCGCGAGCCGGCCCTCGGGGGACGGGCCGAGCAGCGCGGGCGCCCAACGGGCCAGCAGCGCACCGCAGCCGGCCGCGCAGCCGGCGAGGGCGACGAGCATCGCCACGCCCGCGACCGGCGCGAGCGCCAACGCCCAGGTGTGACCGAGGACTTCGGGCAGCCCGAGCCGGGTGCCGCGCAGTGCCGCGAAGACCGGCAGCACGATCAGCACGGCGGCGAACGGCGGCACGGCCAGCGACATCCCGGCGATGATCCCGCCGGCCCCGAGATGCAGCGTGAACCAGCCCGCCGTACGGCCCTTCTCGCCCCGCGTCCGGGCCGGTCCCAAGGCGAGCCGGTCCGCGTCGACACCGCACAGCCAGCGCACGGCGGCGGCCTCCAGCGGCCGGGTCAGCGGGAACAGGGACGTGACGGCGGCGAGCGGCAGCGCCACGCCGAAGGAGGCGAGCTGGAGGGGAAAGGACGCGAAGACGTCCGTGCTGCCGGTGGCCGGGCCGATGATCACCGAGCCGACCAGGACGTACGGCATCGCGAGCGCGCCGCCGAGGATCAGATGCACCCAGCGCAGCCGGGCCCGCCGGCCGAACAGCGACCGGGCGGCCTGTCTCACGGCGCCCGCCGCGCGGCCCTGGCCGAGCGCTCCGCGAAGGAGTAGACGCCGATGGCGGCGACGAGGAAACCCACGAGCATCTGCCCAGCGTAGGCAAGGCTCATCAGCGGCGTCGGACGATCGGCGATGTCCTCGACACCGCCCAGGGAGGCGAGCGACAGCCAGCCGCCCCAGCAGGCGGCGGCGCCCGAGCCGACCCAGGCCAGTCCGAGCGGCACCGCCGCGGACAGCGCCCGCCCGCGTCGGAAGGCCAGCAGGAAGCCGCCGGCGACGGCCGCGAGGAGGAACACCGCGTACACCGCTTCCAGGACGTGGAAGTCACCGCCCCGGTTCGCCGCCCGGCCCTCGCTGAGTCCCGCGGTGCCGCCGCAGGCCCACAGGACGTGCAGGGCGAGCGGCAGCAGGGCGAGCACGGCGGCCGCGACGGCGAGGGCGCGGTGGGCCGGCCCCACCACACTCACGGGCAGCTCCCACATCCGTCCGCGCCACAGATGCCCCCAGCGGTCGCGGGCGTAGAGCACGAACAGGGCGCCCAGAGCGAGCCCTTGGAGGATGAACCCCGTGTACACCACGGTGAACACCCACGCGTGGAGGAAGGGCTCGTGGCCCTGGTCCGGTGCGGAACCGCCGCCGAACGCCCTCACGACCAGCTGCGCCGGGAACCCGGCCATGATCGGCGCGAGCAGCCCGGTGGCGACCCACACGGGGAATGCCGGCAGCCAGGCGGGCACCCGCAGCCCCCACGGCCGGGTCAGCACCAGCGCCAGCACGATCACCGCGCTGTCCAGGAGCACGGAGATCCCGTTGAGCACGGCCATGCCCACCCGGTCGTCGAGCAGCCCGCTCCCCTCCGGGATACCGACGTGGCTCCCGGCGATCCAGGCGGCCTTGAGCGCGAGGTAGGGCCCGCAGGAGAGGACGGCGACGGCACGGAGGACGCGCCGGGGGCGGCTGAGACGGACGGCGGGGCCGTCGACGGATGCGCGAGCGAGGGACTGCGTCATGCGATCAGGCTCCCGCGCGGCGGGCCGGCGGCACCTCCTGCACGGCGACGATCCGCCTCCGCCGGACGGGGGAGGGCGGCTCAGCCCTCCAGGATCAGCACCGTCTCCTCGATCTCCGCCCCCCGCGCGGAGGCGTACCCGCTGACCGTCGCGACGGCACGGAAGCCGCACTTCTCCAGCACGCGCAGCGAGCCCGCGTTGTCCGCCGCCGCCCGGGCGTACAAGGGGCGCTCGGGAACCTCCGCCAGCAGCGCCCGCAGGGCCGCCGTGGCGATGCCCTTCCCCCAGTACGCGCGGTCGACCCAGTACGTCACCTCGCGTTCGCCCGGCACGCCGTACACCGCCGCGCTGCCGACGACATCGCCGTCGGCCAGCACCGTGCGGACCACGTCGGCGGAGGACCGGATCCGAGCCCAGTGGGCGTCGAAGGCGTCCCGGTCGGCCGGGTCCTCGGGGACGAAGGCCGCCATGTGGAGAGCCTCGGGGTCGTTCATCTGCCGGAAGAAGACCGGCAGATCGCTGTCATGGACCTCGCGCAGCTCTACGTTCATGCCTCAGAGCCTACGGGTGGCCAGTGTCAGCCGGTCCCGCGCGTCGAACAGCGCGTCCTTCACCAGCTGCTCGTGCGCCGGCGTGAGCCGCGCCACCGGCACCGAGCAGCTGATCGCGTCCCGCGCCGGCGTGCGGTACGGGATGGCCACGCCGAAGCAGCGCAGCCCCAGCGTGTTCTCCTCGCGGTCCACCGCGAAGCCCTGTTCCCGGACCTGGTGCAGTTCCTCGATGAGCTTCTCGCGGTCGGTGATGGTGTTCTCGGTCAGCGCGGGCAGCGTCTCCGGGAGCATCTTGCGGACCTGCTCGTCCGAGTAGGTGCTCAGCAGCGCCTTGCCGAGGGACGTGGAGTGCGCGGGCAGGCGGCGCCCGACCCGGGTGAAGGGACGCAGGTAGTGCTGCGACTGGCGAGTGGCGAGGTAGACGACGTTCGTGCCGTCGAGGCGGGCGAGGTGGATCGTCTCGGTCGTGTCGTCCGAGAGCCGGTCCAGCGTCGGGCGGGCCGCCGCCACGACCTCGTCGCCGTCGATGTAGGAGGTGCCGACCAGCAGGGCCCGCACCCCGATGCCGTACCGCGTGCCCGTCGCGTCCGTCTCCACCCAGCCCAGCTCGACGAGCGTGCGGAGCAGCATGTAGAGGCTGGACTTGGGGTAGCCGACGGCCTCCTGGACCGCCGCGAGGGAGTGCATACCGGGACGCCCGGCGAAGTATTCGAGCAGTTCAACCGTTCGTACCGCGGACTTGACCTGCGCCCCGCCGCCCGTCTCGCCAGCCGACATCGCCCTTGACCCCTTCGTTCGACGGGAAATAGTCTCCACAGCATATTCATCATCAGAGACGGCGTTCAGTATATCGAACGTCCCTGGTGGATGACCCAGTACTGCGGCATTACATGTGTGGAGGGACCCGCGGTGGCAGCAGCACCAGTCTGGAGTGTCGACCCCCGAACCGGGAAGCAGCGTGAACAGGTTGCGGTGGAGGCCACAGCCCAGGAGGTGGACGCCGCCGTCCGTGCCGCTCACGAGGCGCGTGGCTCACTCGCGGACCGCACCGTCCGCGCGGCCTTCCTGCGCAGCGCCGCCGAGGAGCTGGAGGCGGCCAAGGACGGTCTCGTGGAGACCGCCGACGCCGAGACCGCGCTCGGCCCGGTCCGGCTGACCGGCGAGCTCGCCCGCACCTGCTACCAGCTGCGGGCCTTCGCCGACATCGTCGACGAGGGCGCCTTCCTCGACGTCGTCATCAACCACCCCGACGACACCGCGACCCCGCCGATCCCGGACCTGCGCCGCTACAAGGTGCCGCTCGGCGTCGTCGCCGTCTACTCGGCCTCGAACTTCCCGTTCGCCTTCTCCGTCGCCGGCGGCGACACCGCGAGCGCCCTCGCGGCCGGCTGCCCCGTCGTGGTCAAGGCCCACCCGGACCACCCGGCCCTGTCCGAGTACGTCGCCAAGGTGCTGCGCCGCGCCGCCGCCCGGCACGACATCCCCGACGGTGTCCTCGGGCTGGTGCACGGCTTCGAGGCGGGTGTCGAGCTGATCAAGCACCCGCTGGTCGCGGCGGCCGGATTCACCGGTTCCGTGCGGGGCGGGCGCGCGCTGTTCGACGCGGCAGCCGCGCGTCCCGTGCCGATCCCGTTCCACGGCGAGCTGGGCTCGCTGAACCCCGTCGTCGTCACCGAGGCCGCCGCCGCCGAGCGGGCCGAGGCGATCGGTGCGGGCCTCGCCGGCTCGATGACGCTGGGCGTCGGCCAGTTCTGCGTGAAGCCGGGCCTCGTCCTCGCGCCGTCCGGCGCCGCCGGTGACGCCCTGCTGAAGTCGCTGACCGACGCCGTCAGCGACACCGACGCCGGGGTCCTGCTCGACCACCGGATGCGCGACAACTTCGTCGCCGGTGTCGCCGAGCGCGCCCAGCTGCCCGACGTCGACTCCCCGGTCACGCCCGGCGCGGGCGGCGAGCACACCGTCAGCGCGGGCTTCCTCACGGTGCCGGCGAGCAGGCTGGCGCAGGAGGGCGAGCACGACCTGCTCCTGGAGGAGTGCTTCGGGCCGGTCACGGTGGTGGCCCGCTACGAGGACGAGGACGAGGTGAAGGCCGTGCTGTCGCGGCTGCCGGGCAACCTCACGGCGACGGTGCAGCTGTCCGAGGAGGAGGCCGCGGGGCAGGGCCGGGGCGCGGAGCTTCTGCAGGACCTGACGCCGCTGGCCGGGCGTGTGCTGGTGAATGGGTGGCCGACGGGGGTTGCCGTCGCGCCGGCTCAGCATCACGGGGGGCCGTACCCGGCGACGACGTCTACGTCCACGTCGGTGGGCGGTACGGCGATCGAGCGGTGGTTGCGGCCGGTTGTTTATCAGAACGCGCCTGAGGCCCTGCTTCCTGCGGAGCTGCGGGATGAGAATCCGTTGGGGTTGCCGCGTAGGTTCAACGGGCGCTTGGAGCGGTAGCGCCGTTGGGGGTGCGGTGAGTTGCGGGCTGCCGGTTCGTTGTGGCTTGTCGCGCAGTTCCCCGCGCCCCTGAAGGTCGGACCTGGGAGACTCGGTCAAATGGATCTCGAGATTTCCGAACTTCCGTTCCCCCTGCGCTCTTACGGGCCCGAGGCGCACTGGTCCTATGAGGACGGGGTGCTCACCGGGTGGGCCGGGGCGCGGCAGGATCGGTTCGTGCCGCCCACCGGGGAGGCGCTGGACCCCGCCTCCGACGCGCCGCGGCTGCTGGGGGCGCCCGAAGGGGACTTTCAGCTGATCGCCCGGGTCACGGTCGGGTTCGGCGCGGCCTTCGACGCCGGGGTGCTCTACGTCCACGTCGGCGAGCGCGCTTGGGCCAAGCTCTGTCTGGAGTACTCCCCGGACGTGCCCACCGTCTGCACGGTGGTCACCCGGGGACACTCCGACGACGCCAACTCCTTCGCCGTCGACGGCAGTTCCGTCTGGCTCCGGGTGAGCCGCACCGGCCGCGCCTTCGCCTTCCACGCCTCCCGCGACGGCGAACGGTGGACCTTCGTCCGCCTCTTCACCCTCGGCGACGAGAAGGAGACGGGCGCCGCCCTGATCGGCTTCATGACCCAGTCGCCGATGGGGGAGGGCTGCGTGGTGACGTACGACCACATCGAGTTCAGGCCGCACTGGCCGAACGACCTGCGCGACGGCAGCTGAGGCGTGGTGGTGATCCGTACCGTCCTGCCCGCCGAGGTGGAGGAGGTCGTCGCGCTGCACGCGCGGGCCCGGGCCACCTACTACCCCGACGGGCTGCCGCAGGACGGCACCGACTGGCTCGCCGCCTGGCGGAGCGCCCTCGCGCGACCGGACGGCCAGGTGCTCTGCGTCGTCGAGGAGGGCCGCATGGTCGGCCTGGCCTCCTTCCGCACCCCCGAGGGCGCCCGGGCGGACACGGTGAAGCTGTTCCAGTTCCACGTGGACCCCGACCACTGGCGCCGCGGCGTCGGCACCGCCCTGCACACGGCCTGCGTCGAGGCGTGGACGTCCGACGGCAAGTGGGCGGCCGTCCTCGACGTGCACGTCGACAACCGGCGGGCGCAGGCCTTCTACCAGCGGCAGGGCTGGGTGCCGGAACCGGCTGGGCCGGGAGACCATCACCTGCCGATGCGGCTCTCCCTGACCGGGGAATGAACACAGCTGCTTGAATGTTCATGCACTCGGCGGAGGGAGTCTCCGCACCCCGTGCGAGCTGGAGAGAGCCGAAGACATGCGCGTCGAGATCTGGAGCGACATCGCCTGCCCCTGGTGCTACGTGGGCAAAGCCCGCTTCGAGAAGGCGCTGCGGGACTTCCCGCACCGTGACGAGGTCGAGGTGGTGCACCGCTCCTTCGAGCTGGACCCGGGCCGCGCCAAGGACGACATCCAGCCCGTGATCACGATGCTCACCAGGAAGTACGGGATGAGTGCCGCGCAGGCCGAGGCCGGTGAGGACAACCTGGGCGCGCAGGCCGCCGCCGAGGGGCTGGACTACCGCACCCGGGGCCGCGACCACGGCAGCACCTTCGACATGCACCGCCTGCTGCACTTCGCCAAGGAGCAGGGGCACCAGGAGCGGTTGCTCGACCTGCTGTACCGGGCGAACTTCGCCGAGGAGCGCTCCGTCTTCAACGACGACGAGCGCCTGGTGGAACTCGCCGTGGCCGCCGGGCTGGAGGCGGACGCCGTCCGCGCGGTGCTCGCCGACCCCGGCGCCTACGCCGACGACGTACGCGCCGACGAGCGGGAAGCCGCGCAGCTCGGCGCGAGCGGTGTGCCGTTCTTCGTGCTCGACCGCAAGTACGGCGTCTCCGGTGCCCAGCCCGCGGAGGTCTTCGCCCAGGCCCTGACCCAGGCGTACGGCGAACGCTCGCCCCTGAAGATCGTCGACAGCGGGGACGCGGACGCGTGCGGGCCGGACGGCTGTGCGGTGCCTCAACGCTGAAGCCGCAGGTCGGGGCGTATGTATAAGCGCTCCTTAGCGACATCACGCAGAAATCGGTAATGGACGGGGAGATCCAAGGGACGCAGAGTGGTTCCATGGAGACCTTCGAGAACCTCGTCCGTGCCGAGTTCGCCCCGAAGCACACCTACCTCAACACCGCGAGCAACGGGCTCCTGCCCGCCCGAACCGTCACCGCCCTGCACCGGGCCGTGCGGATGCGTGCCGAGGGCGTGCCCCTGGGTCCCCTGTACGAGGACGTCGAGGCCGCCCGCGCGTCCTTCGCCCGGCTGGCCGGCGTGCCGGCCGAGCGGGTCGCCGCCGGTGCCTCGGTCGCCGAGTACGGCGGGCTGATCGCCGCCTCGCTGCCCGCGGGCGCCGAAGTCCTCACCGCGGAGGCCGATTTCGCCTCCCTGGTGAACCCGTTCCACGCGCGCGGCGACCTCAAGGTGCGCGCCGTGCCCCTGGAGCGGCTCGCCGAGTCCGTCCGCCCCGGCACCGCGCTCGTCGCGGTCAGCACCGTCCAGTCCGCCGACGGCCGGCTCGCCGATCTGCCGGCCGTGCGCGAGGCGGCCCGGGCGCACGGGGCCCGTACCTACGTCGACGCCTCCCAGTCGGCCGGCTGGCTGCCGATGGAGGCCGGCGCGGACGACTTTCTCGCCGCCGTCGGCTTCAAGTGGCTCCTGGGACCGCACGGGGCCGCGTTCTTCGTCGCCCCGCAGGACTTCGGCGGGCTCACACCGCTGCTCGCCGGGTGGGTCGCCGGTGAGCAGCCCTGGGAGAGCTGCTACGGCCCCGTCGAGGAACTCGCCCACTCCGCACGGCGCTTCGACATCAGCCCCGCGCTCTTCAGTCACGCCGGGCTGCGTGCCTCCCTGGAGCTGCTGGAGGACATCGGGATCGACGTCGTGCACGCCCACGACGTCGCCCTCGCGGACCGCTTCCGCGCCGGGCTCGCCGAGCTGGGCCACGCGCCGGTGCCCGCTCCGGGCTCGGCGATCGTGTCCGTGCCGGGGCTCGGCCACCGGCAGGGCGAGCTGGGCCGGGCGGGCATCGAGGTGTCCGACCGGGCCGGGAATCTGCGGGCCGCGTTCCACCTCTACAACACGGCGGCGGACGTCGACCGGCTCCTGGACGTCCTCAAGGCGTGAAGGCGTGAAGGCATGAAGAACCGGGTGGGGCCTCCCGTCCCACACGAGGAGGCCCCACCCGGCAGCTTGGTCACACGGTCACTTCACCGGCGTGAAGTCCCGCGCCCCGATGAACTCCGGACGCCGCACCGGTGCCGCGAACGGTTCCACCGCTGTGTTCTCCACGCTGTTGAACACGATGAACACGTTGCTGCGCGGGAACGGCGTGATGTTGTCGCCGGAACCGTGCATGCAGTTGCAGTCGAACCACGTCGCCGAACCGGCCTTGCCCGTGAACAACTTGATGCCGTGCTGTGCGGCCAGCTGGGTCAGCGCCTCATCGGACGGCGTGCCCGCGTCCTGCATCTGCAGCGACTTCTTGTAGTTGTCCTTCGGCGTGGCCCCCGCGCACCCGAGGAACGTCTTGTGCGACCCCGGCATGATCATGAGCCCGCCGTTGGTGTCGTAGTTCTCGGTCAGCGCGATCGAGACCGACACCGTACGCATCCGCGGCAGACCGTCCTCGGCGTGCCAGGTCTCGAAGTCCGAGTGCCAGTAGAAGCCACTCGCCCCGAAGCCCGGCTTGACGTTGATCCGCGACTGGTGGACGTAGACGTCCGAGCCGAGGATCTGACGTGCCCGGCCGACGACCCGCTCGTCCCGCACCAGCTTGGCGAACACCTCACTGATCTTGTGCACCTCGAAGACCGAGCGGATCTCCTTGGACTTCGGCTCGACGATCGACCGCTCGTCGGCACGGATGTCCGGGTCGTTCACCAGCCGGTTCAGCTCGTTCCGGTAGACGGCGACCTCGTCGTCGGTGATCAGCTCGTCGATGGCGAGGAAGCCGTCACGCTCGAAGGACAGCAGGTCGCCCGGCGATACCGGACCGGGCGCGTCGGGGGCGCCCCAGACGACCGGGTCCTGGCGCGGGGTGAGCACCTCGGTGGCGCCACGACTGGGGTACAGGTCGGGGATACCGGTGGTGGTGTCGGTGATGGCGGTCATGGAAACGTCACACCTCCTCGGTGAGCAGCGGGTAAACGCCGTTCTCGTCGTGGTCCTCCCGTCCGGTCACGGGCGGATTGAAGACGCAGAGGCAGCGGAAGTCCTTCTTGATCCGCAGCGTGTGCTTCTCGTGCCCGTCCAGGAGGTACATGGTCCCGGGCGTGATGGTGTACGACTTCCCGGTCTCGTGGTCGGTCAGCTCGGCCTCGCCCTCCACGCAGACGACGGCCTCGATGTGGTTCGCATACCACATCGACGTCTCCGTACCCGCGTACAGGATCGTCTCGTGCAGGGAGAAGCCGACCTTCTCCTTGGCGAGGACGATGCGTTTGCTCTCCCACGTTCCGGACGCCGACTTCACGTGCCGGTCGGTACCTTCGATCTCCTTGAACGAACGGACAATCACGGTGCTGCGATGCCTCCTAGATGGGGTGGTGCCGGTTGTGTGGTCAGGCGGTCTCGCGGACGGCGCGGGCCAGCGTCGACAGGCCCTCGTCCAGTTCCTCCGGCGTGATGGTCAGGGCGGGGAGCAGTTTCACGACCTCGCTCTCGGGCCCGGACGTCTCGATGAGCAGCCCGAGCTCGAAGGCGCGCTTGGCGACCTTGCCGGCGCGCTCCTTGTCGTGGAACTCCATGCCCCACACCAGGCCGCGGCCCCGGTACTCCTTCACGTCGGCCAGGTTCTCCTCCGTGATGGAGATCAGCGCCTGCTCGACCTGCTCGCCGCGCTTGCGGGTCTGCTTCTCCATCGCGGAGCCGTCGGCCCAGTACGCCTCCAGGGCCGCCGTGGCCGTGACGAAGGCGGGGTTGTTGCCGCGGAAGGTGCCGTTGTGCTCGCCGGGCTCCCAGATGTCGAGCTCGGGCTTGAACAGGCACAGCGACATGGGCAGGCCGTAGCCGCTGATCGACTTCGAGACGGTGACGATGTCCGGCGTGATGCCCGCCTCTTCGAAGGAGAAGAACGCGCCGGTACGGCCGCAGCCCATCTGGATGTCGTCGACGATCAGCAGCATGTCCTGCCGCTCGCACAGCTCGGACAGGGCACGCAGCCACTCGGCCCGGGCCACGTTGATGCCGCCTTCGCCCTGCACGGTCTCGACGATCACGGCGGCCGGCTTGTTCAGGCCGGAGCCCTGGTCCTCCAGCAGCCGCTCGAACCACAGGAAGTCCTCGACGGTGCCGTCGAAGTAGTTGTCGAACGGCATGGGCGTGCCGTGCACCAGCGGGATGCCGGCGCCGGCCCGCTTGAAGGCGTTGCCGGTCACGGCCAGCGAACCCAGCGACATGCCGTGGAAGGCGTTGGTGAACGACACGATCGACTCGCGCCCCTTCACCTTCCGCGCCAGCTTCAGCGCGGCCTCCACGGCGTTGGTGCCGGTCGGGCCCGGGAACATGACCTTGTACGGCAGGTCGCGCGGCCGCAGCAGCAGGTTCTGGAAGGCCTCCAGGAACGTGCGCTTGGCGGTGGTCGACATGTCGAGCCCGTGCGTGACGCCGTCCCGCTCCAGGTAGTCGATCAGAGCGCGTTTCAGGACGGGGTTGTTGTGCCCGTAGTTCAGTGACCCGGCTCCGGCGAAGAAGTCGAGGTACTCATGGCCGTCCTCGTCGTACATGCGGCTGCCCACCGCACGGTCGAAGACGGTGGGCCAGCCGCGGCAGTAGCTGCGCACCTCGGACTCGACGGTCTCGAAGACGCTCAGGTCGGGCTGGGTGATGGTCACGACGAATCGCTCCTCGGTACGTGGGGGAAGTCTGCGGGAGTGGGGGCGGGAAGAAGTCAGCGGGGCAGGGGGCCGATGCGGTACAGCACCTCTGCGTCGTGCGGCCCGTCGGGGAACAGGCCCGTGTCGAACAGCACCTCGCGCTCCAGCCGCGCGCCGTGACGCTCGGCGAACGACGTGAACAGGCGCTCCGAGGCGGTGTTGCCCGGAGTGATGGTGGTCTCCACCGTGGTCACCCCTCGCTCGGTCACGGTCCGCGCGACCAGACCGTCGAGCAGCGCGGCGGCCAGTCCGCGCCCGCGGTGCGCCTCGTCCACCGCCACCTGCCAGACCAGCAGGGTGCGCGGGCTGTCCGGCCGCACGTACCCGGTGATGAAACCCATCGGCTCGCCGTGCTCGTCACGCGCTACGGCCGACGTGGCCGCGAAGTCGCGGCACCACAGCAGATAGCTGTAGGACGAGTTCAGGTCGAGAACCTTCGAGTCCTTCGCCATCCGCCACAGTGCGGCTCCGTCAGCCACCGTGGGGCGGTCGATTTGCGGATCTGCTTGTACGGCAGTCATGCGAATTGAACTTACCCAGCGAAATTCGAAATTGCATCGCCGAGAGGGGTTACGTATGAGCCGAGCCTGTGTTATCGCGCGAGCGCGAGGCTTCACATCGCACGGCGGCAAGATGCCCGATATTGTCCGGGTAATACCGGGCATAGCGGTCACGATGTGTAACGCGTCACAGCCATGTAATCCCCACGAGATCCGCCCGAATTTCCTCTCCGAGTGTCCGCAAAATCTTCGGGTTTAGGATCGGAGAAAGCGGGCAGAAGAATACAGGAATCTATTCCTGAAAGAATTCTTAATTGTGTGCCAGCTTACATACGGGTCGCTTCGGAAAGCACGTGCAATTCAGGCCCCGGTCACTCCGTCGACGCGTTCCCGCAGGAGATCGGCGTGACCGTTGTGCCGTGCGTACTCCTCGATCATGTGAATCAGCACCCAGCGCATGCTGACCTCCATCCCGGGCACCGGTCCCTCGGCGACCCGTCCGATGTGGTCCAGCGGCAGCCCCGCACACAGCTCCCGGCCCCGCGCGATCTCCCGCCGCCAGATCCCGAGCGCCTCGTCGAGCCCCCGCCCGGGGTCCAGCGTGTAGCCGGTGCCGTCCTCGTAGACCGGCGGCACGTCGAGGCCGGCGGCCACCCGCTGGAACCAGTTCCGCTCGACCTCGGCGAGGTGCTGCACCAGCCCGAGCAGCGTCAGCGTGGACGGCTCGGCCGACGCCGTCCGTACCTGCGCGTCGTCCAGCCCGGCGCACTTCAGCGCCAGCGTGGCGCGGTGGAAGTCCAGCCAGCTCTCGAGCATGGCCCGCTCGTCACCGGTGAGGAGCGGGACGGGACGGCCGTCGGGAAGGGTGTGGGGGGTGCCGGCGGGGATGTCGGAAGGGGTGTCGGTGGTCATGCGGGGAGCATGACACGGGCCACTGACAACGGCGCGCCCCTGCTACCGCCACGCCTCCTCGGCAGCCCGCAGCGCCCCGGCCACGTCCACCGACAGCCCCGCCTCCGAGAGTGCGGCCCCCAGCGCCGCCAGGCTCGCCCGCACGGCCCCCGGCGTGGCATCGGCCCCGTAGTGATTGACCCGGATCATCTCCTTGGCCAACGCACCCCCGCCGGCGGCGAGCGGCACCGCCGGATCCGCCCCCAGCGCCCTGGCCACCAGCTCCGACGCCACCACCCCGGACGGCGCCCGGAGCGTCGTTGCGACGGGCGCCGCGTCCCGGGCCTCGTACACGTACGGCTCCAGCCCGCCACCGAGCGCGAGGGCCCCGGCCCGCGTGGCCGTCGCGGCCGAGGCGTGCCGGGCCATCACGGTGTCCGGCCCCACCGCCTCGATCCGCTCCACGCACGCCTCCAGCGCCAGCATCTCCAGCTGCGCCGGAGCGTGCAGCAGCGTCTTGCGACCGCCGTCGATCCACCGCTCCTTCCAGTCGAGCAGCGACAGATACGACCGGCGCGGCGCCCGCGGGTTCGCCGCCATCCGGGCCCAGGCCCGCTCGCTCACCGACACGGCCGACACGCCGGCCGGCCCGCCCATCGCCTTCTGCGCCCCGATCACGCACAGATCCACGCCCCACGCGTCCGGGAGCACCGGCTCGGCACCGATCGACGCCACCGCGTCCAGGTAGAACAGGGCCCCGTGCGCCCGCACCACCTCGCCGATCTCCGCGACCGGATTGGTGTTGCCGGTCGCCGCCTCCGCGTGCACCAGGGACACGAAGTCGATCTCCGGGTGCTCGGCGAAGGCCTGCCGGACCTGCTCGGCCGTGACCGCCGTGTGGAAGGGCACCGCCAGGTCGACCACCGTCGCCCCGCAGTCCCGCAGCCAGTCGCCGAAGGTCTGCCCGTACGGGCCCGTGATGACGTTCAGGGCCGTCGTGCCCGGACCGGCCGCGGCACGGATCGCGCCCTCCAGCGGCAGCAACGCCTCGCCCTGCATGATCACGACGTCCTGCTCGGTGCCCAGCAGCCGTGCCACACGGTCCTCGATCGCGGCGAAACGGTCCGCACCGAGCGGGGCCAGGTCCAGAAACGGATGCGTCACGGTGGCGCTCTCTCCAACTCATGGGGACAAATCGCGGAAACAACGGAAACGAGCGTAACCGCCGTGCCCCGGCGCCCTGCGACCGGCGACTTCCCAGGCCCGACGGCTGCGCAGCCATCGGATTGTTTTCAGAGACCCAAACTTCTCCTTATGATCAGAACCCACAGTTCACTCACAGGAGGCTCGCCGTGAACACGCACCCCGGGCACCGGGCCCGCATCCTGGCCGCCACCACCGCGACGGCCGGGCTGCTGCTCGTGGCCGGCTGCACCTCCACCGACGACGGCGGCAGCGGCAAGAAGACGGCCGCGGGCGGCGTCGAGCTCGTCAAGGCGGGCAAGCTCACCACCTGCACCCACCTGCCGTATCCGCCGTTCCAGTCGGAGATCGACGGCAAGGTCCAGGGCTTCGACGTGTCGCTGATCGACCTGGTCGCCAAGGACCTGGGCGTGCAGCAGGACATCGTCGACCAGCCCTTCGAGAACTTCAAGACGGGCGGGTCCCTCAACGCCGGCCAGTGCGACCTCGCCGCGGCCGGCATGACCATCACCGAGGAGCGCAAGAAGAACGTCGACTTCTCCGACCCGTACTTCAACGCCACCCAGGCGGTGCTGGTCGACAAGAAGAGCGGCATCGGCTCCTTCGCCGACCTCAAGGGCAAGAAGCTCGGCGCCCAGGCCCAGACGACCGGTGAGGACTACGCCAAGAGCAAGGGCCTCGACCCGGTCTCCTTCGAGTCCTCCGACGCCGTCCTCAACGGCCTGCGCACCGGCCAGGTCCAGGCCGTCGTCATCGACTACCCCGTCGTCCAGGGCTGGCTGAAGGACAAGGCCAACGCCGACGCCTTCAAGGTCGTCGACAACCTCGACACCGGCGAGCAGTACGGCTTCACGGTGAAGAAGGGCAACACTAAGCTCCTCGCCGCCATCAACAAGGCGATCAAGGACGCCGAGACCGACGGCACGTACAAGAAGCTGTACGAGCAGTGGATCGGCCCCTACGACGAGTCCGCCGCGTCGCCGGCCGCCTCATGACCGACACCGCCACGCCCGGGGTCCAGCCGAAGAAGAAGGGCCTGACCCGGCGGCAGAAGCGCAGCCTGTCGCGCGGCGTCCAGTACGCCGTCTTCGTCGCGGCCGTGATCGCCTTCGCGGTCTCGGCCGACTGGGGCCGGCTGCAGAACCAGTTCGCCCAGGCGGACATCGCCGAGCGCATGTTCCCGGACGTCATCACGCTGGCGCTGAAGAACACCGTGCTCTACACGGTGACCGGCTTCGCCGTGGGGCTGGCCCTCGGCATGGCGATCGCGCTGATGCGGCTGTCCTCCGTGGGCCCCTACCGCTGGCTCGCCGGGATCTACATCGAGATCTTCCGCGGCCTGCCCGCCCTGCTGATCTTCATCTTCATCGGCGTGGCCGTACCGCTGGCCTTCCCCGGCACCGAGATCGTCGGCGGCACCTACGGCAAGGTCGCCCTCGCCCTCGGCCTGGTGGCCGCCGCGTACATGGCCGAGACGATCCGCGCCGGCATCCAGGCCGTGCCCAAGGGGCAGATGGAGGCGGCCCGTTCGCTCGGCTTCTCGCCCGCAAGGGCCATGA
Source organism: Streptomyces chartreusis NRRL 3882 (assembly GCF_900236475.1). Classification (GTDB taxonomy): domain Bacteria; phylum Actinomycetota; class Actinomycetes; order Streptomycetales; family Streptomycetaceae; genus Streptomyces; species Streptomyces chartreusis_D. The sequence goes on from NZ_LT963352.1 coordinate 6,970,909, forward strand.
TCTCCATCGTCATCCCGCAGGCGTTCCGCATCATCCTGCCGCCGCTCACCAACGAACTGGTGCTGCTGTTCAAGGACTCCTCGCTGGTGCTGTTCCTCGGCGTCACCCTGGAGGAGCGCGAACTGTCCAAGTACGGCCGCGACCTGGCCAGCCAGACCGCCAACTCCACGCCGATCCTGGTCGCCGGACTCTGCTACCTGCTGGTCACGATCCCGCTCGGCTTCGTCGTACGCCGCATGGAGGCGAAGGCCCAGGAGGCCGTCACATGAGCCGACCCGAGATCGAGGTGCGCGCGCTGCACAAGTCGTTCGGCGCCAACGAGGTGCTGCGCGGCATCGACCTGGAGATCGGCCGGGGCGAGGTCGTCTGTGTCATCGGCCCGTCCGGCTCCGGCAAGTCGACGCTGCTGCGCTGCGTGAACCTGCTGGAGGAGCCGACCAAGGGCCAGGTGTTCGTCGGCGGTACGGAACTGACCGACCCGGACGTCGACATCGACGCCGTGCGCCGCCGCATCGGGATGGTCTTCCAGCAGTTCAACCTCTTCCCGCACCTCACGGTGACCGAGAACCTCACGCTGCCGCAGCGCCGGGTGCTTCGTCGCGACAAGGCGGCGGCCGCGCAGGTGGCCGCCGAGAACCTGGCGCGCGTGGGCCTGTCCGAGAAGGCGGCCGCCTACCCCTCCTCCCTCTCCGGCGGCCAGCAGCAGCGCGTCGCCATCGCCCGGGCCCTGGCCATGGGCCCCGAGGTGATGCTGTTCGACGAGCCGACCTCGGCGCTGGACCCCGAACTGGTCGGCGACGTCCTCGCGGTGATGCGCATGCTCGCCGACGAGGGCATGACGATGATGGTCGTCACCCACGAGATGACCTTCGCCCGCGAGGTCGCCGACCGGGTCGTCTTCATGGACGGCGGCGTGATCGTCGAGGACGGCACGCCCGAGCAGGTCATCGGCAACCCGCGTCACGACCGCACCCGCCACTTCCTCTCCCGCCTCCTCGACCCCGCCATGGCCGAGGTGGAGGAGGAGACCTCGGACCAGGTGGGCAAGGCCGACTAGCCGCTGACTAGGGTGCCGTACATGAGCGATCGCACGGTGCTGCACGTGAAGGGACGGGTGCTCGTCGGGCCCGAGGAGGTCCGCGACGAGCTGTGGGTCGTCGACGGCCGGATCTCCTACGACCGTCCCGCCGGCGCCCGCGACATCCGTACCGTCCGGGGCTGGGCCCTGCCCGGCCTCGTCGACGCGCACTGCCACGTGGGACTCGACCGGCACGGCGCGGTCCCGCAGGACGTCGCCGAGAAGCAGGCGCTGACCGACCGGGACGCGGGCACACTGCTGATCCGCGACGCGGGCTCGCCCTCCGACACCCGCTGGATCGACGACCGCGACGACCTGCCGAAGATCATCCGCGCCGGGCGGCACATCGCCCGCACCCGCCGCTACATCCGCAACTACGCCTGGGAGATCGAGCCGGACGACCTGGTCGCCTACGTCGCCCGGGAGGCCCGGCGCGGCGACGGCTGGGTGAAGCTGGTCGGCGACTGGATCGACCGCGACCTCGGCGACCTGTCGGCCTGCTGGCCCCGCGGGGCGGTGGAGGCGGCGATCGCCGAGGCGCACCGGCTGGGCGCCCGGGTCACCGCGCACTGCTTCTCGGAGGACTCCCTCCAGGACCTCGTCGAGGCCGGCATCGACTGCGTCGAACACGCGACGGGCCTGACCGAGGACCTCGTCCCGCTCTTCGCCGAGCGGGGCGTCGCCATCGTCCCGACCCTGGTCAACATCGCGACGTTCCCCCGGCTCGCCGACGGCGGCGAGGCCAGGTTCCCGCGCTGGTCGGCCCATATGCGCAGGCTCCACGAGCGCCGCTACGACACCGTACGCAGCGCCCACGACGCCGGGATCCCGGTCTTCGTCGGCACCGACGCCGGCGGCGGACTCGCCCACGGCCTCGCGGCGGCCGAGGTCGCCGAACTGGTCACCGCGGGCATCCCGCCCGTCGAGGCCCTGGCCGCCGGGACCTGGACGGCCCGGGCCTGGCTCGGCCGCCCCGGCCTGGACGAGGGCGCCCCGGCCGACCTCGTCGTCTACGACGAGGACCCGCGCAAGGACGTGGGGGTGCTGGCGGCGCCGCGCCGGGTGGTGCTGAACGGGCGCGTGGTCGGGTAGCCGGGCGGCGGCTCCACGACGCCGTACCTCGTGGGCGGCGTCATCGCCCTGCTCGCGGCGGGCGGGACACGGTGGTCCTGGCCCGCCGCCGGAGCTGACCTGCGGCTTCCGGCCCCGGACGGCAGGGCGTGCGGACCTCTGAGACCGTGGAGGACCAGGACGAACCCAGCCAGGGTGGGCCCCGGGCCGGCGCACCGATCGGGACCGAGACGGCCGGGCCGCCCGGCGGTGGGCCGTCAGGCCGCCACCGCACGCTCCAGCGCCCGCAGGAACCCGTCCATCGTCGCCCGGTCCCGCACCGCCAGCCGCAGCCACTCCCCGTCCAGGCCGGGGAAGGTGTCCCCACGCCGCACGGCGTAGCCGAGGTCGCGCAGGCGGCTGCGTACGGCCGCCGCGTGCGGAAGGCGGACCAGGACGAAGGGGCCCTGCGCGGGCCCGGCCACCCGCAGCCCGGCCGGGGCGAAGCGGGCCAGGCCCGTCAGCAGGTGGGCCCGGTCCGCGGCGATGCGGTGCGCCGCGTGGGCCGCCTCCGCCACCGCCCGTGGCCCCACGCACGCCTGCGCCGCGGCCAGCGCCGGCGTCGACACCGGCCACAGCGGCTGCGCCCGCTCCAGGTCCCGGACGGTCTCCGGCGCCGCCAGTACGTACCCGATCCGCAGCCCCGCGAGCCCCCACGTCTTGGTCAGGCTGCGCAGCACCACGAGGCCGGGCACGTCGACGCGCTCCGCGAGGGACTCCCGCTCGCCCGGCACCGCGTCCATGAACGCCTCGTCCACGACCAGCAGCCGCCCGGGCCGGGCGAGGGAGGCGATCACGTCCGCCGGGTGCAGCACCGACGTCGGGTTCGTCGGATTGCCGATCACCACCAGGTCCGCGGTCTCGGGGACGGCCGCCGGGTCCAGCCGGAAGCCGTCCTCCTCCCGCAGCAGCACCCGGTCGACCGTGTGCCCCGCGTCCCGCAGCGCGGCCTCCGGCTCCGTGAACTGCGGGTGCACGACGACCGGCCGCCGCACCTTCAGCGCCCGCGCCAGCAGCACGAACGCCTCCGCCGCCCCCGCCGTCAGCAGCACCCGCTCCGCCGGCAGACCGTGCCGCGCCGCCACCGCCGCGCGTGCGGCCCGCCCGTCCGGGTAGGCCGCCAACCCGCCCAGCGACGCGGCGATGTGCTCCCGCAGCCACGCCGGCGGGGTGTCCGCGCGGACGTTCACGGCGAGGTCGACGAGCGAGCCGCCGTCGTCCCGGACCTCCGCGTCCCCGTGGTGCCGCAGATCGTGGCCGCCGTCAGTGGGCATGGGAGTGCGCCCCGTGGTGGTGCCCGTGCCCGTGGTGGTGGCCGTCGTCGTCCGGGTGGAAGTGCGGCTGCTGCGGCAGCCCCACCTTGTCCTCGAAGCCCGGCAGCGCGATGCGGTACACGCACGAGTCGCAGTTCATCCGCAGATCACCCTCGACGGCCTCCGCGTACCGCTCCCACACCAGGTCCAGCAGCTCCGGCTCCGGCCCGATGACGTCGGCCGAGCACACCTCGACCTCCGGGTGCGCCGCCGCCCAGCCCTCCGTCTGCTGCCGCACCCGGTCCGGCAGGATGCCGGTGAACAGGAAGTAGGGGAGCACCACGATCCGGCGGGCGCCCAGCCGTGCGCACCGGTCGAGTCCGCTCGGCACGTCCGGCGCCGCCAGCGACACGAACGCCGTCTCGACCCCCGCGTACCCGCGCCCCTCCCACAGCAGCCGGGCCGCCTTGTGCACCTCGGCGTTGGCGTCCGGGTCCGTCGACCCGCGCCCCACCAGCAGCACCGTCACGTCGGCCCGGTCACCCGGCCGGCGCCCCGCGGCGCCGCCCAGCGCCTCGTCCAGCCGCCGCTCCAGCACGTTCAGCAGCGCGGGGTGCGGGCCGAGCGGACGCCCGTACGTGTACGAGATCCCGGGGTGCCGTTCCTTCTCGCGGGCCAGCGCCGCCGGGATGTCGCCCTTGGCGTGCCCGGCGGACACCAGCATCAGCGGCACGGCGGCGAACCGCCGTACGCCCCGCTCCACCAGCTCGGTGACGGCCTCGCCCAGCGGCGGCGGGGAGAGTTCGATGAAGCCGCCCGCGACGGGCAGTTCCGGGTGGCGGGCCCCCAGCTCCCGCACGAAGTCGCGGAACGCCTCGGCTCCGGCGTCGTCACGGGTGCCGTGGCCGGCGATGAGCAGGGCGGGCGGGGTGGTCACAGTTTCTCCTCGGCGGAAGTGGGGTGGTGGACGGCGCGGTTCACTCGGGCTCCTCCTGCCAGCGGTAGCCGCGCGGCGTCACCATGCGACCGGCGATCTCGCGGGTCGCGGTGTTGCCCACGGTGACGACCGTCATCATGTCGACCGTCGCCGGGTCGAGCGCGGCCAGAGTCGTGAGCCGGGCGGACTCGTCCGGCCGTGAGGCGTTGCGCACGACACCGACCGGCGTCGTCGGCGCCCGGTGCTCGGCGAGGATGCCCAGCGCCTTGGGCAGCTGCCAGTCGCGGCCGCGGGAACGCGGGTTGTAGAACGTCACCACGATGTCGGCCTCGGCCGCCGCCCGTACCCGCCGCTCGATGACCTCCCACGGCGTGTGCAGGTCGGACAGGCTGATCGACACGTGGTCGTGGCCCAGCGGCGCGCCCAGGATCGCGCCGGCCGCGAGCGCCGCCGTCACGCCGGGCACACCGACCACGTCGATGTCGTCGGAGGCCTCGGCGAGCGCGGGGGAGGCCATGGCGTACACGCCCGCGTCCCCGCTGCCGATCAGCGCGACGGCCCGCCCCTCGCGAGCCTCCTCGACGGCCGTGCGCGCCCGCTCCTCCTCGGCCCCCAGCCCCGACTCCAGGATCCGGGTGCCGGGCCGCAGCAGATCGCGGATCTGGTCGACGTACTGGTCGAGTCCGACGAGCACGGAGGCGCGCCGGAGTTCGGCCTTCGCGCGCGGCGTCAGCAGGTCCCGGGCACCCGGCCCGAGCCCGACCACCGCGAGCCGCCCGCGCCCCGGTCGCCGTACGACGGCACAGGTCGCCATGGCGGGGCTGGCGGCCGACTTCCGCTTGGGGACGAGGAGTTCGCCCCCGCGCACCAGGGCGGCGGCCTCCGCGACCGAGGGGGTGCCGACGGCGGTGAGCGGCGCGTCGGACGGGTTGGGCACGTCGACCCCGGCCAACTCACCGGCGGGGTACGTCACCAGGGGCACACCGAGCCGCCGGGCGGCCTCGACGATGCCGGGCTCCTCGGCCTTGGCGTCGACGGTGGCGAGCTCGGCGACCGACGCCGCGGACAGCCCGGCCTCCCGCAGCGTGCCCTCGACCAGCCCGAGCACCTCCTCGGCGGGAGCGCCCTTCGACGCCCCGACCCCGACGACCAGGGACGGCGGGCGCAGCACCACCTCGCGCTCGGCCACCTCGACGAGCCGGTCGGTCAGCCGGATCGTGCACGCCCCCTCGGCGGCCACCGGGAGCGCCGGCAGCGGCCAGGCCACCTCGGCACGCAGCGCCACCGCCTCACCGTCCAGCAACGCCCGGGAGACCCCGGCGACATCGCCCTCCACGGGCAGGCCGAGGGTGTCCAGGCCGGGCAGGTCCACGGCGTCCGTCGCCGTGGTCACGACCGGCTCGGCACCCAGCAACTCCCCGACTTCCCGGGCGAGTTCGTTGGCCCCGCCCGCGTGCCCGCCCACCAGGGACACCGCGAACCGCCCGCCCTCGTCGACGCACACCACGCCCGGGTCCGCCGTCTTGCCGGACAGCAGCGGTGCCACCAGCCGCACCACCGCGCCGGTCGCCAGGAAGCACACGAGCTGCTCGCACTGCGCGAACGCGGCCCGTACGGCGTCACCGACGGGACCCTCGTACACGCGTGTGCGGTCCGGCCACGCGGCGGCAAGCCGGTCCCGCGCAGCCGCGCCCGCCGTCGTGGCGGAAATGAGGCCGATCACTGAGCGACTCCTTCTGCGATGTCTTCCCTGCGTTCGACAGGTACGGGAGGCCGGACCATCATGAGCGGGCACCCCGTTCGCGCAGGGCCTTGCGGGCCTCGGGGTCGGCCTTGCGGTAACCGTGGAAGTGGCCCGGGTGGTAGAGGTGCGAGCGCGTGCCGTGCGCGTCGAGCGCCGGGCCGACCAGGAACAGCGTGTGCTTCCAGAGCTTGTGCTCCTTGACCGTCTCCTCCAACGTGCCGACCGTGCACTTCACGACCAGCTCCTCCGGCCAGGTCGCCTGGTACGCGACCACGACCGGGGTCGTCGTCGGATAACCGCCCTCCAGCAGCTCCCGCACCAGCTGCCCGCTGCGGGCGGCGGAGAGGAAGATCGCCATGGTGGTGCCGTGCTTGGCGAACTCGCGGACCTCCTCCCCGGGCGGCATGGGCGTCTTGCCCCCGCCCAGCCGGGTCAGCACGACGGACTGGGCGACCTCGGGGATGGTCAGCTCGCGCCGGGCGAGCGCGGCGACCGCGGAGAAGGCGGACACCCCGGGCACGACCTCGGTCGCCAGGCCGATCTCGGCACACCGGTCGAGCTGCTCCTGGGTGCCGCCCCACAGGGCGGGGTCACCGGAGTGGATCCGGGCCACCTTCAGCCCCTCCTCGCGCGCCCGCTCGTACACCGCCACCACGTCCTCCAGGGACAGGGCCGCCGAGTCGAGGATCTCCGCGTCCCGGCGCGCGTGCTGGAGGACCTCCGCCTGGACCAGGCTGGCCGCCCAGATCACCACGTCGGCCTCGGCGATGGCGCGCGCGGCACGGAACGTCAGCAGGTCGGCGGCGCCGGGGCCGGCACCGACGAAGGTCACCTTGCCGGTGGGGGCGTCGGCCATGGGGTTGGTCCTCTCGTACAGGGGGGTTACCGGTGGGGCAGGGTGATGGACGGGCGCGTCAGAGCTTTCCGCCCCGGCCGCCGTCGCGCCGCGCGGGGGAGATGAGCGTCGACAGATAGGGCAGGGGAGTGCCGTCGAGTTCGGCGGCCGGCCGGATCGACTCCTCCGTCAGCCCCAGCGCCGACCCCCACACCGCGTCGCCGATCCGCCCGGTCTCCCGCAGCGCCTCGCCGACCTCGTGCGCCTGCCGGCCGAACTTGTAGGCGACGACGGTCCCGGGCCCGGCGAGGGCCTCCTTGAGCACGGTCGACCCCGCCGTGACGGGCACGAGCGTGAGCGGCTCGGTCCCCTCGGTCAGCACGGCGCCCGACCGCGCGGCGAGGTCCTGCATGGCGGTGATCCCGGGCACGGTCTCGACGACGGTCCCGGGCACCAGCTCGGCGATGGTCTGCGCGAGGTAGGTGAAGGTGGAGTACACGTTGGGGTCCCCGATGGTCGCGAAGGCGACGGCGCCGTGCCCGCGCAGCAGCTCGGCCACCCGCTGCCCGGCCGCGTCCCAGGCCGCCTCGCGCCGGGCCCGGTCGCTCCGCTCGTTCAGCGCGAACACGACCCGGACGACCTTCTCCTCGGGCACGTAGTGCAGCACGGTCGCCTCGGCCCGCCCGCGCTCGCCCCCGTCCTTGCCATCGGGCGCAGCCATCACGGGCACGACGACGACGTCCGCCTCGCGCAGGGCGTTCACGCCCTTGACGGTCACCAGCTCCGGATCCCCGGGCCCGACCCCGACCCCGACCAGCCTGCTGCTCATGACGTCCGGCACCTCTCCACGAACCGACGGGCGACACCGGGCTGCGCCGCCCAGTGCGTGTGCAGATAGCTCGCGTGCACACCGCGCTGCACGAACCCCTCGACCCGCCGCCGAGGGGTCTTGAGGCCCCAGGCGGGTTCGGCCCCCGCCCCGGGCTCCACGGCGGTCCGGTGGAACTCGTGCCCCCGCATCCGTGTCCCCGCCGCCGCGAGCACACTGTCGCCGACGGCCACCGCGTCCCGGTACCCCAGGGTCAGCCGTCCGGTCATCCGCGCCCCGGCGTCCAGCACCCCGCACATCGGCTGCCCGTCCAGCTCCCGGCACAGATACAGCAGCCCGGCACACTCGGCGGCCACCGGAGCGCCGCTCCCCGCCAGGTGCGCAACGGCCTTCCGCAGGGGTTCATTGGCGGACAGCTCGGCGGCGTACACCTCGGGGAACCCGCCCCCGATCACCAACCCGCGCGTCCCTTCGGGCAGTTCCTCGTCCCGCAGCGGATCGAAGGGCACGACGTCGGCACCGGCGGCGGCGAGCAGCTCGGTGTGCTCGGCGTAGGAGAAGGTGAACGCGGGACCACCGGCGACAGCGACCCTCGGCTTCGGCTTCTCGTCCGACTGCGTCGAGTGGTGGGTGGACGAGGAAACAGCCTCAGCCGCATCCCAAGCCGCACCCGACAACGCCCCCGCACCCCGCGCCAACCCCATCAACGCGTCCAGATCACAACCGTCGGAGACCTGCGCGGCCATCGCCGCGACCGCCTCCACCGCCTCGGCCCGCCGCTCGGCGACCGGCACCAGCCCCAGATGCCGCGACGGCGTGTCCACCTGCGGAGCCCGCCGCAGCACCCCGAGCACAGGCACCCCCACCTGCTCCAACGCCTCCCGCAGCATCACCTCGTGCCGGTCCGAGGCGACCTTGTTCAGGATCACGCCCCCGACCCGCACCTGCGGATCCCAGGAGACGAACCCGTGCACCAGCGCCGCCACCGACCGGGACTGCGACGACGCGTCGACGACCAGCACCACCGGCGCCCGCAACAACTTCGCGACATGAGCCGTGGAGGCCAGCTCCCCCTCCCCGGCGGCCCCGTCGTACAGCCCCATCACGCCCTCGACGACGGCGACGTCACACCCGCGCGCCCCGTGCAGGAACAACGGCCCGACCAGGTCCGGCCCGCACAGGTACGCGTCGAGGTTCCGCCCCACCCGCCCGGTCGCGAGCGCGTGGTACCCGGGGTCTATGTAGTCCGGCCCGACCTTGTGCGGGGACACCGCGAGTCCCCGCGCGGCGAACGCGGCCATCAGCCCCGTGGCGACGGTGGTCTTGCCGCTGCCCGACGAGGGCGCGGCGACGACCAGCCGGGGCACGGACGAGGACATCACCACTCGATGCCCCTCTGCCCCTTCTGCCCGGCGTCCATCGGGTGCTTCACCTTGGACATGTCGGTCACGAGGTCGGCGAAGTCCACGAGCTTCTCCGGAGCGTTGCGCCCCGTGATCACCACATGCTGGGTACCGGGCCGGTTCCGCAGGACGTCCACGACCTCGTCCGTGTCGACCCACCCCCAGTGCATCGGGTAGGCGAACTCGTCCAGCACGTACAGCCGGTAGGTCTCCGCCGCCAGGTCCCGCTTGACCTGCTCCCAGCCCTCCCGGGCCTTCTCCTCGTTGTCCAGTTGCGCATCGCGCTGCACCCAGGACCAGCCCTCGCCCATCTTGTGCCAGGCGACGGTCCCGCCCTCGCCGGAGGCACCGAGCACGCGCAGCGCGTTCTCCTCGCCGACCTTCCACTTCGCCGACTTGACGAACTGGAACACCCCGATCGGCCACCCCTGGTTCCAGGCCCGCAGCGCGAGCCCGAAGGCGGCCGTCGACTTGCCCTTGCCGACGCCCGTGTGCACGACGACGAGCGGCCGGTTCCGGCGCTGCCGGGTCGTCAGACCGTCGTCCGGAATGACACTCGGCTGTCCCTGCGGCATTACGCGGCCCTCCTCGAAGTCCCCTGCACATCCCTGACCAGCCCGGCGATCGAGTCGGCCCGCAGCTCGTCCAGCGTCACGGCGGTGCCGCCCAGCTCACCGGCGAGCTGCCCGGCGAGCCCCAGCCGCACCGGCCCCGACTCGCAGTCCACGACGACCGACGCGACGCCCTCGGCCGCGAACAGCCGTGCCGCCCGCCCGGCCAGGGCGACCGGCTCCGGGCCTCCGGTGGCCCGCCCGTCCGTCACCAGCACGACCAGCGGCCGCCGTGCCGGATCCCGCAGCCGCTCCACCCGCAGCACGTCGTGCGCGCGCAGCAGCCCGGCGGCCAGCGGTGTGCGCCCGCCGGTCGGCAGCGACTCCAGCCGGGCCGCCGCCGCGTCCACGGACGAGGTCGGCGGCAGCGCGACGTCGGCGCCCGAACCCCGGAACGTCACCAGCCCCACCTTGTCGCGCCGCTGGTACGCGTCCAGCAGCAGCGACAGCACGGCCCCCTTCACGGCACTCATCCGCTGCCGCGCCGCCATCGACCCGGAGGCGTCCACGACGAAGAGCACGAGGTTGCCCTCGCGCCCCTCGCGGGTCGCCTGCCGCAGATCGTCCCGGCGCACGACAAGACCCGGCCCGGACCGCCCGCGCGCCCGCTGGTGCGGTGCCGCGGCCTGCACGGTCGCCGCCAGGTGCAGCTTGGTGAGCGCGCCCCGCGGCCGCCGGGCCCCGGTCGTCCGCCCGTGCTCGGTCCGCGCCCGGGAACGCCGCCCGGTGGCCCCCTCGCCGATCCCGGGCACGCTCAGCACCTTGGTCCTGAACGGCTCCGCCGCCCGTACGGCCGACTGCTCACCGGCCCCGGACGGCTGCGGCTGCCCGTTCTCCCCGGCCTCGGGCGGAGCCCCGGTGTCATCGCCCTGGGGCCCCTCGTCGGGCTCGGGCTGCCCGCCGCCCCCGCCGGGCCCCTCCGGGCCCTGGTCGGGATCGGGGTCCGGGTCGTCGTCCCCGGAGAACTCCTCCAGGGTCTCGTCCAGCTTGTCCTCGTCCAGCCCCGGCGCGTCGAAGGGGTTGCGCCGCCGGCGGTGCGGCAGCGCGAGCAGCGCGGCCTGCCGGACGTCCTCCGCGAGCACGTCCGTACGCCCCGCCCAGGCCGCCAGCGCCGTCGCCGTGCGCGCCATCACGATGTCGGCGCGCATGCCGTCGACCTCGAAGGCCGCGCAGGTCGCCGCGATCTGCCGCAGCGCCCCGTCGCCCAGCCGTACCGACGGCAGCAGCTCCCGCGCCGCGACGATCCGCGCCCGTACGTCGGCCTCCTCGTCCGCCCACCGGGCCGCGAACCCCTCCGGATCGGCGTCGTAGGCGAGCCGCCGCCGGACGACCTCCACCCGCTGCTCGGGCTCCCGCGAGGCCGAGACCTCCACGGTCAGCCCGAACCGGTCGAGCAACTGCGGCCGCAGCTCGCCCTCTTCGGGGTTCATGGTGCCGACGAGCAGGAACCGTGCCGCGTGCCGTACGGAGACGCCCTCGCGTTCCACGTACGAGGCGCCCATCGCGGCCGCGTCGAGCAGCAGATCGACCAGGTGGTCGTGGAGGAGGTTGACCTCGTCCACGTAGAGGATGCCGCGGTGCGCGTCGGCGAGCAGGCCGGGCTCGAAGGCCTTCACGCCCTCCGACAGCGCCCGCTCGATGTCCAGCGCGCCCACCAGCCGGTCCTCCGAGGCGCCGACGGGCAGTTCCACCATCCGGGCCGGACGGGACCGGCCGGCGGTTCCCGGCGCGTGCGGCCCGTCCGGGCAGGCGGGGTCGGGGGAGCCGGGGTCGCAGGAGAAGCGGCACTCGGGGACGACGTCCACCTGAGGCATGAGCGCGGACAGCGCCCGCACGGCGGTCGACTTGGCGGTGCCCTTCTCACCGCGCACCAGCACACCGCCGACCGCCGGCGACACGGCGTTCAGCAGCAGTGCGAGCCGCAGGTCGTCCTGGCCGACCACGGCCGTGAACGGGAACGGGGTGCTCACTTGTCGTCACCTTCCAAGTCGCCTTCGAGCTCCAGGTAGGTGGCGCGCAGCCGGTCCAGCGTCTCCGCGTCCGGCTCCGCCCACAGTCCGCGGTCGGCGGCCTCCAGCAGCCGCTCGGTGATGCCGCGCAGCGCCCAGGGGTTGGACGTCTTCATGAAGTCCCGGTTCTCCGGGTCGAAGACGTACTCGGCGCTGAGTTTCTCGTACATCCAGTCGTCCACGACCCCGGCCGTGGCGTCGTACCCGAACAGGTAGTCCACGGTCGCGGCCATCTCGAAGGCGCCCTTGTAGCCGTGCCGCCGCATGGCCGCCATCCAGCGCGGGTTGACCACCCGGGCGCGGAACACCCGGTGGGTCTCCTCGCCCAGCGTGCGGGTCTTCACCTGGTCCGGAGTGGCCGAGTCGCCCACGTACGCCTCGGGGCTCGCGCCCGTCAGATGGCGGACCATGGCGACCATGCCGCCGTGGTACTGGAAGTAGTCGTCGGCGTCGACGAGGTCGTGCTCCCGCGTGTCGACGTTCTTCGCGGCGACCGCGATCCGCCGGAACGCCGTCTCCATGTCGCCGCGCGCGGCCCGCCCGTCGAGGCCCCGCCCGTAGGCGTAGCCGCCCCAGACCGCGTACACCTCGGCGAGGTCCGCGTCGGAGCGCCAGTTGCGCGCGTCGATCAGCGGCAGCAGACCGGCCCCGTACGCCCCCGGCTTGGAGCCGAAGATCCGGGCGGTCGCCCGGCGCCGGTCGCCGTGCTCGGCGGTGTCCTCGTCGGCGTGCGCCCGGACGTAGTTCTGCTCGGCGGGCTCGTCCAGCTCGGCGACCGCGCGGACTGCGTCGTCGATCAGCCCCACCACATGCGGGAACGCGTCCCGGAAGAAGCCGGAGATCCGGACCGTCACGTCGATGCGCGGCCGGCCGAGCTCCTGCGGGGGGATCACCTCGAACCCGGTCACCCGGCGCGAGGCGTCGTCCCACACCGGGCGGCAGCCCAGCAGCGCCAGGATCTCGGCGATGTCATCGCCCTGGGTGCGCATGGCCGAGGTGCCCCACACCGTCAGGCCGACGGACTCCGGGTACTCACCGGTGTCGGTCAGGTACCGCTGCACCAGCGAGTCCGCGAGCGACTGCCCGACCTCCCAGCTCAGCCGGGACGGGATCGCCTTGGGGTCGACGGAGTAGAAGTTGCGCCCCGTCGGCAGGACGTTGACCAGACCGCGGGTTGGCGAGCCGGAGGGACCCGCCGGGACGTAACCGCCGTCCAGCGCCCGCAGGATGTGCCCGATCTCGTCGCTGGTCCCGGCCAGCCGCGGCACGACCTCCGTGCAGGCGAACTCCAGCACCGCCACGGCGTCGGCGACGTCCCCGCCGAGCACCTCCCGGACCAGCGCCGGGGCCTCGGCGACCGCCCAGCCGCGCTCCTCCATGCCCTCCGCGATCCGCCGGCACAGCTGCTCCAGCAGGTCGATCGCGTCGGCGGCGGTGCGCGCCGGGCCCGCCACCAGCTCCGTCAGCTCCGCCGGCACCTTCACCGCAGCGCCCGGCTCGGCCAGCAACTCCTTCTCCACCAGCCCGAAGTGCGCCGCCAGCGCCGCCCTGAGCCCGGGCAGCGCGTCGGCCTGCCCGCCCCACACCTGCGAGGCGCGCAGCACCGCCAGCACGAGGTTGACGCGCGGCTCACCGACCGGGCCGCCGCCCAGGATGTGCAGGCCGTCGCGGATCTGCACGTCCTTGATCTCGCACAGATAGCCGTCGATGTGCATGACGAACTCGTCGAACGCGTCGTCGTCCGGCTGCTCGTCGACATGCAGGTCGTGATGGAGCTCGGCGGCCTTGACGAGGGTCCAGATCTGCGCGCGCACGGCCGGGGCCTTCGCCGGGTCCAGGTCGGAGACGAGCGCGTACTCGTCCAGGAGCTGCTCCAGCTTGGCCAGGTCGCCGTAGGTGTCGGCGCGGGCCATCGGCGGCACCAGGTGGTCGACGACCGTGGCGTGCCCGCGCCGCTTGGCCTGGGTGCCCTCGCCCGGGTCGTTGACGATGAACGGGTAGATCAGCGGCAGCTCCCCGAGCACGGCGTCCGGGGCGCACCCGCCGCTGAGCCCGAGGCCCTTGCCGGGCAGCCACTCCAGCGTGCCGTGCTTGCCCATGTGCACGATCGCGTCCGCGCCGAAACTGTTCTCCAGCCAGCGGTAGGCCGCCAGGTAGTGGTGGGACGGCGGCATGTCCGGGTCGTGGTAGATCGCGATCGGGTTCTCGCCGAAGCCGCGCGGCGGCTGGATCATCACCACGACGTTCCCGAACTGCAGGGACGCCAGCACGATGTCGTCCCCGTCGACGTAGAGGCTGCCCGGCGGCTCGCCCCACGCCTCGGTCATGGCGTCCCTCAGCTCCGGGTCGAGCTTCTCGAACCAGGCCCGGTAGTCCGCCAGCGGCACCCGGGCGGGCGCGGCGGCCAGCTGCTCGTCCGTCAGCCACTCCACGTCGTGCCCGCCGGCCTCGATGAGCCGGTGGATCAGCTCGTCGCCCTGGTCCGGGTACTCGGTGAGGCCGTACCCGGCGTCCTTGAGGGCGTCCAGCACCCGCACCGCCGAGGCCGGGGTGTCCAGCCCGACGGCGTTGCCGACGCGCGAGTGCTTGGTCGGGTACGCGGTGAAGACGAGCGCGAGCTTCTTGTCGGCGTTCGCCTTGTGCTTCAGCCGCGCGTGCCGTACGGCGATCCCGGCGACCCGCGCGGCCCGCTCCGGGTCGGCGACGTACACGGGCACGTCGTCCGCACCCTGCTCCTTGAACGAGAACGGCACGGTGATCAGCCGCCCGTCGAACTCCGGGATGGCCACCTGCATCGCGGCGTCCATGGGGGAGAGGGCGGCGTCGGACGCCTCCCAGGCGCGCCGTGAGGACGTCAGGCACAGCCCTTGCAGCACGGGGATGTTCAGCTCGGCGAGGGCGCCGATGTCCCAGGACTCCTCGTCTCCGCCCGCGGAGGCCTGCGAGGCGTGGGTGCCGCCGGCGGCGAGGACGGTGGCGACGAGGGCGTCCGCCCGCCCGAGGAGCTCGTACAGCCCCGCGTCGGCCCCGCGCAGCGAACCGCAGTAGACGGGGAGGGCGTTGGCGCCCCGCGCCTCGATCGCATCGCACAGGGTGTCCACGAAGGCGGTGTTGCCGCTCAGCTCGTGTGCCCGGTAGAAGAGCACGCCGACGGTCGGCCGGCCCGCCTCCTGCGCGCGCTCGCCGCGGACGCCGTACTCCGGCATCCGCTGTGGGGCTGCGAACCCCTCGCCCGTGAGCAGCACGGTGTCGGACAGGAACCGCGCCAGCTCGGTGAGGTTGGCCGGACCGCCCTCCACGAGGTACTTCAGCGCCTCCGCCACGACACCCGCCGGCACCGACGACTCGGCCATCAGCTCCGCGTCGGGCACCGCCTCGCCGCCCAGCAGCACGGTCGGGACGCCGGAGGCCTTCAGCGCGGCGAGCCCGTCCTCCCAGGCCCGCTTGCCGCCGAGCAGCCGCACGACGGCGATGTCCGCGCCGTCGAGGAGGGCCGGAAGCTCCTCCTGGACGTCCACGCGGGTCGGGTTGCCGATCCGGTACGAGGCACCGGAGGCGGCCCGGGCCGCCAGCAGGTCCGTGTCGGCGGTCGACAACAACAACACAGTGCTCATGCGGGTGCTCCCGGTGGAATGAAGGGCAGTCCTCGCGGCGCGCCCGACTCGATGAGCCGCCACAGCGCGTCCGTGTCCGCGTGCTGTTCGATCAGGTCGCCGAGCCGGTCGAGCTGCTCCTCGCGCAGCGCGGCGAACGAGGTGTCGGGCGCCGGCACGAAGCGGCGCCCGGCGGCGGCCGCGACCTCGCGCAGGAAGGCCCGCCGGAACCCGTCCGACTCCAGCGAGCCGTGCCAGTGCGTGCCCCAGGTCTGGCCGACCCGGCAGCCGTCCAGGAAGGCGTCCCCGCCCTGGACGTCGGCGACGCCGTGGTGGATCTCGTACCCCTCGACGCGCTCCCCGAGGGCCTCGCCCTCCGGCCGCGTGAGGGTCTTCTCGCGGGCGAACCGCACCCGCACGGGCAGGACCCCGAGCCCCTCGACATGGCCCCGGCGGCTCTCCACGTCGTCCTCGATGTGCGCGCCGAGGATCTGGAAGCCGCCGCAGATCCCGAGGACGGGCCGCTGCTCGGCGGCCCTGCGCCGAAGCGCGTCGGCCAGTCCGCGCTCCCGCAGCCACTCCAGCGCACGGACGGTGCCGCGGGTCCCGGGCACGATGACGAGGTCGGCGTCGGCGAGTTCCTCCGGCCGGTCCACGAACCGCACGACGACACCGGGTTCGGCGGCCAGCGCGTCCACGTCCGTGAAGTTGGACATCAGCGGAACGGCACAGACCGCGACCCGCAGCACGTCCGCGCCGACCGGCGGGGCCACGACGGACTCCCGGACCGTCCCCCGCAGGGAGACCCGCAGCCCGTCCTCCTCGTCGATGCCCAGCCCGTGCCGGAAGGGCAGGACGCCGTACGTACGCCGCCCGGTGAGGCCCTGGAGCATGTCGAGCCCCGGCTCCAGCAGGGAGACGTCCCCCCGGAACTTGTTGACGAGGAACCCCGCGACGCACTCCTGGTCCTCGCGCGACAGCAGCGCCACGGTCCCGAAGAACGAGGCGAAGACACCGCCCCGGTCGATGTCGCCGACGACGAGCACGGGGAGCCCGGCGCCCCGGGCGATCCCCATGTTGACGATGTCGGTCCGGCGCAGATTGATCTCGGCGGGACTGCCCGCCCCCTCACAGATCACCGCGTCATACGTGCCCCGCAACTGCTCCAGACAGTCCAGCACGGTCCCGAGGAGCCGCTGCTGCCGTCCGCCGTGGTACCCGCGCGCGCTGAGCTCGCCGACCGGCTTGCCCAGCAGCACGACCTGGCTGCTGCGTTCACCACCGGGCTTGAGCAGCACCGGGTTCATCAGCGCGGTCGGTTCGACGCGGCAGGCCTGCGCCTGCATGGCCTGCGCCCGCCCGATCTCGGCGCCCTCCTTCGTCACGAAGGAATTCAGGGACATGTTCTGCGCCTTGAAGGGCGCGACCTTGACGCCCTGCCGCACCAGCCACCGGCAGATCCCGGCGGTCACGACGCTCTTGCCGGCGTCGGAGGTGGTACCGGCGACGAGAAGCCCACCGCCCGTCATGAGTCACGCCCTTTCGCGATGCGGCGCGCGGCGACACAGACACCGAGCGCGAGCCAGCCGACACGCCTGGACAGCCGTACGGCCCGTTCGACGTCCCGGGTGCGCACCCCGCGCCCGGCCCCGTTGAGCACGGGCCGGTGCTCGACGCGCCCGCCGTACGACAGGCTCCCGCCCAGCCGCACCCCGAGCGCCCCAGCGAACGAGGCCTCCACGGGCCCGGCGTTGGGGCTCGGGTGCCGGGCGGCATCGGCACGCCAGGCGCGCACCGCTCCCCGGGGATCGTCTCCTGCCAGGGCCGCGAGCACGGCGGTCAGCCGGGCCCCCGGCCAGCCCGCGAGATCGTCCAGCCGCGCGGAGGCCCACCCGTAGCGCCGGTACCGGGCCGACTTGTGCCCGACCATGGCGTCGAGGGTGTTGACGGCCCGGAACCCGACGAGCCCCGGCACACCACCGACGGCCCCCCACACGAGCGCCCCCACGACCGCGTCGGAGGTGTTCTCGGCGACGGACTCGACCACGGCCCGGGCGATCCCGTCGGCGTCGAGCGCCTGCGGATCCCGCCCGCACAGATGCGGCAGCCGCGCCCGGGCCCCCTCGACGTCCCCCGCCTCCAGGGCACGCCCGATGGCCCGGGCCTCCCGCGCGAGCGAAGTCCCCCCGACCACGGCCCAGGTGGCGGCGGCGGTCAGCACGACGGACGCGACGGCGGAGTCCCGCACGGCACGCTGGGCGACGCCGCCGAGCGTGACGGCACCTCCGGCACACACCACGGTGTGCAGCGCGCCCCACCCCCGGTGGTCCCGCCACAACACCCGTTCCACGGCGCCCGCGGCCCGCCCGAACACGGCGACCGGATGCCCCCGGCGGGGATCGCCGAGCAGCAGGTCACCGATCAGACCGGCGGCGGCGCCGTACGCGAAGACGCGACCGGCACCCATGGGCTCAGCCGGCCGCGTGGGCAGGCAGGGGTGGGGTGATGAACCTCGATCGGCAGCCGCGCATGGCGATATGTCCTCACTCAGGGTGTCCACGCCCTGGTTCGACTAGACCGGCGGTGAGAGTTCCTGGCTCCCGGGGATTGCTACCCCGGTGACAGTGGCGGGACCGCGCCGGACTCGCACCGGCTTCCTCTCCTGCCGCCGTACTGGCCCCGGCAGTCCACCACGGCCGGGTTCAGCCGTCAACTTGCCGTTGACCTGCGAGGGGAGAGTGTGGAGAAGCCCACACCGCCGCTGTGGCGCCGAGTTGGTCACCCCCGCCAACACGGCACCGGGCGGTACGGGACCCAAGTCCCGTACCGCCCGGCGGAGTCGATCGCGATCAGGCCACGATCAGATAGATGCCGTATCCCACGGCCGCCGCACACGCTGCGAAGCACGCGTACGCACCCGTCACCGCGAGCCCCGCGGACCCGCCCTCCGCGGCCGCCCGCTCGCGGCGGGACAGGCCGGTGATGCCGAGGGTGAACAGGCCCACCAGGGCCACGGTGACCACGAGGCTGACGCCGAAGACGGAGCCGAGGGCCGCCCAGTCGATCTTCATGGCAGAGGTTCTCCTTGTAACCGAGTGGGCGGGATCAGACCGGGGTGGTCGTGGTGGAGGGCTCGCGGTCGGCCGGGGCCGGCGCCGGGATCGTGGCGCTCGGCACGTCCGTGGCCGGGCCACCCGCGGGCGGCGGCGTCACCGCGGCCATCGCCGTGGTCACCACACCGGCCGGCTCCGCCTCGTCGGCGTCGTTGACGTTGGTGTGGTCGACGACCTCACGCCGCGAGATCTTCCAGATCGCCGCACTGGAGGCGACGAGGAAGACGGCCACCACCGCGGTGCCCCAGCTGCCGAAGCCGGTGACGTACTCGGCGAGCGCGCCCACCAGGGCCGCCGCCGGCAGGGTCAGACCCCACGCGACGAACATCCGCGTCGCCGTCGACCAGCGGACGACACCGCCCTTGCGGCCGAGCCCCGCGCCCATCACCGAGCCGGACACGGAGTGGGTGGTGGAGAGGGAGAAACCGATGTGCGAGGAGGCCAGGATGACCGTGGCCGCGCTGGTCTGGGCGGCGAAGCCCTGCTGCGGCTGGAGGTCGGTCAGGCCCTTGCCCATGGTGCGAATGATGCGCCAGCCACCCAGGTACGTGCCGAGAGCGATGGCGAGACCCGCCGAGAGGATGACCCACATGGGCGGGTCGGAGTCGGGGGCGACGGCACCGCCGGCGACCAGGGCGAGGGTGATGACACCCATCGTCTTCTGGGCGTCGTTGGTGCCGTGGGCCAGCGAGACCAGGCCCGCGGAGGCGATCTGGCCGGCCCGGTAGCCCTTCTCGGAGGCCTTGCCGTCGGCCTTCCTGCCGAGGGAGTACGTCAGCCGTGTGGCGAGCAGTGCCGCGATGCCCGCGACCACCGGGGCGGCGATCGCCGGGATCAGCACCTTGGTGACCAGGACGTCACCGTGCACCGCGCCGACGCCCGCCGAGGCGATCGTGGCGCCGATCAGGCCGCCCATCAGGGCGTGCGAGGAGCTGGACGGCAGGCCGACCAGCCAGGTCAGCAGGTTCCAGAGGATCGCGCCGACCAGGGCGGCGAAGATGACCTCGGGACGGATGCCGGCCTCGTCGACGAGGCCTTTGGAGATCGTGTTGGCGACTTCCACGGACAGGAAGGCGCCGACCAGGTTGAGGACGGCGGACATGGCGACGGCGACCTTGGGCCTCATGGCGCCCGTGGAAATGGTCGTGGCCATCGCGTTCGCGGTGTCGTGGAAACCGTTCGTGAAATCGAACGCGAGTGCGGTTACCACCACAATCGCGAGGATCAGCGAGAAGCTTTCCATTTACCCAGGCAATCGTTCGAGGTCGTTGGCCCGTCGAACGTAGGTAACCCGAGTGAACGGAAGATGAACTGGGAGGGGCGCAGGGGTGTCCGCATGCGAGGGGTGGTGTTCCGCCCCGCTGCCAGGCTCCCCGCGCCCCAGGGGTTAGGCGCCGCGCGCGAACTGTTTCAGTCGATGGAGTGATCCGTCGAAGAGGTTCTGATCCCCCGGAAGGCTCCCGGAGTCGTTGTCGTACTGCCAGAAGGTCCACGAGGACCAGCCGGCCGGCAGGGTACCCGCGCTCGCGGCGTTGTAACGGGCGATCCACAAGGGGTGGTCGGCGGCGAAGGCGCGGCTGCTGCCCGTGCAGGTGTTCCACCAGTGGGTGGTCGTGTAGATCACCGGACGGCGGCCGGTGAGCCGCTCGACCTCGTCGCTGAACGACCTGATCCAGCCGACCATCCTCGCCTTGCTCAGGCCGTAGCACTTGTGCTTCTTGTCGTACGGGTTGTACTCGATGTCGAGCGCGGGCGGCAGCGTCCAGCCGTCGGCGGTCCAGCCGCCGCCATTGCGTACGAAATGCGCCGCCTGCGCCTGGCCCGACGACCGGTCGGGTATCGCGAAGTGGTAGGCGCCGCGGACGAGACCCGCCGTGCGCGATCCGTCGTACTGCCGGCCGAAGTAGGGGTTGCGGTAGCTGGTGGACTCCGTCGCCTTGACGTAGACGAACCTGGCGCCCTTCGCCTTCGCGTCGTGCCAGTCGATGTCCTTCTGGTGCGACGAGACGTCGTGTCCCTTGGGACGGCTCGCCCCCGAGGCGGGAGCCTCGGCGAGGGCGGTGCCTCCCATCACGAGTGCCGCCGCGTACACGGCGAGCCACCGGCCGCGGCGTCGGGACGGTGTGCGGTCACGGGCCATGATTCCCCCCGGAATGGCGACGTGCACGGCAAATCCCCCAGAGGGTATTGGAAGATCATTGGATATCCGAAGATCTCCAGCCAAGAGAGAACTCTGGGGCACATATGCGGGTATGTGCCCTTACGGAGGCGCGGCGTCCGGCCTAAAGTGCCCCCGCCCGGCGGCGCGTTGGGGGATCGCCTGGCAGGATCGCCGCATGGCTGAGCAGCGAGGTGACGGGCGGGGCACGGGAGACGTCCGGGGCATCGGGCAGGATGCGGGGGAGTCGCGGCGGAGGGGGGTGCGCCCCGAGGAGGCGCGCGCCTGGGAGGAACTCGTCACGACGGCCCGCCGGACCGTCTCCGACGGCCTCGTCGTCGGCACGTCCGGGAACGTCTCGGTGCGCGTCGGGGACACCGTCCTGGTCACGCCTTCGGGCGTCCCCTACGACCGGCTCGGGCCGGACGACGTGACCGGCGTCGGGCTCGACGGCCGGCAGGTCCTCGGCACGCTCGTCCCGACCAGCGAGCTGCCCATGCACCTCGCGGTCTACCGCACGACCGGCGCCCGTGCCGTCGTCCACACCCACGCCGTGCACGCGACGGCCGTCTCGACGCTCGTGAGCGAGCTGCCGCTGATCCACTACATGGCCGCCGCGCTCGGCGGGCCCATCCGGGTCGCCCCGTATGCCACGTACGGCACCGACGAGTTGGCCGAAAACATGCTCCGCGCCCTCGACGGCCGCTCCGGCTGCCTCCTCCAGAACCACGGCACCGTCACCCATGGCGCCTCCCTGGACCAGGCCTACGACCGCACCGCCCAGCTGGAATGGATGTGCCGCCTGTGGCTGACCGCCACATCGGTGCCGGGCCTGTCCCCGAGCCTGCTGTCGGGCGAGCAACTGGCGGAGGTGGAGAAACAGCTACGGGGCTACGGCCAGCAGCGCTGACCATCCGCCCCGGCCGCCCGCCCCCGTCACCCCGCCGCTGCCTCCCACTGGTCCGTCGCCGGGTCGGCCGGGACACTGGAGTCGTGCGCACCGCCAGAGCGACGGCCGCTGCCGTCACCGCCCTGATCGGAGCCGGAGCTGCCGCCGTGGCCGCCGGACGGTTCGCCAGTGACGCCGCGCTCAAGGCGCCTCCCGGCCGGCCCCTGCCCACCGAACCCCGGCTCACCGTGCACGGCACCGCCGCGGGGCAGATCAGCCTCACCCGCGACCTGGCCGCCCTGCGGCCCGGCCGCTACGGCCTGTCCGGCAACGGCTCCCACGCGGTCGTCGGCCCCGTCCTGGCCGACACCCCGCATCCCGCCGACACCGTCGTACGCCGCCTGGAGCGGGTCACCCACGGCACCCTGAAACCCGGCGACAAGGCCTGGCTCACCCCGAACGTGTACGTCGGCAACCCGAGCGCCGCCCTCGGCATCGAACACGACGACGTCGACATACCCGGCGAACTCGGCGCCCTGCCCGCGTGGTTCGTCCCCGGCGCCCGGGACACCTGGGTGATCGCCGTGCACGGCCTCGGCACCACCCGGGAACTCGCCATGAACGTCTTGGGGTTCCTGCACAGCAACCACTTCCCGGTGCTCGCCCTCGCCTACCGTGGCGACCTGGGCGCGCCCCGCCCGCCCGACGGCCTGAGCCACCTCGGCGAGACCGAGTGGCGCGACCTCGACGCGGCGATCCGGTACGCCGTGCGCCACGGCGCCCGGCAGGTCGTCCTGCACGGCTGGTCCACCGGCGCCACCATGGCCCTGCGCGCCGCCGCGCACTCGGAACTGAGCGACCGCGTCTCCGGGCTCGTCCTGGACTCCCCGGTGCTCAGCTGGGAGGCCACCCTGCGCGCCCTCGCCGCGGCCCGCCGCACCCCGGGCGTGCTGCTGCCCCTGGCGGTCCGCGCCGCACAGGGCCGCACCGGCCTCTACGGCGACCGCGTCCCGGGCGCGGCCCTCGCCGCCGGGCTCCGGGTCCCGTCGCTCGTCCTCCACGGACCGGACGACACGGTGGCCCCCTGGCAGCTCTCCCGCCGGCTCGCCGGCGCGCGCCCCGACCTCGTCGCCTTCCGCACCGTCGGCAACGCGCCCCACGGAGCGATGTGGAACGCCGACCCGCAAGGCTACGAGGAGGCCCTGCGCCGCTTCCTGACCCCTCTCATGTGACCCCTACACGTCACGCACCCCCCGTTCACGCCCCCTTCGCCCCGTCGCAACCACGTTCCGACCCGTTCCCCACCGACCGGTCGTGATGATTCCGTTTAGCGTCGTACCACTGGCCTGTTTGCGGCCCTCGACCGCTCGCGGGACCCCGTGCGTTGGCCATCCCCGTCGCCCGCCGTGACATTCCGTTTGGGTTTTCGGACCGTCAACCGGAAGACTGCCCCCGTGACGTCCCGTATCCCGCGCGACTCCAGGCTTCGACTCGTCCGCCCGCGACCCCTGGCCGCCGCCCCCCAAGCGATGAACCAGCGGCGCTCGCGCCGACCCGCACCGCGGCCCCCGGAGGGCACCCCGGCCCCGGCGGAGCTGGCCAGAATGGCACGCTCAGGTCTGGCCGACGCGGCCCGCGTCGCCCGCTGGGCCGACACCGAGCTGGGCCCCGGCCGGGGCAGTGCCACCGCCGACGGCAAGGCCACCCTCTCCGCAGCGACCGCCGAACGGGCCGCCCGCGAGCTGGGCCTGACCCCGGATCAGGTCAGAGCCGACTGGGACACCGCCCGGCTCGCCGGTCTCGTCGAGGTGCACGGCGACAGCGCCCGCCCCGGCTGGCGGCTGCGCGCCTGGGACCGCGACGACAGTGCCGTCCTGCGCGGCTGGGTCGCCCTCTTCGACGCCTGGTCGCTCGCCTATCCGGAACCCGAGGATCACGAGCCCGCCGCCGTCGCCGAGGTCGTCTCGGCCATGCCGCAGGCGCTGTCCTTCCTCCAGCTGTCCGCCGGCCCCGTCCCCGTGGAGCAGCTCCTCGATCTCCTGGAGCAGCGCGTCACCGAGCTGCGCACCGCACGCTGCGAGATCCCCTACGGCCCGCAGCCCGAGCCGCCGGCCGACCCGGAGCCCACCGACGCCCCGCTCGCCCCGCTCCTCGACTGGGCCCTGCGCGCCCTCGCCTCCGTCGGCGCCCTCACCTACGGCGACGGCCAGGCCACGCTCACCCCGCTCGGCAGCTGGGCCGTCTGGGTCAAGCTGGAGCAGATCTGCGTCGCCGCGCAGAGCCCCGCCGGGAACATCGAGCAGGCCGCCGAGGACATGCTCCGCGGCTGCGCCCAGCTGCGCCCGAACGCGGCCCGCGCCGAGTACCGCGCCTGGCTCGCCGCCCGCCCCGTCGGCAGCGCCGTCACCGAACTCCTCGGCGCCGCCCGCGGGGAGGACGCCCTGCTGCGCGGCCTCGCCTTCGAGGCGCTGCGCGTGGTCGGCGCCCCGGCGGAGCCGGACGTCCGCGCCGTGCTGGACGAGCCGACGCTGAGGCCGTACGCGCTGCTGTGGCTGGCCGAGCACGACGGGGCCGACCCGGAGGACGCCCACGAGGTCCTCACCCGGGAGGAGGCGACCTGGCTGTGGGTGGACACCGCAGCCGCCGTCGCCGACCACGGTGAGGCCCCGCTGCTCGTCCGCCACCTGGAGTCCGCCGTGCAGCCGACCATCCCGATGCTGCTGGACGAGGTGCGCGCCGTGGGCCACCCGCGGACCGTGCAGGTCCTGGTCGCCCTCGCCGCGGCGCATCCCGACCCGGCCCTGGCCAAGGCCGTACGCCGGGCCGCCTTCCAGGTGCACACCGGCGGCAGCTAGGGACCCGGCCGGGCCGTCACCCGGCCGTCTCCGGCGCGTACGTCCCGAAGCTCCACACATTGCCCTCGAGGTCCCGGGCCATGTAGTCCCGTGAGCCGTAGTCCTGGTCCGTCGGGGGCATCAGGATCTCCGCGCCGTGGTCCACGGCGCGGCGGTGGTGCGCGTCCACGTCGTCCACGACGACGTACACCCCGGTCGTGCCCGCGTCCTTCATCGCCTTGTCGAAGACGCTGCCCGTGCCCTTGCTGCCGATCATCACCGCGCCGTTGCCCTGCACCAGCTCGGCGTGCATCACCGCGCCGTCCTCGCCCTCGAACACCGACAGCTCCGTGAAGCCGAAGGCCCCCGTGAGCTGCCGGATCGCCGCCTTCGCGTCGGCGTACAGCAGCGTCGGGTAGATGCTCGGACGCCCGCCGGACGTGTCTGCCATACCGACCACTCCCTTCTGCTGCCCAGTCTGGCACCCACCACTGACACCGACCCGGCGAGACCAACCGAACACCCGCACGCAGAAAAAGTGGTTGCACCGCCCCGTTAGACTGTCCCCCATGGCCTTTCTCCTCGCGCATTAGACGGCGGGAACGTCCTCAGCCGCCCATCCCGCCCCCGTATCCGCCCTGGAGTCTGTCCGTGATCTCCGCCTCCGGTATCGAGCTGCGCGCCGGTGCCCGTGTCCTCATCGAAAACGCCACCTTCCGCGTCGCCAAGGGCGACCGCATCGGCCTCGTCGGCCGCAACGGCGCGGGGAAGACCACCCTCACCAAGTGCCTCGCGGGCGAGGGCGTGCCCGCCGGCGGCACCATCACCCGCTCCGGCGAGGTCGGCTACCTCCCGCAGGACCCCCGCACCGGCGACCTCGACATCCTCGCCCGCGACCGCATCCTCTCCGCACGTGGCCTGGACGTGCTGATCCGCAAGATGCGCGACAACGAACAGCGCATCGCCAGCGGCAAGGGCGCCACCCGCGAGAAGGCCCTCAAGCAGTACGAGCGCCAGGAGACGGAGTTCCTCACCAAGGGCGGGTACGCCGCCGAGGCCGAGGCCGCCACCATCGCCGCCGCGCTGAACCTGCCCGACCGGGTGCTCGGCCAGCCCCTGCACACGCTCTCCGGCGGTCAGCGCCGCCGCATCGAGCTGGCCCGGATCCTGTTCTCCGACGCGGACACGCTGCTGCTCGACGAGCCGACCAACCACCTCGACGCCGACTCGATCATCTGGCTGCGCGACTACCTCAAGACCTACCGCGGCGGCTTCATCGTGATCTCCCACGACGTCGACCTGGTCGAGACGGTCGTCAACAAGGTGTTCTACCTGGACGCCAACCGTGCCCAGATCGACATCTACAACATGGGCTGGAAGCTCTACCAGCAGCAGCGCGAGGCCGACGAGAAGCGGCGCAAGCGCGAGCGCGCCAACGCCGAGAAGAAGGCCGCCGCGCTCCATTCGCAGGCCGACAAGATGCGCGCCAAGGCCACCAAGACGGTCGCCGCGCAGAACATGGCCCGCCGCGCGGACAAGCTGCTGTCCGGCCTGGAGGCGGTACGCCAGTCCGACAAGGTCGCCAAGCTGCGCTTCCCGGAGCCCGCCCCCTGCGGCAAGACCCCGCTGATGGCCGAGGGCCTGTCGAAGTCGTACGGCTCGCTGGAGATCTTCACCGACGTCGACCTGGCCATCGACAAGGGCAGCCGTGTCGTCATCCTGGGCCTCAACGGCGCAGGCAAGACGACCCTGCTGCGGCTGCTGGGCGGCGTCGAGCAGCCCGACACGGGTGCCGTGGTCCCCGGCCACGGCCTGAAGCTCGGCTACTACGCGCAGGAGCACGAGACCCTCGACCCCGACCGCACGGTCCTGGAGAACATGCGCTCCGCCGCGCCCGACATGGACCTCGTCGAGGTCCGCAAGGTGCTCGGCTCGTTCCTGTTCTCCGGTGACGACGTCGACAAGCCGGCCGGTGTCCTCTCCGGCGGCGAGAAGACCCGCCTGGCGCTCGCCACCCTGGTGGTCTCCTCGGCGAACGTGTTGCTCCTCGACGAGCCGACCAACAACCTCGACCCGGCCAGCCGCGAGGAGATCCTCGGCGCGCTGCGCACGTACAAGGGCGCGGTCGTCCTCGTCACGCACGACGAGGGCGCCGTCGAGGCGCTCCAGCCGGAGCGGATCATCCTGCTGCCGGACGGCGTCGAGGACCTGTGGGGCGCCGACTACGCGGATCTCGTCGCCCTGGCTTGATCGAATACGTGATCAACGGCGTATGGATCATTCGGCCTAGCGGTGATCCATCATCTGTGTGAGATCTCCTCGTACCGAGGTGTGTCCTACATCGATTTCGCGGCCGAGCCCCGATTCTTCCGGGCTCGGCCGCGACGCCTTTCTGACCTGGCGTTTCCCGGGGGAATCCGTTCGGCCGTACGGACGCCACACTTCGGAATTCCGTATTCCGTTTGTGGGGACGCGCTCCCGTCGTCACAACCTTGTCTCACGGACCTTGCCGAATGGGTGGCCATCAAGGCCCGGAGGGGTGATCATGAGGAGACCAGAGCGCACTTCCCATGAGGAGGCACGGGTGGCCGAGACTCTGAAGAAGGGCAGCCGGGTGACCGGCGCCGCGCGCGACAAGCTCGCGGCAGACCTGAAGAAGAAGTACGACGCCGGTGCGAGCATCCGGGCGTTGGCCGAGGAGACCGGCCGCTCGTATGGCTTCGTGCACCGCATGCTCAGTGAGTCGGGCGTCACGCTGCGAGGGCGTGGCGGGGCGACGCGGGGCAAGAAGGCCACGGCCTGATCCCCGGGTGGCCCCTCGGCTTCGATGGTGGCCACCCGGTCGGTCGGCTGATCGGCCGGGTGGTTACTGTGCAGTCACTTAGCTGACCGCACACATCGGAGGCGTCCCATGGCTTCGCCCGACAAGGACCTCGTTCCCGTACTCGACAAGGACGGCGTACGGCTCACCGTCGACGACGCGATCGCCACGGTGACGCTGACCAACCCGGCCAAGCGCAACGCGCAGAGCCCCGCTCTGTGGCGGGCGCTGACCGAGGCCGGGCGGCAGCTGCCGGGCTCCGTCCGCGTCGTGGTGCTGCGGGCCGAGGGCAAGTCCTTCTCGGCCGGTCTCGACCGGCAGGCGTTCACGCCCGAGGGCTTCGACGGGGAACCGTCGTTCATCGACCTCGCGCGTGGCAGCGACGCCGAGCTGGACGCGACCATCGCCGAGTACCAGGAGGCGTTCACCTGGTGGCGGCGCAGCGACATCGTCTCCGTCGCCGCCGTCCAGGGGCATGCCATCGGGGCGGGCTTCCAGCTCGCCCTCGCCTGCGATCTGCGCGTCGTCGCGGACGACGTGCAGTTCGCCATGCGCGAGACCAGCCTCGGACTCGTGCCCGACCTGACGGGCACGCACCCGCTGGTGGGACTCGTCGGATACGCCCGCGCGCTGGAGATCTGCGTGACCGGGCGCTTCGTCACGGCCGAGGAGGCCGTGAACACCGGGCTGGCCAATGTGGCCGTGCCCGTCGGCCAACTCGACGACACGGTCCGCGACCTCGCATCGGCCGTGCTCGCCGCGCCCCGCGACGCGGTCATCGAGACCAAGGCACTGCTGCGCGGCGCGCAGGACCGCACCTACGAGGACCAGCGCGGCGCGGAACGCCAGGCCCAGGCCCGACGCCTGCGGGACCTCGCCGGCGTCGGGGACTGAACCGGCCGGATCAGGGGATGGCCAGGGGAGTTGCCGCCGGCTGCGCGATGCCCCGCTGCCGCCCCTCAGCCGATCCCGCTCACCAGGACCGCCACCGTCGGGTGGTCCGCCAGTGACGTCCGCACTGCTGTGCGGACGCCTCGCGCCACGTCCCGGGCCCGGTGGTCCTCGCGCACCGCGAGTTCGATCCGGATGTGACGGTGCGCCAGCGCGGCGTCCCCCGGGAGCTCCTCGATGTGCACGGGGTGGCCCAGCGCGCCGGTCAGCCGGAGCACGCCCGGGACCTTCAGCGCGGCGGCGGCGACGCGACCCTCGTCGTCGCCCCCGGCCTGCGCGGCGGGCGGCGGCTCGGGGAGCGGCGCGGCGGGCCCGGGCGGTTCCGTCTCCTCGTCCAGCAGGCCGGTCACGCGCAGATCCACCTCCGTCACCGTCAGACCGAGCCGCTGCGTCGCGGCCGTCGCCAGCGTCGCCCGCAGCAGGGACGCCGTCGTCGGGAGCGGCTGCGAGGCCGTGGCGGCGAACTGAGCCGTCACCCGCAGCGGTCCGGGCGGCAGACCGCTCGGCGGGGCCGGCACGGCCGGGCTCCCGGTGTCCGCCGGATCGGCGAGCGCGACACGGAGCGCGTCGAGGCGCACACCCGGAGCGTCCCCCGCCGCGTGCCGTAGCACCGCCTCGGCCGCCCGCTCGGCGATCCACGCGCCGTCCCGCGCGTCACCCAGCGGCAGGAGCCTGCCGAGGCCCAGCTGATGTCTCACTGCCTGCGTCCACCGGTCGGCCGTCATTCCTCCAGCCTGCCGTATCAGAGGCGCGTATCCACGCAACCGTGCTTACGGTGGTCGAAGGACGACGACCGAAAAGGACGTACGGCGATGACTGACATGACCGAGAACCGGGGCGGGGAGACCGAAACGTCGGCGGCGCGCAGGAGTCCGCTGGCCAAGCGCGGCGGGGGAGACCCCGGATCCCGCGGGCGGACGACCATCGCCGACGGCGTCGTGGAGAAGATCGCCGGACTCGCCGCACGCGACGTGGACGGCGTGCACGCCATGGGCAGCGGCCTGTCGCGCACCTTCGGAGCCGTGCGCGACCGCGTGCCCGGCGGCGCGAAGTCGGTGACGCGCGGTGTGAAGGCCGAGGTCGGCGAGGTGCAGGCCGCCCTCGACCTGGAGATCGTGGTCGTCTACGGCGTGGCGATCGCCGATGTGGCCCGGGACGTACGGGAGAACGTCATCACCGCCGTCGAGCGGATGACGGGCCTTGAGGTCGTCGAGGTCAACATCGCGGTGAGCGACGTGAAGCTGCCGGACGAGGAGGAAGAGGAACCGGAGCGCCGGATCCAGTGAGGCACCTGCCACCGAGCGCAGCGACAGAGAAGCTGAGGAGCGCAGCATGAGCATGGCCGTCGTCGGCATGATCGCCGGCATGGCACTGGCATTCGCCGGGTATTTCGGCGGATTCGGCGCCTTCCTGCTGGTGGCGGCGCTGGGCGCCGTCGGCCTTGTCGTCGGCCGGTTCCTGGAGGGGGACATGGACTTCGGCGACTTCTTCCGTTCCCGTGAACGGCGGCGGTGACGACCGTGAGCGCGGGGGCCGGTGAGCTCGACAGACCCCTGACCGTCGTCCCGCCGGGCGAGCGGGGTGCCACCCGGATCGCCGACCGGGTCGTCGCGAAGATCGCCTCGCAGGCGGCCCGCGAGGCCGTCGGGCCGCTCCCGCCCGGCGCCGCCCGGCCGTCCGCCACCGTCGCGGTCCACCACGAGATCGCGCACGTCCGGGTCCACGTCGAACTCGACTACCCCTGCGACGTCGGCGCGCGCTGCCGCCAGGTGCGTCGCCGAGTCGTCGAGCGGGTGGGAGCCTTGGTGGGAATGCAGGTGCCGGAGGTCGTCCAGGTGGAGCGGCTGCACCTGGCCGTCGGGACCGGCACGCCACAGGGGAGGACGCGATGAGCGAACCCCGCGGCACCGAACCGCCCGAGCCCGAGGCCACCACACAGCGGCTGCCCGTCGTCGAGAAGTCGCAGACCGGCACCGGCGACGACCGGTCCGCGCCGGCGGCCGGCAACGGAACGCCGCCCGTACCCGAGAGCGACGGCGGCCGCGAAGGCCGCTTCTGGTCGGCACGCCGCGTCCCGGCGGGCATCGTCGCCCTGCTGCTCCTGGGACTTGCCGGACTGTTCCTCTACGACATCGTGTCCGTGCGCGCCGACCGGCCCGTCATGAGCTGGCGCCGGGAGCTCGCCCGGCAACTCGCCGGACGGCCCCTCGACGACACCTGGGTGCTCGTCGGGGCCGGGGTCGCCGCCGCCCTCGGGCTCTGGCTGCTGGTCCTGGCGGCCACGCCCGGCCTGCGGCACGTGCTCCCGATGCGGCGTACGCACGCCGACGTACGCGCCGGACTGGACCGGGACGCCGCCGCGACCGCGTTGCGCGACCGGGCCATGGAGGTGGCCGGCGTGCAGTCGGTGCGGGTGCGGGTGCGCCGGAGGCGGGCGGACGCCCGCGCCGTGTCGCACTTCCGTGAACTGGACGAAGTGCGAACCGACTTGGACGCCGTGCTCACCGACGCGATCCGCGGACTGGGACTCTCCCGGCCACCCTCGCTGTCGGTGCGCGTCCGGCGGCCCGGCAGGAAGGAGTGACAGCGATGCTCAGGGTCGTCAACCGCGTGTTCCTGGGGCTCGTCGGCCTCGTCCTGCTGGTGCTGGGCGGCTCGGTACTGGCCGTCGGCCTCGGCGCTCCGGCGCCCTCGTGGTGGATCCACGACAGCCGCCACGACGTGCTGCTGAGCGACGCCGAGCGCACCCGCTGGCGGGACAGCGGCTGGTGGTGGCCGACCGTCATCGCCGTACTCGCCGTTCTGTTGCTGCTCGCCCTGTGGTGGCTGGTCGCGGTGCTCCGCCGGCGCCGCCTCGCCGAGGTCCTCGTGGACACCGGCGACGGCGAGGGCGCCCTGCTGCGCGGCCGGGCCCTGGAGAACGTCCTCACCCAGGAGGCGGCGCAGATCGACGGCGTCGACCGGGCCCACGCCCACTTGACGGGCCGCCGCAGCGCCCCCGAGGCCCGGGTGCGGCTCGCACTGGAACCGCACGTGGACCCGGGAACGGCCCTGCACGACCTGACGACCGACGCCCTGACCCACGCCAGGACATCGGCGGGCCTCGCGTCACTGCCGGCGGAGGTACGGCTGCGGGGTGTCAAGCACGGTGCGGAGAGGGTGAGCTGACCCGCGGACGGAAGCGGCGCTCAGAACCCGTGCCGTGCTCCGCCGTCCACCGGCACCATGACCCCGGTCAGATAAGAAGCCGCCGGAGACAGCAGGAACGCCGCCACCCGCCCGAACTCCTCGGGCGATCCGTACCGCCGCAGCGGAATGCGCGACTCCGACGCCGCCCTGGTCGCCTCGGGGTCCGCCGACAGCGCGTCCAGCTCGCGCACGCGATCCGTGTCGATGCGCCCGGGCAGCACACCTACCACCCGGACTCCCCGCGGCCCCAGTTCGTCGGACAGCGACTTGGCGAATCCGGCCAGCCCCGGCCGCAGCCCGTTCGAGATCGTCAGCCCCGGAATCGGTTCGTACACCGACCCGGACAGCACGAACCCGATGACACCCCCGGCCTCCAGCTCGGCCGACGCGGCGCGAGCCAACCGGACCGCTCCCAGGAACACCGACTCGAACGCCGTCTGCCACTGCTCGTCCGAGTTGTCGGCGACGAACCCGGCCGGCGGGCCGCCCACGCTGACGAGGACGCCGTCGAAGCGGCCGAAGTGCTCCCGCGCGGCCCCGATCAGCCGGGCCGGCGCTTCGGGGTCGGCGTTGTCGACGGCCACCCCGACCGCGTTCGGGCCCAGCGCGGCCGCCGCGTCGGCGACGCTCTTCTCGTCCCGCCCCGAGACGACCACCTTCGCCCCGTCCGCGACGAGCTCGCGCGCGGAGGCGTTGCCGAGGCCGCGGGTGGCCCCGGTGACGATGTACACCCGGTCCTTCAGTCCAAGATCCATGGCCCCTATCCTGCCCCGTCCTCCCCGAACAGGGCGAGGGCGGTGTTCACGAGGCCGATGTGGCTGAACGCCTGCGGGACGTTGCCGAGCTGCCGGCCGGTCACCGGGTCGAACTCCTCGGACAGCAGGCCGACGTCGTTGGCGAGTCCCGCCAGCTGCTCGAACAGCTCCCGGGCCTCCTTCGTACGGCCCGTCATGTGCAGGGCGTCCGCGAGCCAGAACGAGCACACCAGGAAGGCGCCCTCGGAGCCGGGCAGCCCGTCGACGGCCGCGTCGTCCGAGTCGTCGGTGGTGTAGCGGCGCAGGAAGCCGCCGTGGTCCAGCTCCTCGCGGACCGCGTCGATGGTGCCGATCACCCGTGGGTCGTCGGGCGGCAGGAAACCGACGCGCGGGATGAGCAGCAGCGCGGCGTCGAGTTCGCGCGAGCCGTAGGACTGCGTGAAGGTGTTGCGTCCCGGGTCGTAGCCCTTGTCGCACACCTCGCGGTGCACCTCGTCGCGCAGCGCGCGCCAGCCGTCCAGGTCGCCGTCCAGCTCCGGATGGCGCTCCAGGGTGCGTACGGCACGGTCGGCGGCGACCCACACCATCACCTTCGAGTGCACGAACTGGCGCCGGCCGCCACGCACCTCCCACAGCCCCTCGTCCGGCTGCCGCCAGTGGTCGCGCAGGAAGTCCATCAGGGCCCTCTGAAGCGCCCACACGTCCGGCTGGGCGGACAGGCCCGAGTCGCGGGCCAGCGACAGGGAGTCCATGACCTCGCCGTAGACGTCCAGCTGGAGCTGGTTCACGGCGTCGTTCCCGATGCGTACGGGGGTGGACTCGGCGAAGCCGGACAGCCACGGCAGTTCGAACTCGGGCAGCCGTCGCTCACCGGCCACGCCGTACATGATCTGAAGGTCCGCGGGGTCGCCCGCGACCGCGCGCAGCAGCCAGTTCCGCCAGGCCTCGGCCTCCTCCTGGTAGCCCGCGGCCAGCAGTGCGCCCAGGGTGAGGGTGGAGTCGCGCAGCCAGCAGTAGCGGTAGTCCCAGTTGCGCACCCCGCCCGGCTCCTCGGGCAGCGAGGTGGTGGCGGCCGCGACGATGCCGCCGGTCGGGGCGTAGGTGAGCGCCTTGAGGGTGATCAGGGAGCGGACGACGGCGTCCCGGTACGGTCCGTCGTAGCGGCAGCGCGACACCCAGGCCCGCCAGTCCTCGACGCTGTGGCGCAGCGACTCGTACGGGTCGACGAGCGGCGGGCGTTCCTCGTGGGAGGGGTGCCAGGTGAGGACGAACGCGACCTTCTCCCCCTTCCGGACCGTGAACTCCGCGTGCGTTCCGAAGTCCTCGCCCCAGCTGCGCACCTCCGGTTCGCTGCGCAGCCATGCGGAGTCGGGGCCGGCGACGGCGACGCGGTGGCCGTCGGCCCGGCGTACCCAGGGGACGATCGAGCCGTAGTCGAAGCGCAGCTTGAGCACGCTGTGGAGCGTCACCTCGCCGTCCAGGCCCTCGACGACGCGTACGAGGTCGGGGGCCTGGTCGCGCTGCGGCATCAGGTCGGTGACGCGGACCGTCCCCTGCTCGGTCTCCCACTCGGTGTCCAGGACGAGGGTGTCGCGGCGGTAGGCGCGCCGGGCGCACCGGTCCGCCCCCACGGGGGCGATGCGCCAGAAGCCGTTGTCCTCGTCGCCGAGCAGCTTGGCGAAGCAGGCGGCCGAGTCGAAGCGGGGCAGGCAGAGCCAGTCGACGGATCCGTCCGTGCCGACCAGGGCGGCGGTCTGTTCGTCGCCGATGAGGGCGTAGTCCTCGATTCGCGGGTGCACGAGGTGCGGGTTCCCGGCAACTGGCCCCGGCAATCAGGGGTGGAGCCGGGTGAGTGACATGCTCTCGGCAATGGGTGAGGAGGCGCCGGAGAAGATGACGCCGGGGTGCGCCGGGGCCTGGTTGAGCACCCACAGGCCGATCAGCGTGGCCAGGGTGAAGACGACCGCGATCAGCACGGCCAGCACGAGCCGCCGCCGGCGCTCGCGCCGCAGCCACTCACCCCGTGCCGTGCGGTACGCGTCGGGGTCGGGGAGCACCCCGCCCGCCAGTGCCTGAAGTGCCTCGCGCAGCTCACGCTCGGTGCGGTCGTGGCCGGTCCGGTCGGGGCCGGTGCCACGCGACTCAGTCGCGTCTCGATGCGTCATCGCCGGGCCTCCATCGCCTGGGTCAGGGCGGCGATACCGCGCGCCGTGTGCGTCTTGACGGAACCACTGGAGATGCCCATCGCGGCGGCTAT
This sequence comes from Streptomyces chartreusis NRRL 3882, assembly GCF_900236475.1. Classification (GTDB taxonomy): domain Bacteria; phylum Actinomycetota; class Actinomycetes; order Streptomycetales; family Streptomycetaceae; genus Streptomyces; species Streptomyces chartreusis_D. The sequence continues at coordinate 7,005,278 of NZ_LT963352.1, forward strand.
CTCACTCTCCTTCAGCCCGAGCCAGTGGCGCAGCACCAGCGCCTCGCGCTGCCGCGCCGGCAACTGCTGGAGCGCGTCGATCAGCACCCGCTGGTCGTCGCGCAGCAGCGCGGTGTTCTCCGCGGAGGCCACCATCTCGTCGGACGGGTTCTCGGTGTGCCTGCGGGCGACCTGGAGGTGACGGATCCGCATCCGCGTCAGATTGCAGACGGTGGAGCGCAGATACGCCTCCGCCGCGGCCACGTCCCTCAGGCGGCGCCACTTGCGGTAGATCTGGTAGTAGGCCTCGGCCACCACGTTCTCCGGATCGTCGGCGCCGAGCAGGACGGCCAGGCGCAGCATCGCCGAGTAGTGCAGCTCGAAGAGGCGGGCCAGGCCGGCCTCCCGCTCCAGGTCGGCCGGATCGCCGACCGCGGGGGCGAGGGGCTCGGCGGCGGTCCGCGGCACGGCCGGGGGCGCGGCCGGCGGCACGGCCGCGGGCACGGCCGGAGGGACGGCCGGAGGGACGGTCGGGGAGTTCTGTCTGCGTCTCACGGGTTGTTGGCTCCCGTCTCCGGGCGGCGCCGGACGGTCAGGCGGGACGGCAGGTCGGTGGTGTCGGCGCCGCGCGGGACGCCGAGGCGGGTCAGCGCCGCGGTGCCGGCCACCGCGACGGTCAGGTTGAGCAGCAGGGCGGCGAGTCCGGCGTAGATCTCCAGCGGCTGGGCACCGGTGCCCAGCGGCACGATCGAGGAGAACCCCTCACGCACCACCAGGTACGTCCCCGACACCATGCCCACGGCCCACCCGGCGAGCAGTGCCCGCGGATGCAGTCGCCCGGTGAACAGGCCGACCGCGACGGCCGGGAAGACCTGCAGTATCCACACGCCGCCGAGCAGCTGGAGGTTGACGGCGTCCTGGTCGCGCAGCCCGAACACGAACGCCACGGCCCCCACCTTCGCGGTGAGCGACACCGCCTTGGCGATGCGCACCTGCCGTTTGGGCGTGGCCGTGGGATGGACGTACTCGACGTACACGTTGCGCACGAAACCCGTCGCCGCGGCGATCGACATCACGGCGGCCGGGACCAGGGCGCCCACGGCGATGGCCGCGAACACCAGCCCGGCCAGCGGGGCCGGCATCAGCCGGTCCACCAGCATCGGCACGGCCGCCTCGGCACCACCGCGGGGAGCCCGCACGCCCGCCGCGAGGGCGGCGATGCCGAGGAACCCGAACAGCGCCAGCAGCCCGGTCCAGGCGGGCAGCGCCACCGAGACCTTGCGCAGGGTCCGCGGCCCGTCGGCGGCGAAACCGGCGGTGAGCACGTGCGGGTACATCAGCAGGGCGAGGGCGGAGCCGAGGGCGAGGGTGGCGTAGGCGGGCTGCTGCGCCGGAGTGAGGAGCAGCGCCGGACCGCCCAGCCGCCGCGCCGCCCCGTCGAAGACCGGGCCCGGACCGCCGAACCGTTCCAGCACCAGCCAGGTCACGGCCGTGAGCGAGACGAACACCGCCACCGCCTTCAGCGCCGAGATGACCGCGGGCGCCCGCAGCCCGTGCCGGTACGTGGCCACCGCGAGCCCCGCGAACAGCGCCACCATCACCAGGTCCCCGGCCGCGCCGCGCGGATAGACGCCCCCGGCTGTCAGGACCGCCCGTATCCCCAGCAGTTGCAGCGCCAGGTACGGCATCGTCGCGAGGATCCCGGTCAGCGCGACCACCAGGGCCAGCGGCGGCGACCCGTACCGGCCCCGCACGAAGTCGGCGGCGGTGATGTAGCCGTGCCGGCGGGCCACGCTCCACAGGCGGCTCAGCAGGACGAAGGCGAGCGGGCTGACGATCACCGTGTACGGCACCGCGAAGAAGGCCGCCGCGCCGTTGCCGTACGCGAGCCCCGGCACGGCCGTGAAGGTGTACGCGGTGAAGATCGTGCCGCCGAGCAGCAGCCAGGTCCATCCGGGACCCAGGGCGCGGTCGGCCAGCGCCCAGCCCTCCAGAGAGGGCAGCCGGTCGACCGGACGCAGCCGCCGTGCGGTGACCGCGAGCAGCGACGCCCCGCCGATCACGGCGAGGAACGTCGCGGTCATGGCGCCGTCAGCCATGGGTCACCGTCCTTGGTGTGCCTGTGCCCTCGCGCGAGAGTTGCGCGGACGCCCCGTCCGGAGGACAGAAATCGGCGGGAAATCTTCTGGAAATGCCCTGTCAACCACTTCCGGCGGAAGCGCAACTCTTGCACAGACCGACAGCGAGCGGGAGAGGAGCGCAGGTCACAGACCGGCGACCGGACGAGTCCCCGCCTCAGTGCTGTCATCCACCACCGCCACGGTGAGGAGCCGCCATGCCTGTCTCAGCCCTGCCCGAAACCGATCGCCCCGCACCCGAGAAGACACGTACGTCCCTTCGGTCGGTCCTGCTCTGGAGCGCCGTCTCCCTGCTCGGCGCGGTCGCCTGGGGCGTCCTCGCCCTCGCCCGGGGCGAGCGGATCTCCGCGGTCTGGCTGGTCGTGGCCGCGCTCGGCTCGTACGCCATCGCCTACCGCTTCTACTCCCGCTTCCTCGTGCGGCGCGTACTCCGGCCCGACGACACCCGGGCCACCCCGGCCGAACGCCTGGAGGACGGTGTCGACTTCCACCCCACCGACCGCCGGGTGCTGCTCGGCCACCACTTCGCCGCCATCGCCGGCGCCGGGCCGCTGGTGGGGCCGGTGCTCGCGGCCCAGATGGGCTACCTGCCCGGAACCCTGTGGATCGTGGCGGGCGTGATCTTCGCGGGCGCGGTGCAGGACATGGTCGTGCTGTTCCTGTCGATGCGGCGGGACGGCCGCTCGCTCGGGCAGATGGCCCGTGACGAGATCGGCCGGGCCGGCGGGGCCGCCGCCCTCGTCGCGGTGTTCGCCATCATGATCATCCTGCTGGGCGTGCTGGCCCTGGTCGTCGTCAACGCGCTCGCGCACAGCCCCTGGGGCACCTTCTCCGTCGCCATGACCATCCCCATCGCCCTGTTCATGGGCTTCTGGCTGCACGTCATCCGCCCGGGCCGGGTCGTCGAGACCAGCCTGATCGGCGTGGCGCTGCTGCTGCTCGCGATCGTCGGCGGCAGCTGGATCCAGCAGTCCTCGCTGGCGTCCGCCTTCACGCTCAGCCCCACGACCCTCGTCTTCTGCCTGGTCGGCTACGGCTTCGTCGCCTCCGTCCTGCCGGTCTGGATGCTGCTCGCCCCGCGCGACTACCTCTCCACCTTCATGAAGATCGGCACCATCGCCCTGCTCGCGGTGGGCGTCGTCGTCGCGGCCCCCGTGCTGCGCGCGGACGCGGTGAGCGACTTCGCGCGGTCCGGTGCCGGGCCCGTCTTCGCCGGGGCGCTGTTCCCCTTCCTCTTCATCACCATCGCCTGCGGCGCGCTGTCCGGCTTCCACGCGCTGGTCGCCTCGGGGACCACCCCGAAGCTGATCAGGAAGGAGTCCGAGGTCCGGATGATCGGCTACGGGGCCATGCTGATGGAGTCGTTCGTCGCGATCATGGCCCTGATCGCCGCGGCCACCCTCGAACCCGGCCTGTACTACGCCATGAACGCCCCGGCGGGGCTCCTCGGCACGACGGCCGAGTCGGCGTCGCACGCGGTCGCGGGCCTCGGCTTCACCATCACGCCCGACCAGCTGACCCAGGCCGCCAAGGCGGTGGAGGAGCAGACCCTGATCGCCCGCTCCGGCGGTGCGCCGACCCTGGCCGTCGGCATGTCGGAGATCTTCTCCGGAGTCTTCGGCGGCACGGCCATGAAGGCCTTCTGGTACCACTTCGCGATCATGTTCGAGGCGTTGTTCATCCTGACCACGGTGGACGCGGGCACCCGGGTCGGCCGGTTCATGCTCCAGGACATGCTCGGCAACGTGTGGAAGCCCGTCGGCCGGGTCAACTGGAAGCCGGGCATCTGGCTGTGCAGCGCCCTCGTCGTGGCGGCCTGGGGCTACTTCCTCTACACCGGCGCCACCGACCCGCTCGGCGGGATCAACCAGCTCTTCCCGCTCTTCGGCATCGCCAACCAGCTCCTCGCCGCGATCGCCCTGGCCGTCTGCACCACCGTCCTGATCAAGTCGGGGCGGCTGCACTGGGCCTGGGTCACCGGCGTCCCGCTCGCCTGGGTCGTCGGGATCACCTTCACCGCGGGCTGGCAGAAGATCTTCTCCACCGACCCGAAGATCGGCTTCTTCGCCCAGCGCGCACGCTACGCCGACGCCATCGACGCCGGTCAGGTCCTGCCGCCCGCCAAGACCCCCGCCGACATGCACACCGTGGTCACCAACTCCACGGTCGACGGTGTGCTGATCGCCCTGTTCCTGCTGCTGGTCGCCGTGGTGCTGGTCAACGCGGCGGTGGTCTGCGCACGGGCGGTCCGCGCCCCGGGCCCGCTGCCCACCACCGAGGCGCCGTACGTCGAGTCCCGCATCGACGTGCCGGCGGAGCCGGCCGAGCCCCTGGCCGGAGCCCGCTCGTGAAAGTCCCCCGCTGGGCGTCGGCCGTGCGCTGGTACCTGAGGGAGCTGACCGGCGAGACGGAGTACGACCGCTACTGCGAGCACCACCGCCACCGGCACCCGCTCGCTCCGGTACCGACCAGGCGGGAGTACGAGGTGCTGCGCACGGCGCACCGGGAGGCGAATCCGCAGGGGCGGTGCTGCTGACCCGGGCGGATCGACCGGGCGGGGCCGGAGCGGCCGGACGGTCGCGCGGGGGCCGTCGGTCGCGCGGGGGCGGCGGTGCTACACCGCCGCCGGCTCGGCCTCCGCCGTGTCGGCCTTCTTCGCCGCCGCCTGGGTCCGCTCCCTGGCCTCGCGACGGGCGAGGACCACCCAGCCGACCGGGACGGCGGCGGAGAACAGCCACCACTGGATGGCGTAGGCGTAGTTCAGGGCGGCGTCCTCCTTGCCGGGGTCGCCCAGCAGTTCGGGCGTGTCGCCCTTGGGCTCGGGCGCCGTCTGCGCGATGTAGCCACCGAGCACCTGCGCGTCCAGGCGCCGGGCCTCCTGCTCGCTGTTGATCAGCATGACCTGCCGGTCCGGCAGGCCCTTGAGGTTCTTGATCCCGCTCGCCGCGGTCGTCTCACTCGGCATCAGCCGCCCCTCGACGGTCACCTCGCCGCTCGGCGGTGCGGGGACCTTCGGGAACGTGGTCTGGCTCGGGCCGTCGGAGGGGATCCAGCCCCGGTTGACCAGCAGGACCTTGCCGTCGTCGAGGACGAACGGCGTCAGGACGTGGTAGCCGACCTCGTCGTCGGAGTTGGTGCGGCGGCGGACGACGACCTCGTCCTCCGTGTCGAAGCGGCCCTTCGCGGTCACGGTCCGGTACCGCTCGGCGCTCGTGACGGTGTGCCCGGGCGCGGTCAGCTTCTCCACGGGCACCGGCTTCGCGGCCAGCGCGTCGGTGACCAGCTGGTTCCGGGCGGTGCGCTCCTCGTAGCGGTGCATCTGCCAGATGCCCAGCCTGATCATCGTGGGGATGAGAAGCAGGGCGATCAACGTCAGGATCACCCACTGCCGGGACAACAGGAAGCGGTACACCCCACGACCGTACAGCTCGGTCGTGGGGTGCATTCAGTCGGGTACGGGTTCAGACCTTGTCGACAATTCCCACCTTTCCCTCCGCGCGGGCGCAGTGGGCGCCGCAGTACCAGTGGCCGTCGACGTCGACGCCCTGGCCGATGATCTGGACCCGGCAGTGCTCGCAGATGGGGGCCATACGGTGGATCGCGCAGGCGAAGCAGTCGAAGACGTGCACCGCGCCCTGCGCGTGCACCTCGAAGGTCATTCCGTACTGATTGCCACATACCTCACAGGTCGCCATGCGCCACAGGGTGAGCCGTCACCCCGGCCCGGGCGAGCCGCCGCCGGGCGAGTCGCCCGCCAATCACCCGTCCGTACGGTCACCCCCCGGCACGGCCCCGCATCCGGTTACGCCCCCGAGGCCGGCTCCACGTCCGCGAGGAGCTGCCCGAACGCCGCCTCGTCCACGATCGGCGTGCCGAACTGACGGGCCTTGACCACCTTGGACGTGCCCGAGTCCGGGTCGTTCGTGACGAGGAGGCTGGTCAGCCGGGACAGGCTGGTGGCCACGTGCAGCCCGGCCTCGGTCGCCCGGTCCTCCAGCAGGTCGCGCTCGACCGAGGTGTCGCCGGAGAAGGCGACCCGCATGCCCTGCTTGAGCCGCCCGCCCGCCTCGAAGCGCCCCGGGTTGGGGTAGGGGCAGGCGGGCCGCTTCCGGGCGGGGCGCCAACTGCCCGTCCGGTACCCGCCGTAGCCCGCCTGCTGTCCGATGCGGGGCGCGGGAGGGCGGTCCGACCACTCGGTCAGCGGCCGGCACTCGTGCAGCGGCAGCCGTACGCCGTTCGCCGCCGCGGTCCTGAGACTGGGCCGGAACGCCTCCGCCAGCACGCGTGCGTCGTCCAGCGCGTGGTGCGCCTGCCGCTGGACGACGCCGAAGTGCGCGGCGAGGGACTCCAGCTTGTGGTTGGGCAGCGGAAGCCCGAGTTCCTTGGAGAGCGCGATGGTGCACAGGCGCTGGCGCACCGGTGCCTCGCGCTTCGCGCGCGCGTACTCCCGGGCGATCATCTGCCAGTCGAAGACGGCGTTGTGCGCGACGAGCACCCGGTCCCGGAGCCGGGCCGTGAACTCCTCGGCGATGTCCGCGAAGAGGGGCGCGCCCTCGAGTGCCTCGCTCGTCAGTCCGTGGATCCACACGGGGCCCGGGTCACGCTCCGGGTTGACCGTCGTGTACCAGTGGTCCTCGACCTCGCCGCGCGCGTCCAGCCGGTAGACGGCCGCCGAGATGATCCGGTCGTCCCGCGCCAGGCCCGTGGTCTCCACGTCAACGACCGCGTATCCCCGGGGATACGCGGCCGGCCACGACGTGGGGGAGAACGACGCTGCGGTCGTCAGGTCTTCGAGCATGGTTCCTGAGGATACGGGCCGCGACTGACACCACCGTCCGCCAGGTGCGCAGGCTCCGCCCTTCCGACGGCCCCTCAGGCGTCTTGTCCGCTCTGTCCGTTCGTGAGGCGTACGTCTGACCGAGGCTCAGGTGCTGTACGGGCGCGGGCCGGGCTCCGCCTCAGGGCACGGTTTGGCGGAGATCGCCAAGAAGCAAGCGCGTACCGTCGGTAATACTTGTGGGTAACAACGTCTGGTCGGGGCAGGACGGCCGCCCTACGGTTCAGGCATGCCGAACCTGCCCGATGTCGTGCTGTGGTCGATCCCCGCCTTTGTGCTGCTCACGGTGGTCGAGATGGTGAGCTACCGTCTCCACCCCGACGAGGACGCCGAGGGCTACGAGGCGAAGGACGCCGCGACGAGCATCGGCATGGGGCTCGGCAGTCTCGTCTTCGACTTCCTCTGGAAGATCCCGATCGTCGCCCTCTACACGGCCCTCTACGAACTCACGCCCCTGCGCGTGCCCGTCCTGTGGTGGACCGTCCCGCTGATGCTGCTCGCACAGGACTTCTTCTACTACTGGTCCCACCGCGGCCACCACGTCATCCGCATCCTGTGGGCCTGTCACGTCGTCCACCACTCCAGCCGGAAGTTCAACTTCACCACCGCGCTGCGCCAGCCCTGGACGTCCCTGACGGTGTGGCCGTTCTACGTCCCCCTCGTCGCAGCCGGAGTCCACCCGGCCGCGCTGGCGTTCTGCTCCTCCGCGAACCTCGTCTACCAGTTCTGGATCCACACCGAGCGGATCGACAAGATGCCCCGCTGGTTCGAGTTCGTCTTCAACACCCCCTCGCACCACCGGGTCCACCACGCCTCCCAGGGCTGTTACCTCGACCGCAACTTCGGCGGCATCCTCATCGTCTGGGACCGGCTGTTCGGATCGTTCGTCGCCGAGACCGTGCGGCCCCGGTACGGGCTGACCAAGAACATCGACACGTACAACCTGCTGAAGGTGGCGACACACGAATACGTTTCCATCGCGAGGGACCTGAAGGCGGCGCGCGACTGGCGCGAGCGCGCGGGGCGCGTGTTCCGCGGGCCGGGGTGGGGACCTGCGCCTGCGCCGGTGCCGGCCCCGGCGTCGTCGCCCGTCGGGAAGGGCACGTCGGCGTGAGCCACTCCCGACTCCTCCTCGGCGTCTTCGCTCTCGCCGTCGTCGTCGACCTGCTCTCCCTCGCGGTCGGCTTCGACGCCGGGCACGCCGTCACCAAGCCGCTGCTGATGCCGCTCCTGGCGCTGTGGGCCGTGCTGTGCCGGGCGCCCCGGCCGCTCGTGGCCGCCCTGCTGTGCGGCTGGGGCGGGGACGTGCTGCTGCTGTCCGACGCCGAGCCGGCCTTCCTCGCCGGCATGGGCTGCTTCGCGGCGGGACACGTCTGCTACCTCGTCCTGTTCGGGAGGTACGGGAGCCGGTACGCCGTCCCACGCGCGCGTGCGGCCCTCCTCGCCCTGGGCTACGCCACCGCCCTCGTCACGACCGTCGCGCTGCTGTGGCCGGACCTGCCCGCGGAGCTGCGCCTGCCCGTCGCCGAGTACAGCCTCCTGCTCACGGCCATGGCGTACCGCGCCGCCATCCGGCTCGGACTCTTCACCGGGCTCGGCGGTGCGCTCTTCCTGCTCTCCGACACGCTCATCGCGACCGGCGTCGCCGACTGGCCGCAGCCACCCGCGCCGGATTTCTGGATCATGCTCACGTACATCGCCGCACAGGCCCTCCTGGCCGGTGGCACGCTCGGGGCGCTGGGCGCGCGCAGGGCACCGGCCGCGACGTACGGCGAGATGCGCGCCGTCTGAGGCTCACCAGCGGATGGGCAGCGGAAGGGCCGTCAGCAGCCCGGACACGGCGACCACCAGGCCCAGCGCGACGACCTCCGCCCGCGCCGGCGCACAGGCGGTCAGCGGGTCGGCCGCCCGGCGCAGCCGCTGCCGTGCCCACAGGGCGAGAGCGGCGACGGCTGCCACGAGGAACACCTTGGCGAGCACGGCCCGCCCGTACGCCGTCGCCGTCAGCTGCACCAGGATCGTCTCCGGCGGCATCCGGCGCAGTGAACTCCACACGCCCGTCGCCGTGATGGCGGCGAGCAGAACGGTCGCCACGCGCGCGTAGAGACCCAGCAGGGCCGCGCCCGCCTCCGTGCCGTACCGGTTGCGCCACGGCCTCAGGGTCCGCAGCGCGTGCAGCAGCCCGCCCACCCACAGCGCCGCACACGTCAGGTGGACGAGCGTCAGCCCGGAGCCGGTCAGCGGGGTGTGCTCGGTCGCCGGGTGTGCGCGCAGGGCCTCGGCGATCACCACGGCGGCCAACGGCCACAGCTGCGTGGCCGGCCGGCGCGACACGGCACACAGCCCCGCCACGAGGAACGCGTTGACCTCCAGCAGGGCGAGCTTGCCGTCCCGCGACGCGTAGAGCCCGCCGGTGTCGATGTCCGACAGGCCGTCAGGGACGAGATTGCCCGTGGCCACGACCGAGGCGAGCCCGAGCGCGGCGACGAAACCGGCCCCGGCCGCGAACGGTGACCAGCTGCGCGGCACGACCGGATGGCCGGCGGCTGCCTCCGTGCCCGGCACGCAACGCGCCAGCCTGTTCACGAACAGCTCGCCGACCGGCACGCACAGGGCCGCGAACAGCACCGTGCGCAGCAGGGCTATGCCCCGGGCGCCGGGCGCGGCGGCCTCCCCGGTGCCGTGCAGCGCGGTGGCCGGGCCGAGCACCGGGATCAGCGCGGCCAGCGCCACCAGCACCAGGAAGGCGACGGGTCTTGTCAAGGTCACCCCGAGATCTTCACCAACCTTCACACGGCTGGGCAAATCCAGGAGAACGAACTCATGCACCGCTCGACGCGGCCGACCACCACAACCGGACTTCCTTGCCCACGTCCGTCGGCCGCAGCTCCCATCCCTGCGCGAGCGCGACCTCGGCGACGTACCACCCGCCGACGCCGCGGTAGGCGCGCAGCGGTATCGCACACTCCACCGGCGGCTTCGGCTTGTGCGGCTCGACCGGCGCGGAGGCCAGGGCGGTCCACTTCCCGACCGCCTTGTCCACGCGCGCCTTGTAGTACTCGGAGTCGCCCTCATGGCGCAGCTCGGGCCAGGACACGCACCAGGAGGCCAGCCGCCCGACGCGGTCCAGCGCCCCGCCCATGGCGTTCAGGTAGCGGTTTTCGAGCTTGCTGCTGAACGCCGTGATCACCTCGGCGAACATGCCGACGACGAGGAAAGCGGCCGCCACGCCCAGCCCCAGCGCACACACCACCGGAAACCACACCACGCTCCCCGCGAACCGCAGGGCCAACTGCCACTGAGGCCGCACCGGCCGGGCTGTCCAGGTCCAGTGATCTTCGTACACGTCCATGACAAGAAATCCTGCCGCAGACACGAAGCGGGCCGGGCGGGTGTCCCCGCCCGGCCCGGATCGCCTTCACACGAGCTCTACTTGGTCACCGCGTCCAGCGCGTCCGCGATGCCCCAGCCGTAGAAGCCGTTGCGGTTCTTCGAGCCCTCGCACACCGCGTCGATCTTGCCGTCGGCGTCGATGTCGTACGGGTCCGTGCACGCCTTGGCGTCGGCCTCCGCGTACAGCAGGGCCTTCACCAGGGCCGGAGAGGCGTACGGGTGCGTCGACTTGATGAGGGCGGCGACGCCCGCGACGTGCGGGGACGCCATCGACGTACCGGCCATGTAGCCCCACTTGCCGCCCGGCAGCGTGCCCAGGATCAGCCCGCTCGTGGCCGGCGGCTCCGGCTTCTGGTAGGCGGTCGAGTCGCCGCCCGGGGCGGCTATGTCGGCGACGCCCAGACCGTAGTTGGAGAAGGACGACTTGACGCCCTTCGCTCCCGTCGCCGCGACCGTGACGACGCCCGGCAGCTGGGTCGGGATGTCGAGGCACTCCGACGGGTCGACGACCCGGTCGCCCGGCGTGGTGTCGTTCGGCGACGACGGGTCGGTGATCTCGTCGGAGGCCAGGTCGTAGTTCTCGTTGCCGGCCGCCGCGACGTTGACCGCGCCCTTCTTCTCCGCGTACCGCGAGGCCCGGCCGACCGCGTCCAGCAGCGCCTTCTGGTCCGGGTCGTTCTTGCAGTTGAAGTACCAGGGGTCGGTGTAATAGCTGTTGTTCGTCACGTCGACCCCGTGCTCGGCCGCCCACACGAAGCCGCACACCACGGCCTCCGTGTAGAAGAAGCCGTCGGGGTTGGACACCTTGATGCCGGAGACCTTCACCCCGGGCGCGACACCGGTCATGCCGACGCCGTTCTTCGCGGCGGCTATCTCACCCGCCACGTGCGTCCCGTGCGGGCTCTCCGCGGCGCTCGGCCGCCAGGCCCCCTCGGACGTGTCCGGCTTGCCCGAGACGCAGTTGACCGAGGCACCACGGTCGAAGTTGGGCGCGATGTCGGGGTGGGTGTCGTCGACGCCGGTGTCGATCACCGCGACGGTGACCTTGCTGCTGCCCAGGGACTTCTCGTGCGCCTTGTCCGCCTTGATGGCGGGCAGGTCCCACTGCAGGCCCTCCAGCGGGTCCTGGCCGGCCGCCGCCTCGGCGTCGGCGACCTCGGCCGCGCTCAGCACCTTCGGCGCCCCCAGGTCGCCCGTCGCCGCCGAGGGCAGCGGTGCGGTGCGGGTGGCCCCGGCGGACTGCACCCCGCGCACCTTGCGGATGCTCTTGGCGAAGTCCGGGTTCGAGGAGTGGACGACGATGACGCCGATCTGGTCGTACGACGTCACGATCGTGCCGCCGGCCTGGCCGACGGCCTTCTTCACGTACGCCGAAGTGCCGTGGCCCGGCTTGACGTTGACGACGTAGCTGAGCGAGGTCGCGTCGGCCGAGACCGCCGCGGGCGCCTCGTCGGCGGCCGTGGCCGTGGTGTTCGGCAGGAACGCGAGGGCCGTGGCCATGGCCATCCCGGCCGGGATCGCGACGGCGCGGCGGTAGCGCGCGTGCGGCGCAGTCATGCTGTCTCCAGTTCGTTCGCGGTACGGGCGGACGGTGCGGGAAGTCTGAGGAGCGCGCGTCACTTGACGGCGCGCAGCGCGTTGACGATGCCGTACCCGTAGAAGCCGTTGACGCGCTTGCCGCCCTCGCACACCGCGTCCTGCGTGCCGTCACCGTCCTGGTCGTAGGACTCCGGGCAGGCCGTCCGGTCGGCCTGTGCCTTCAGCAGGGCCTGGAGCTGGGCCGGGGACGCCCCGGGGTGCTTGGACTTCAGCAGCGCGGCGACACCGGAGGCGTGCGGGGAGGCCATCGAGGTGCCCTGGAGGTAGCCCCACGCGCCGTTCGGCAGGGTGGACAGGATGCGGCCGTCCTTCGAGGGCGTGTCCGGGATCTGGTAGCGCCGGTCGCCGCCCGGCGCCGCGACGTCGACGACGCCCTTGCCGTACGTCGAGAAGTACGACTTCACGTTGTCGACGCCGGTCGAGCTCACCGTGACGACACCCGGGAGCTGGTTCGGCACGTCGAAGCACTCGTGCGGGTCGATGGTGCGCTCGACGGGGGTGGAGTCGTCCGGGCTGGAGTCGTCTACGATCGCGTCCGCGTCCAGGTCGTGGTTGGAGTTGCCCGCCGCGGCGACGTTGAGCGTTCCCTTCTTCTGCGCGTACAGCTGCGCCCTGTTGACCGCGTCGACGATGGCCCGCTGGTCCGGGTCGTCCATGCAGTTGTACAGCCACGGGTCGACGTAGTAGCTGTTGTTCGTGATCTCGACGCCGTGGTCGGCGGCGAACACGAAGGCGCACACCACGCTCTCCGGGTAGAAGAGGCCGTTCGCCCGGTCGGTCACGTTGATGCTGGAGACCTTCACACCCGGTGCGACGCCTGCCACGCCGATTCCGTTGCGGGCGGCGGCTATCTCACCGGCGACATGCGTGCCGTGGTAGTCCTCGGCGGTGTACGGCCGCCAGGCGCCCTGGCTGGTGTCGGGCTTGCCACCGGCGCAGTTGGCGGACTGGGACGCGGAGAAGTTCGGGGCGATGTCGGGGTGGGTGTCGTCCACGCCGGTGTCGATCACGGCGACGGTCACCTTGCTGCTGCCCGGGTTGATCTTCGCGGCCTCGTCGGCGCCGATCGTGCGCAGATCCCACTGGTCGGCCTCGAGGGGCTCGCTCTCGGGCGTCTTCGCCGAGGCGGCCTCGGTGCGCTTCGCCTGGGCGGCCGTCAGGTACTCGACCGCGCCCTCCTCCTTCGTCCCCGCGGCGGCCAGGGGCGTGGTACGCGTCGCGCCCGCCGACTGGACCCCGCGGGCCGTGCGTATGGTCTTGGCGAAGTCGGCGTTCGAGGAGTGGACGACGATCACGCCGATCCGCTCGTACGTGGCCACGACCGAGCCGCCGGCCTTCCCGATCGCCTTCTTCACGGACGCGATCGTGTGCCGGTCCACCTTGGTGTTGACGACGTACGCAAGCTTCGGCGCGTCCGCCGTCCGCGTGGCCGACTCCGCCTGCGGGGCCGCCGTTGCGGCGGCGGGCAGGAAGCCCAGCGAGGCCGTCAGGGACAGCACGACGGGCACGGCGAGGGCGAGCCGGCGTCTGGAACGCAAGTGAGACATGGGGTCTCCACATCCTCCGGAAACGAAACCGGCCCGAGGCACAGGTGGTGCTCGGGCAGGTACATGACGAGGTGGTGCAGGGCGAAGCTATCCCGCGCTCTCGCTGGCCAGCAACGTTTTGTCGAAACGACTTCGGAAAGAACGCCGCGCGGTTGAACCGGTTCTCGCGTGCCGCCGTGACGTTGGACAAGGAGCGCGAGGACACTCGCCTCCGTCCCCGTTCACAACCGCTTCCGTCATCGCGAGGAGACTCTCCGTGGCCACCGACGCACCGCCCCCCTCGAAAGAGCAACACAAACTCCCCTCACCCGAGGAGTTCAGCGAGGTGCAGGAGAGCGCGGAGTTCGGTGAACTGCGCCGCTCCTACCGCTCCTTCGCCTTCCCGCTGACCGTCGCCTTCATCGCCTGGTACCTGCTGTACGTCCTGCTGTCGAACTACGCGGGCGGCTTCATGGGCACCAAGCTGTTCGGCAACATCAACGTCGCCTTCATCCTCGGCGTCGCGCAGTTCATCACCACGTTCCTCATCGCCTGGTGGTACTCGCGGCACGCCGCCGCGAAGCTCGACCCCAAGGCCGAGGCCATCAAGTCCCGGATGGAGGGCGACGCATGAGCGCCGTACAGCAGACAGTCCTCGCCGCGAACGAGGCCAGCGAGCACCGCCCGCTGATCATCACCCTGTTCGCGCTGTTCGTCCTCGCCACCCTCGGCATCACCATCTGGGCGGGCCGCCAGACCAAGGACGCCGCGGACTTCTACGCCGGCGGACGCCAGTTCAGCGCCTTCCAGAACGGCCTCGCCGTCTCCGGCGACTACATGTCCGCCGCGTCGTTCCTCGGCATCGCCGGCGCGATCGCCATCTTCGGCTACGACGGCTTCCTCTACTCCATCGGCTTCCTGGTCGCCTGGCTGGTCGCGCTGCTCCTGGTGGCCGAGCCGCTGCGCAACTCCGGCCGCTACACCATGGGCGACGTGCTCGCGTACCGCATGCGCCAGCGCCCGGTCCGCACCGCCGCCGGTACGTCCACGATCGTCGTGTCGATCTTCTACCTGCTGGCCCAGATGGCCGGCGCGGGCGTCCTCGTCTCGCTGCTGCTCGGCATCACCTCCGACGCCGGCAAGATCCTCATCGTCGCCCTCGTCGGCATCCTGATGATCGTGTACGTCTCCATCGGCGGCATGAAGGGCACCACCTGGGTCCAGATGGTCAAGGCCGTGCTGCTCATCGGCGGCACCCTCCTGATCACCTTCCTGGTGCTGCTGAAGTTCAACTTCAACATCTCCGACCTGCTCGGCACGGCCGCCGAGAACAGCGGCAAGGGCGCCGCCTTCCTGGAGCCCGGCCTCCAGTACGGCGCGACCGGCACCTCCAAGCTGGACTTCATCTCCCTCGGCATCGCCCTGGTGCTCGGCACCGCCGGTCTGCCGCACATCCTGATCCGCTTCTACACGGTGCCCGACGCCAAGGCCGCCCGTAAGTCCGTGAACTGGGCCATCGGCATCATCGGCGGCTTCTACCTGATGACGATCGCGCTGGGCTTCGGCGCCGCCGCGCTCATCTCGCAGGAAGAGATCATCGCCTCCAACCCGTCCGGCAACACGGCGGCACCCCTGCTCGCCCTGCACCTGGGCGGTGTCGACTCGACCTGGGGCGCGATCCTGCTCGCCACGATCTCGGCGGTGGCCTTCGCGACGATCCTCGCCGTCGTCGCCGGCCTCACCCTCGCCTCCTCGTCCTCCTTCGCGCACGACATCTACGCCAACGTCATCCGCAAGGGGAAGGCCTCCGGCGCCGAGGAGGTCCGCGCGGCCCGCTGGGCGACGGTCTTCATCGGCGTGATCTCCATCGGCCTCGGCGCCCTGGCCCGCGACCTGAACGTGGCCGGCCTGGTCGCGCTCGCCTTCGCGGTCGCGGCCTCCGCCAACCTGCCGACGATCCTCTACAGCCTGTTCTGGAAGCGGTTCACCACCCAGGGCGCCCTGTGGTCGATCTACGGCGGTCTGATCGTCGCCGTCGGCCTGGTGCTGTTCTCACCCGTCGTCTCCGGCGACCCCAAGGCGATGTTCCCCGAGGTCGACTTCGCCTGGTTCCCGCTGAAGAACCCGGGCATCATCTCGATCCCGTTCGGCTTCCTCATGGGCTGGCTCGGCACGGTCCTGTCCAAGGAGGAGCCGGACGCCAAGAAGTACGCGGAGCTGGAGGTCCGGTCCCTGACCGGCACCGGCGCCCACTGAGCACGAACCCCCTCGCGCGGCCGCGTCGTAGGAACCTCCAGGTCCCTGCGGCGCGGCCGCGCCCCGCGTCGTGGGATCGGGCCTGTGGTGATGTCAGTGGGGTCACGTAGGCTCTCAAGTGTCGGAGAGGAAGTGCTCCGGGCACGATCCGCATCGAGGGAGGGGGCCCACGTGCTCATCGACACCTACGGCCGAGTGGCCACCGACCTGAGGGTCTCGCTGACCGACCGGTGCAACCTGCGCTGCACGTACTGCATGCCCGAGGAGGGCTTGCAGTGGCTGGCCAAGCCTGACCTGCTCACGGACGACGAGATCGTCCGCCTGATCGACATCGCGGTCACCTCCCTCGGGATCGAGGAGGTCCGCTTCACCGGCGGCGAGCCCCTGCTGCGACCCGGCCTGGTCGGCATCGTCGAGCGCGTCGCGGCCCTCGAACCGCGCCCCCAGATGTCCCTCACCACCAACGGCATCGGCCTCAAGCGCACGGCGGCGGCCCTGAAGGCGGCAGGCCTGGACCGGGTCAACGTCTCGCTCGACACGCTCCGCCCGGACGTCTTCAAGACCCTCACCCGCCGCGACCGCCACAAGGACGTCATCGAGGGCCTGCACGCCGCGCGCGACGCCGGCCTCACCCCGGTCAAGGTCAACTCGGTTCTGATGCCGGGGCTCAACGACGACGAGGCCCCCGACCTCCTCGCCTGGGCCGTGGAGCACGACTACGAGCTGCGCTTCATCGAGCAGATGCCCCTGGACGCCCAGCACGGCTGGAAGCGCGACGGCATGATCACGGCAGGCGACATCCTGGCCTCCCTGCGCACGCGCTTCGAGCTGACCGCCGAGGGCGAGGAGGCACGCGGTTCGGCACCGGCGGAGCGCTGGCTGGTGGACGGCGGCCCGCATGTCGTCGGCGTGATCGCCTCCGTCACGCGCCCCTTCTGCGCGGCCTGCGACCGCACCCGCCTCACCGCCGACGGACAGATCCGCACGTGCCTGTTCGCCCAGGAGGAGACCGACCTGCGCGCCGCACTCCGCTCGGACGCCCCGGACGAGGAGATCGCCCGCATCTGGCGCCTGGCGATGTGGGGCAAGAAGGCGGGAGCGGGCCTGGACGACCCCTCCTTCGTCCAGCCGGACCGTCCGATGTCGGCGATCGGCGGCTAGGGCTGCTTCTGCGAGGGCTCCCATTCCTTCAGCAGGACCACGTCCTTCAGGAAACCCCGCACCCCGAGGAACTGCGACAGATGCTCGCGATGCTCCTCACAGGCCAGCCACGTCTTGCGCCGCTCCGGCGTATGGATCTTCGGGTTGTTCCACGCCAGCACCCACACGGCATCCGCACGGCAGCCCTTCGCGGAACAGATGGGCGTCTCGTCACTCACAGCTTCGTCTCACCACTGCACACAGAAAAGGCGACGCCGAGCAGCCACGGGGGGAGCTGCCCGGCGTCGGTCCGTCGCTCCGACGGGGGATGCGGAGCGCGTACGAAGTATGTCACGGGTAACCCCGAGCCCGGCACCGGAACAACATGATTGATCTGAGCTTTTCTTGAGCTTGGCGGGAAGATGACGTCCGTCCGTGACCGCCTGCGAACGCCCCTACCGCTCCTGCGACTCGCTCCGCGCCCCCGGCACCGTCCCCGACACGGCATCTTCCGCGACGGATTCCGCGGGTCCGTCCTGCGTCCCCGACGGCGCGATCATCGGCCGCACCGGCGGCACCACGAACGTGGACGGCAGAGACGGCGCGTTCTCGCGCCCGGCGTTCGCGATCACCACCGCGATGTACGGCAGCACCAGCCCGAGCACCAACGCCACGACGGCGACGTGCCGTTCGACGTTCCACAGCGTGGCCGCGAGGATCACGGAGATCGTGCGGACCGTCATCGAGATCACGTACCGGCGCTGCCGCCCGCGAACGTCCTCCTGAAGCCCGGCCCGGGCGCCGGTGATCCGGAAAACCTGGACGTGTCCGCCGCCATGCTGCTTCCGCATCGCATTCCACCATCCGCCCGTATCGCCACTCTCCCCGCCCCGTAGCCGCCCTCGGCCGGTCGGGGACCCTGCCCAGGGCAGCTTCCACGTTACGCCGCGCCTGCGCCGGCCACGAGACCGGGGCCGGTCCGGCCCGCGCGAACGGCCTGAGCCGTGATACGTACGGCCATCCCTGGCATGCGGCGTAGGGCACCTGGGCCGACACTGGGCGTAGTGCTCACGTCGAGCCGTACGAGGAGGCAGCGATGGGCTGGTTGTGGGCGATCATCGTGGGACTGGTACTCGGTCTGCTCGCCAAGGCGATCATTCCGGGCAGGCAGCACATCCCCCTGTGGCTGACCGTCATCCTGGGCATGATCGGCGGCATCGCCGGCAACGCCATCGCCCGGGCGGCCGGTGTCGACGCCACAGCGGGCATCGACTGGTGGCGGCACGTCTTCCAACTGGTGATGGCGATCATCCTCGTCGGTCTCGGCGACCGGGCCTGGACGGCGGCCAGGGGAAGCAGAGGAAGGGCATAACGGGGCACACGGCGAAGGGGACGGCCTCCGGCACCGGAAACCGCCCCCTTCCTCGCGCACTCAGGCGCCGGTGACCTCCACCGCCGCCAGGTTCTTCTTGCCCCGGCGCAGCACCAGCCAGCGGCCGTGCAGCAGGTCCTCCTTGGCGGGGACCGCGTCCTCACCGGCGACCTTGACGTTGTTCACGTAGGCACCGCCCTCCTTGACCGTGCGGCGCGCGGCCGACTTGCTGGCCACCAGGCCGACCTCGGCGAACAGGTCGACGACCGGGCCGAGCTCGGCGACCTGGATGTGCGGCACCTCCGCGAGGGCCGCGGCCAGCGTCCGCCCGTCGAGCTCCGCCAGCTCGCCCTGCCCGAAGAGGGCCTTGGACGCGGCGATCACGGCGGCCGTCTGGTCGGCGCCGTGCACCAGCGTCGTCAGCTCCTCGGCCAGCGCACGCTGCGCGGCACGGGCCTGCGGACGCTCCTCGGTCTGCTTCTCCAGCTCCTCCAGCTCCTCGCGGGAACGGAAGGACAGGATGCGCATGTACTTGGAGATGTCCCGGTCGTCCACGTTCAGCCAGAACTGGTAGAACGCGTACGGCGTCGTCATCTCCGGGTCGAGCCAGACCGCGCCGCCCTCGGTCTTGCCGAACTTGGTGCCGTCCGCCTTGGTCATCAGCGGCGTCGCCATGGCGTGCACCGTGGCGTCCGGCTCCAGCCGGTGGATCAGGTCCAGACCCGCCGTGAGGTTGCCCCACTGGTCGCTGCCGCCCTGCTGGAGCGTGCAGCCGTACCTCCGGTACAGCTGGAGGAAGTCCATGCCCTGGAGGAGCTGGTAGCTGAACTCCGTGTAGCTGATGCCCTCGGAGGACTCCAGGCGCCGGGCGACGGAGTCCTTGGTCAGCATCTTGTTGACGCGGAAGTGCTTGCCGATGTCCCGCAGGAACTCGATCGCGGAGAGGTTCTCCGTCCAGTCGAGGTTGTTGACCATGACGGCGGCGTTCGCGCCCTCGAAGTCCAGGAACGGCTCGATCTGGGAGCGCAGCTTGCCGACCCAGCCGGCGACCGTCTCCGGGTCGTTCAGCGTGCGCTCCGCGGTCGGACGCGGGTCGCCGATCAGGCCCGTGGCACCGCCGACCAGCGCCAGCGGCCGGTGACCGGCCTGCTGGAGCCGGCGCACGGTCAGCACCTGCACCAGGTGCCCCACGTGCAGGGACGGCGCCGTCGGGTCGAAGCCGCAATAGAACGTGACGGGACCGTCCGCGAGCGCCTTGCGCAAAGCGTCCTCGTCAGTGGACAGGGCGAACAGCCCGCGCCACTTCAGCTCGTCGACGATGTCCGTCACGGTTCTCGTGTCTCCTTGATGATCTTCGGGCAGTCGGGTGACAGCCGACTACGAGGTTATACGCCCTGACTGACAGAGCTCATATTGAAATCCGGTACGCGCAGCGCCGGCATCGCGGCCCTGGTGAACCAGTCGCTCCACTCCCTGGGCAGCGTCTTCTCGGTCCGCCCCGCCTCCGTGGCCCGGCCCAGCACGCCGACCGGTGACTCGTTGAACCGGAAGTTGTTCACCTCGCCGGTCACCTCGCCGTTCTCGACGAGGTAGACACCGTCCCGGGTCAGGCCGGTGAGCAGCAGCGTCGCCGGATCGACCTCCCGGATGTACCACAGGCAGGTCAGCAGCAGCCCGCGCTCGGTGTTCGCGACCATCTCGTCCAGGGAGCGGTCGTCGCCCCCGTCCAGGATCAGGTTCTCGATGCCCGGCGCCACCGGCAGGCCGGTCAGCCCGGCACTGTGCCTGCTGGTCGTGAGGTGCCGCAGCTCGCCCCGGCTCATCCACTCGGTGGCCGCGAGCGGCAGCCCGTTGTCGAACACCGACTGATCGCCCCCGGAGGAGTGCGCGATCACGAAGGGCGCCGACTCCAGACCGGGCTCGTTCGGGTCGCTGCGCAGCGTCAGCGGCAGCTCGGTGAGCTGCTCGCCGACCCGCGTACCGCCGCCCGGCTTGGAGAACACCGTGCGGCCCTCCACCGCGTCCCGGCCCGACGCCGACCACATCTGGTAGATCAGCAGGTCCGCGACGGCCGTCGGCGGCAGCAGCGTCTCGTACCGGCCCGCGGGCAGCTCCACGCGCCGCTCGGCCCACCCCAGGCGCACGGCGAGCTCCGCGTCCAGCGCCGCCGGGTCGACGTCCTTGAAGTCCCGGGTGGAGCGACCGGCCCAGGCGGACCGGGTCCGGTCCGGCGACTTGGCGTTCAGCTCCAGCGTCCCGTTCGGCTGGTCGTGCCGCAGCCGCAGCCCCGTGGACGTCCCCACGTACGTCGACACCATTTCGTGGTTGGCGAAGCCGTACAGCTCCCGGCCGCCCGCACGCGCGCGTGCGAAGGCCTCGCCGAGCGCCGGAGCGAAGTCGGCGAACACGGCGGAGGAGGTTTCGGCGGGCGCCTCCGTGAACTCCGGCGCCAGCGGCACACCGGTGACCAGCGGCTGCGCGTCCTCGGCGGGCCCGGCGCCGCGCGCGGCGGCCTCGGCGGCCCGCACCAGGGGCTCCAGCTCGTCGGCCGTCACGGCGGACCGTGACACGACCCCCGAGGCCGTGCCCTCCTTGCCGTCGAAGGTGGCGACGACGGTGAGCGTGCGTCCGCGCGTGACCCCGTTCGTGGTCAGCGCGTTGCCCGCCCAGCGCAGGTTGGCGGTGGACTGCTCGTCGGCGATGACGACACACCCGTCCGCCCGGGACAGTTCGAGGGCGCGCTCGACGACCTCGTGCGGCTTGCTCGTGCGCGCGCTCATCGACCCGCCTCCTGCGTGGTGTTCAGAATGTTGACGCCCTTGAAGAGGGCCGACGGGCAGCCGTGCGACACGGCCGCGACCTGGCCCGGCTGGGCCTTGCCGCAGTTGAAGGCGCCGCCCAGGACGTAGGTCTGCGGACCGCCCACAGCGGCCATCGAGCCCCAGAAGTCGGTCGTCGTCGCCTGGTAGGCCACGTCCCGCAGCTGCCCGGCGAGCCGCCCGTTCTCGATCCGGTAGAAGCGCTGCCCGGTGAACTGGAAGTTGTACCTCTGCATGTCGATCGACCAGGACCGGTCGCCGACGACGTAGATGCCCCGCTCCACGCCTCCGATCAGGTCCTCGGTGGACATCCCGGCCGGGTCCGGCCGCAACGACACGTTGGCCATGCGCTGCACCGGCACGTGCCCGGGGGAGTCGGCGTAGGCGCAGCCGTTGGACCGCTCGAAGCCGGTCAGTCTCGCGATCCGCCGGTCCAGCTGGTAGCCGACGAGCCTGCCGTCCCTCACCAGGTCCCAGGACTGCGCCGCGACGCCCTCGTCGTCGTACCCGATGGTGGCGAGCCCGTGCTCGGCGGTGCGGTCGCCGGTGACGTTCATCAGCTCCGAGCCGTAGCGCAACTTGTTCAGCTGGTCGAAGGTGGCGAAGGAGGTGCCGGCGTAGGCGGCCTCGTAACCGAGCGCCCGGTCCAGCTCGGTGGCGTGCCCGATGGACTCGTGGATGGTCAGCCACAGGTTGGACGGGTCGACGACCAGGTCGTACAGGCCCGCCTCGACGCTCGGCGCGCGCATCTTCTCGGCGAGCAGCCCGGGGATCTGCTCCAGCTCGCTCTCCCAGTCCCAGCCGGTGCCCCGCAGGTACTCCCAGCCGCGTCCCACGGGCGGCGCGAGGGTGCGCATGGAGTCGAACTCGCCGCTCGACTCGTCCACCGACACGGCGTTGAACACCGGGTGCAGCCGCACCCGCTGCTGTGTGGTCACGGTCCCGGCGGTATCGGCGTAGAACTTGTTCTCGTGGACGGTGAGCAGTGAGGCGTCGACATGGTCGACCCCGTCGGCCGCCAGCAGCCGCGCGCTCCAGTCCCCGATCAGCCCGGCCTTCTCCTCGTCGGGCACGGTGAACGGGTCGATCTCGTACGACGAGATCCAGGTCTTCTCGGCGTGCACCGGCTCGTCGGCCAGCTCCACCCGCTCGTCCGATCCGGCCGCCTTGATCACCTGCGCGGACAGCTTCGCCATGGCCACCGCCTGCCCGGCGACCTTGGCGGCGGCGTCCAGGGAGAGGTCGACACCGGACGCGAAGCCCCACGTACCGCCGTGCACGACGCGCACCGCGTACCCGAGGTCGGTGGTGTCCGACGACCCGGCGGGCTTGGCGTCCCGGAACCGCCAGGAGGCGCTGCGCACCCGCTCGAACCGGAAGTCCGCGTGCTCGGCGCCCAGCGCACGCGCGCGGGCGAGGGCCGCGTCGGCGAGGGGGCGTAGGGGGAGGGCCGTGAAGGCCTCGTCGATGGTATGAGGCACCGCCGTCTCTTTCTGTCGAGGTGACCGTGGTTGCCGTACGTCGTGACTGCTCCGATCATGTCGTCTCAGCCCGCGCGCGGGCCACGAGTTTCGCGACCCGGACGCGCGGTTTCTGTAGGGACCCGACAGTGAGTCCCCTACGCCACTGTCGGTGCCCGATTGTCCGCGGGCGTGCCCGGACCGATAGGTTTTCGAGGAAGCCGCCTGTCATCGCCGCCTGTCGTCCAGGCGCCCGGGCGGGGTATCAGACCGCTACCGAAAGGGTGATCCGTTGAGCCGCTCGGTTCTCGTCACCGGAGGCAACCGGGGCATCGGCCTCGCCATCGCCCGCGCTTTCGCCGATGCAGGCGACAAGGTCGCCATCACGTACCGCTCGGGTGAGCCCCCGGCGGCCCTGACAGATCTGGGCTGCCTCGCCGTCAAGTGCGACATCACCGACGCCGAGCAGGTGGAGCAGGCCTACAAGGAGATCGAGGAGACCCACGGCCCCGTCGAGGTGCTGGTCGCCAACGCCGGTGTCACCAAGGACCAGCTCCTGATGCGCATGTCCGAGGAGGACTTCACGTCCGTTCTCGACACCAACCTCACCGGCACCTTCCGCGTGGTCAAGCGCGCCAACCGCGGCATGCTGCGCGCCAAGAAGGGCCGCGTCGTCCTGATCTCGTCGGTCGTCGGACTGCTCGGCTCGGCGGGGCAGGCCAACTACGCCGCCTCAAAGGCCGGCCTCGTCGGCTTCGCGCGCTCCCTCGCCCGCGAGCTCGGCTCGCGCAACATCACCTTCAACGTCGTCGCGCCCGGCTTCGTCGAGACCGACATGACCGCGGTGCTCTCCGAGGAGCAGCGCGCCGGCATCGTGAAGCAGGTCCCGCTCGGCCGGTACGCGCAGCCGGAGGAGATCGCCGCGACGGTGCGGTTCCTCGCCTCGGACGACGCCTCGTACATCACTGGAGCCGTCATCCCCGTTGACGGCGGACTGGGAATGGGTCACTGATCACCATGAGCGGAATTCTCGAGGGCAAGCGCGTCCTGATCACCGGTGTGCTGATGGAGTCCTCCATCGCCTTCCACGCCGCCAAGCTGGCCCAGGAGCAGGGCGCCGAGATCATCCTGACCGCGTTCCCGCGGCCCACGCTGACCGAGCGCATCGCCCGGAAGCTGCCCAAGCCCACCAAGGTCATCGAGCTCGACGTGACCAACGACGAGCACCTCGGGCGCCTGGCCGACATCGTCGGCGAGGAGCTCGGCGGCCTCGACGGCGTCGTCCACTCCATCGGCTTCGCCCCGCAGGACGCGCTCGGCGGCAACTTCCTCAACACGCCGTTCGAGTCTGTCGCCACGGCCATGCACGTCTCGGCGTACTCCCTGAAGTCGCTCACCATGGCCTGCCTGCCGCTGATGCAGAACGGCGGCTCCGTCGTGGGTCTGACCTTCGACGCGCAGTACGCCTGGCCGCAGTACGACTGGATGGGCCCGGCCAAGGCCGCCCTGGAGGCGACCAGCCGCTACATGGCCCGTGACCTGGGCAAGCAGAACATCCGCTGCAACCTGATCTCGGCGGGCCCGATCGGTTCCATGGCCGCGAAGTCCATTCCGGGCTTCGGCGAGCTCGCCTCCGTGTGGGACTCCCGCTCCCCGCTGGAGTGGGACCTGAAGGACCCCGAGCCGGCCGGCCGCGGCATCGTCGCCCTGCTGAGCGACTGGTTCCCTAAGACCACCGGCGAGATCATCCACGTGGACGGCGGTCTGCACGCCATCGGAGCCTGACTCCCGTACGTCGTCGGCGCCCCGTTTCCCGCAGCGCGCGGGGAGCGGGGCGTCACCCGTTCGGCTCATCCGGCCGGGCGGGGGAGGCTCACAACCGGGCACCCTGGAGTACGCGTTCACCACGCGATCCCCCTCCCCAGCACGGCCGAGGAGGTCCCCTTGTGCGCTTGTCCCGCCGAACGGCCTCACTGTCCCTCGCCGTCGCAGTCGCCCTCGCCCTGACCCTGGTGTACGAAGCGGTGCCCCACGCGCGCGTGCCGGCCGGCGAGCACGAGTCGGCCGACCCCTTCGGCGCCGCGTGCCGGATCCGCGTCACCGGCTCCGAGGCGACCGTGTACTGCCACAACCCGTACCCCGAGGCCGACCGCGTGAGCCTGCACGTCGAGTGCGCCCGCTGGTGGGACATCGACACCGACAGCTCCCCGGTGGAGGCCGGGCCCGCGCAGACCGTGCGGCTGACGGGACGCTGCTGGAAGGAAGTCGGCGACGTG
Organism: Streptomyces chartreusis NRRL 3882; assembly: GCF_900236475.1. Classification (GTDB taxonomy): domain Bacteria; phylum Actinomycetota; class Actinomycetes; order Streptomycetales; family Streptomycetaceae; genus Streptomyces; species Streptomyces chartreusis_D. Next base: position 7,030,073 of record NZ_LT963352.1, read on the forward strand.
TGGATCAGTCACCGGCGGGCGAGCTGATCCCGCCCAGGCGGCACAGGAACGGATAGCGGGCGGCCTCCGCCGCCGCCCGCGCCGCGTCACCCGTGCGGATCGCGTCGAGCAGCCGCCCGTGCTCCATGTACGTCTCCGGTGTCAGCTCCTCGCCGACGTCCTCGCGCAGCCAGTCCCGCAGCACCTCGCCCAGGTCCGCGTACATGGCGGTCATCACGTCGTTGTGGGAGGCGGCCACGACGGCCAGGTGGAAGGTCGCGTCCGCCGTCACGAACGCCTCCGCGTCACCCGACTCCCAGGCCTCCTCACGCCGCAGCAGCAGCGCGTCGAGCTGCTTGAGGTCCTTCTCCGTACGCCGCTGTGCGGCCAGCCTGGCCGCGGCCGACTCCAGCGTGGAACGCAGCTCGGCGATGTGCCGGGGATCGGCACCGGCGAACCGCCGCTGCATCACCCCCGCCAGCTCACTCGTCGCCACGACGTACGTGCCGGAGCCCTGGCGGATGTCCAGCAGGCCGTTGTGCGACAGCGCGCGGACGGCCTCGCGGACCGTGTTGCGGGCGACACCCAGCTGCTCGACCAGTTCGGGCTCGGTCGGGATGCGGGAGCCGACCGGCCACTCGCCGGAGGTGATCTGGGCCCGCAGGGCGGCGATGACCTGCTCGGAGAGCGCCGAACGTCGGGGATGGCTCAGGGGCATGGCACACCTTCGCACGACCGGGGCGCCGGAGCGCCGCCGTGGATGAGACGGAGTGGACAGTCAATCATCCTATGATTCTATGATGGGTCCCATGGCTAGCGAGGAAACCCGGACGATGACGCCCCCGACCGTACGCAGTTCGGCCGCGCAGGAGACCCGGGAACCCGGCGGTTCCGCCACGCGCGCGTGGACCATGCGGTTGCTCGTCCTCGGCATCGTGCTGTCCGCGCTGAACCTCCGCCCCGCCATCACCAGCCTCGGCGCCCTCCTGGAGGAGGTCCGCGACGGCCTCGGCATGAGCGGCAGCGTGGCCGGACTGCTCACCTCCGTGCCGCCGCTGTGTTTCGCCGTCTTCGGTGTCATGGCTCCGCGGCTCGCCCGTCGCTTCGGAGCCGGCGCCGTGGTGTGCGCCGGCATGGCCGCCATCGCCACCGGCCTGGCGATCCGGCCGTACGCCGGCGGCACGGCCGGCTTCCTGGCCGCCAGCGCCCTCGCCCTCATGGGCATCGCGGTCAGCAACGTCCTGATGCCGGTCATCGTCAAGCACTGGTTCCCCGACCGCGTCGGCTCCATGACCGGCCTTTACTCCATGGCGCTCGCCCTGGGCACGGCCCTCGCGGCCGCGGTCACGGTGCCCCTGACCGACACCCTGGGCGGCAGCTGGCAGTCGGGCCTGGCCCTCTGGGCGGGTCTGGCCGTGGCGGCGGTCCTGCCGTGGCTGCCGTTCGTACGGGGGCGGGCGGCGGCGCCCGGGGCGGGGGACCGGGGCGGAGACCGGCCCGCGCCCGCCGGGGACGCCGGGGCGGAAACGCCGGCTCCCGGGACGGAATCCGCGCGCGAGGAGACCTCTGCCCCCGCCTCGACGGAACCCGCGCGCGAGGAGGCTCCACGGCTGCGGATCACCCGGAGCCGCACCGCCTGGGCCCTGGCCGTCTTCTTCGGGCTCCAGGCGACCGCGGCCTACATCACGATGGGCTGGATGGCGCAGATCTTCCGGGACGCCGGCGTGCCCGCGGGCACCGCGGGGCTGCTCCTCGCGGTCACCATGGTGATGGGCGTGCCCCTGGCGTTCGTCATACCGCGTCTGGCCACGCGGCTGCCGCACCAGGGCCCGATCGTGCTCGCCCTGGGCGTCTGCGGCCTCGCCGGCTACGCCGGGCTGTACCTCGCGCCGGCCGCCGGCGCCTGGGCCTGGGCCCTGCTGCTCGGCGTCGCCAACTGTGCCTTCCCGCTCGCCCTCACCATGGTCGGCATGCGGGCCAGGACCGGCCCGGGCGTGGCCCAGTTGTCGGCGTTCGCGCAGAGCACCGGCTACCTGATCTCCATCCCGGGGCCGCTCCTGGTGGGCGTCCTCTACCAGCACAGCGGCGGCTGGGGCCTGCCGATCGCGCTGATGAGCGCCCTGATGATCCCGCAGATGGCGGTCGGCGTCCTGGCGGGCCGGGACCGCACGGTCGAGGACGAGGCCGGACGCTGAGCCCGCCCCGCAGCCGCTGATCTCACCCCGGGGCGTCCGGTGCCCGCGGTGGGTGCGAGACTTGCCCCATGCCAGTGCTCGACCCGAATCCCCAGCATGGTCAGAAGAAGATGCTGCTCGTGTTCGGAGCCTTCTTCGCGATCTTCATCATCATCGGCGTCATCGCGACCATCGCCTCGCCATGACCGGCCCTCGCCCGCCCATGGTGGGGCTAGCACCCCTGTCCCCTAGGGGGTGAGGGTCAGGGTCAAGTGGGTGGATCACCGGATGGGTCGGCCGCCTCGGATTCCGTAACTTCGACGTGTGACCGCAGGACGCGGGCCACGGACCATTCGAAGAGCGGAGGCACCCATGTCGGCTCCTACGCACACCCGGCCCCATCCGGCGACCCGGGCCGGCGCCGACAGCCGGCTGCCCTGGTGGGCCCTCGCCCTGCCCACGCTCGCCTTCGTCGCGCTGCTCGTGCTGATCCTGAACCCGTCCGACGCCCAGGCGGCCACCGGTGACCCCCTGATCACCCACCTCTTCGAGCGGGTCCGGCAGCTGACAGCCCGCTGAGCACGGCAGAAGCCGGTGGTCAACTCCCTGCGCCCGATGGCCTGTTTCGTGCGAAGCTGGATCTCATGAGCGTCGCAGAACCCCGCAGGATTGTCCTCTTCCGCCATGCGAAAGCCGACTGGCCACAGGTGAGCGATCACGAGCGTCCGCTCGCCGACCGGGGCCGAAAAGAAGCGGCGGAGGCCGGGCGCAGGCTGGCCGACACCGGCATCCCCTTCGACCTGGCCCTGTGCTCCACCGCGGTCCGGACCCGGGAGACCTGGAAGCTCGCCGTCCAGGAGTTCCCGCAGCGGCCGAAAACCGTCTACGAGGAGCGGATCTACGAGGCCTCGCCGGGCGAACTGATCGCCGTGCTCAACGAGACCCCCGACGACGCGCAGAACATCCTCGTGATCGGCCACAACCCGGGCGTCCAGGGCCTCGCCGACATCCTGGCGGGCACGGCCGAGGGCGACGCCCGCGACCGGATGAGCAGCCGTGGGTTCCCGGCCGCCGCCTTCGCCCTCCTGTCCTTCACCGGCTCCTGGAAGAGCCTTGAGCCGGGCGTGGCCACGCTGCGGGACTACTGGGCGCCCACCGAGTGACCGACTCCACGTGACAGGGCCCGGCACCGGCGCGGTGCCGGGCTCACCCGGCCGGTTCAGGCCGTGTCGAGGGTGTCCGCCGCCTCGACCTCTTCGCGCGTGATGCCCAGCAGGTACAGCACGGTGTCCAGGAACGGGAAGTTCACCGCCGTGTGCGCGGCCTGGCGCACCACCGGCTTGGCGTTGAAGGCGACGCCCAGACCGGCCGCGTTCAGCATGTCCAGGTCGTTGGCACCGTCACCGATCGCCACGGTCTGCGACAGCGGCACGCCCGCCTCGGCGGCGAACCGGCGCAGCAGCCGGGCCTTGCCGGCACGGTCGACGATCTCGCCCGTGACCTTGCCCGTCAGCTTCCCGTCGACGATCTCCAGCGTGTTGGCTTGGGCGAAGTCCAGCCCCAGCCGCTCCTTCAGATCGTCGGTGACCTGGGTGAAACCGCCGGAGACGACGCCGACTTGGTAGCCGAGCCGCTTCAGCGTGCGGATCAGGGTGCGGGCGCCCGGCGTCAGCCGCACCTCGCTGCGCACCTTGTCCACGACCGAGGCGTCCAGCCCCTCCAGCAGCGCCACGCGCGCGTGCAGGGACTGCTCGAAGTCCAGCTCGCCGCGCATCGCGGCCGCCGTCACTTCGGCGACCTCGTCCTCGCAGCCGGCGTGCGCGGCGAACAACTCGATGACCTCGTCCTGGATGAGCGTCGAGTCGACGTCCATGACGACCAGGCGCTGCGCGCGCCGGTACAGACCCGCGGCGACGACCGCCACGTCGATGCCGAGCTTCGCCGCGTCGGGCGCCAGGGCGGTGCGCAGCGGCTCCGTCTCCACGCCGGACACGGCGAACTCGACGGCGGTCACGGGGTACTTGGCGAGCCGGAAGATACGGTCGATGTTGCCACCGGTCTTGGTGATCCGCGCGGCGATCGCCGCCGTCGCCTCCGCGGTGAGCGGATGCCCGAGCACGGTGACCAGGGAGCGGCCCAGTCCGCGCGGCCGGTTGTCGCCGAGGCCGGAGATGATCTCCGCCTGCATCTTCATCGACTCCGCCCAGCTGTGGACGGTCGCCCGCAGATCGCCCTCGAGCCCCTTCGGCGGCTCGGTCACGAGCGCGCACAGCACCATTCGGCCACGGGTGACGACCTGCTCGATGTCGACGACGTCGACGGAGTAGGCGGCGAGGGTGTCGAAGAGGCCGGCCGTGATGCCCGGACTGTCCTTGCCGAAGATCTTGACAAGGAGGGTGGGGACGTCGGAGGACGAGGTCTGCGAAGCGCTCATGGTGGTTCCACCGTATCCGGCGGGCAGGTCGCACCGCCCGTGAGGTCCGCCTGGCGGACAGCGAACACTGGGTGACGTGCGGGTGGCGCGAACCTTGCGTCCCCTGTCCTCCCGGGGGGCTCCCGGGGGGCCTACTTCCCCCCGCGCGGCTTCCGCGGCGGTGGGGGAGGCGGCGGAGGCGGTGGCCCGTCGTCCGGCCGGCCCGGCGGCCGGTTCCCACTCTTCGGCCCGGGCGGCTGCCGGGGCCCACGCGGCGGCGGCCCGACCGGCCGCGCCACGGTGGGCGCGCCGTACACGTCCCCGTCCCGGTGAGCGGCCGGGTCAGTTCCCGACTGCGGTTCGTGAGGCGCCCCGGGTTCGCCGGGGCGTGGCCGCGCGTCCTCCGGCTCTCGCAGCTCGTCCGGCACCCGGAGGTACGGATTGGTGGCCGGGTTCGGCGGCCGGTACGGCACTCCCGGCGCGTACGGCCCGGTCTCCTCCCCGTACGACGACGCCCGCCCGGCGCCGTCCCCGCCCCAGCCCCTGGACCGCCCGGCGGGGGTGTCGTTTCCGGCCTGTCCTGTACCGGCTCCTGGCCTTGCTTGCCCGGTGTGGGCGTCGTATCCGGGCTGTCCTGTTCCGGCTCCTGGCCTTGCTTGCCCGGTGTGGGCGTCGTATCCGGGCTGTCCTGTTCCGGCTCCTGGCCTTGCTTGCCCGGCGTGGGCGTCGTATCCGGCCTGCCCTGTTCCGGCTCCCGCCCCCGCCGCATGCCCCGCACCGGCGACGTGTCCGGCCTGCCCCCTGCTTGCCCCTGGTCCGGCCGCCCCCTCTCCCCGAGCCAAAGCCGTAGCCGACCGCCCCGCGGCCCCGCTCGCCCAGGCGAGCAACGCCCCCACCGCCCCGGCCCCCGCACCCCACACCGCGCCCAGCAGCAGGGCCATGCCGAGGTGGCCGTGCAGTTCGATGCCCGCGCCGAACGCGTCGAAGCCGAGCACGGACAGGGACGCGGTCACGGACACGTCCGTCAGCCGGACCAGCAGCGGCAGGGCCAGCGCGGTCGCGACTCCCAGCCGCAGCGCACACCGCCCCGCGAAACCCAGAGCCCCCGAACCCCGTACGTCCCCAGGACCCGGCACCGGCGTCCGCACCGCCGCCAACACCCCCGCCAGCAGCATCATCGACGCCGCAGCCACCCCCAGCAGCCACACCCGCCCGTCCAGCTCGGCAAGCCGCCCCAGTGTCACCTGCTGGTCGGAGCGGACCGCGAGCAGGTCGTCCAGGGGGTCCGGCAGGAGACGGGCCAGTTCACCCGTCGCCCGGCCGTCCCACGGCACGAGCAGGCCGATCGGGACGCCCAGCCACACCCCGTTCGGTGCCCCGAGCAGCGCCGTGCCGGCGATGCGCCGGGGGTGGTCGTCCCCGGTCGCCGCGTACGCCGCCGCCGCGAGCCCCGCCGCCACCGCTACCAGCAGCACGGTCACCACCGCCGAAACGGCGGGCCGCACGACCCGGTGCACGGCCTCCCACCCCCGCGGCAGCGGCGTGCTGCGCGAGGCCAGCAGGGCGATGAGGAGGATCCCGGCCGACCAGCCGAGCCCGCCGAGCAGCGTGGGCACGGTGTCGACCGTGAAGCCGACCGCCGCCCGCGCGTCGACCAGGTCGCCGATCCGGTCCGGCAGCAGCCCGCCGATGTCCCCGACGTCCCCGAGCCCGGGGATCTCCACGCCTCCGCCCCCGCCGCCCCCGGCCAGGTCGTCCAACCCCAGCGCGCCGCCGTCGATCGTGATGACATCGTGCCCCGCCCAGGCCAGTCCGCCCAGCATCGCCACGAACAGCGCGACCACCACGCCCGCACGCGCGAGGAGTTCGGCCGTCGATATCACAACTCCCGCCGCCCGCAAGGACCGTAGGAAGAAGTACGACAGCAGCACCGCCCCGACCAGGCTCACCCCCAGTGGCGTGATCTCGATGGCGGTGTCCGCCTCCGCACCCGTGAGTCCGAACGCCGACACGTCACCGGACGGCGTGACCGAACCACCCGCCCCAAGTGCCACCACCGCCGCGGTCATCGGCCCCAACGAGCCCGCCGCGTCCGCCTCCAGCAGCCGCAGACCCAGCGCAGCCGCACCCGCCATCCCGATCAACGCCCAGCTCACGGCGGCGACGGCGGACATCAGCACGTCACCCCACGGCACGCGCGTGCCGCCCCTCGCCGTCTCCACACCTGTACCGGCACCCATGGCAGACCCCCCGATCCGCTACGCGGCGGGAACACCGCGCATGCCCCCCTCGCGTCGAAATACCACTCTCCGGCCCGTTTTCAACCCCGTCAACGGAATCGGCTGATGCGTGCGTACGCGCTCTTCACAAGGCCCGACTTTCGGTCAGGCGGCCGCTCCTGAAATAGTTCCCCCCGATGTTCGACATCCCTAGACTCCCCATGTCGGGGGTAACTCGGGGGACAACTCAGTGGGGCATGGAGTGCCGGAACTCGTACTGGAATCAAACGGACGTACCTGGACGCTCGATCCGTCCAGGGCATACACCCTCGGACGTGATCCGCAGGGGGACGTCGTCTTCGACGACGCCAGGGTCTCCTGGCGTCACGCCACGGTCAGCTTCAACGGCCGCAGTTGGGTCATCGAGGACCACGGCAGCACCAACGGCACGTTCGTGCAGGGGCAGCGGATCCATCAGATGGAGCTCGGCCCGGGCTCGGCGGTCAACCTGGGCAACGCGACCGACGGCCCGCGCCTGAACCTCTCCGGCGCCGCCGCCTCCGTCGCCACGCCGCAGGCCCAGCCGCAGCAGCAGCCGTACGCCGCACAGGGCGCGAACCCCGGCTGGGCCCAGCAGGCACCCGCCCAGCAGGCACCCCACCAGCAGCAGGCCCAGGCCGGATGGCAGCAGCAGCCGCAGCAGCACGCGGCGAACATCCCGCAGCAGCAGGGCCCCGGCGGCGTCGCGGGGGCGCCGCCGGTCTACGGCGACCGCAGCCCGACCACGTTCCACCAGTTCTCCCTCGGCCGCGTGATGCGCATCGGCCGTGCCCTGGAGAACGAGCTGGTCGTCTCCGACCTCCAGGTCTCCCGGCACCACGCCGAGTTCCACTCGACGCCCGACGGGCGCATGGAGATCCGCGACCTGGGCTCGCACAACGGCACGTACGTCAACGGCCAGCCGATCCCCAAGGGCGGCACGCAACTGCTCGGCCCGGCCGACGTCGTCGGCGTCGGCCACTCGACGTTCCGGATCGTCGGCGACCGGCTCGAGGAGTTCGTCGACACCGGTGAGGTGTCCTTCTCCGCCCGCCACCTGACCGTCACGGTCGACGGCGGCAAGCAGATCCTCAAGGACGTCTCCTTCGGCGTCCCGGAGAAGTCGCTGATCGCGGTCATCGGCCCGTCCGGATCCGGCAAGTCCACCCTGCTCAAGGCGCTCACCGGCTACCGCCCGGCCGACCAGGGCGAGGTCCTCTACGACAACCGGAACCTCTACAAGCAGTTCGCCGAGCTGCGCCAGCGCATCGGTCTGGTTCCGCAGGACGACATCCTGCACAAGGAGCTGACCGTCAAGAAGGCCCTCAAGTACGCGGCCAAGCTCCGCTTCCCGGCCGACACCACGGCCGCCGAGCGCGACGCCCGTATCGACGAGGTGCTGCGCGAGCTGAAGCTGGACATCCACAAGGACAAGAAGGTCACGTCCCTGTCCGGCGGCCAGCGCAAGCGCGTCTCGGTGGCCCTGGAGCTGCTCACCAAGCCGTCGCTGATCTTCCTGGACGAGCCGACCTCCGGCCTCGACCCGGGCATGGACCGCGATGTGATGCAGCTGCTGCGCGGTCTCGCCGACGACGGCCGTACGGTCCTCGTCGTCACCCACTCCGTGGCCGAGCTGGCACTGTGTGACAAGCTGCTCGTGATGGCGCCCGGCGGCTCCGTGGCCTACTTCGGCCCGCCGGAGGAGGCGCTGAACTTCTTCGGCTACGACACCTGGGCCGACGTCTTCTCCGCCTTCGAGAACTACCGCGACTACGACTGGGCGGGCCGCTGGAAGGGCTCGCAGCACTACCAGATGTACGCCGCGGACATCGACGCCGTAGCGCCGCAGTCCGTACAGGTGCCGCCGATGCAGGCGATGAAGCCACCGAAGCCGCAGGGCTGGATGTCCCAGTTCGTCACGCTCGTGCGGCGCTATGTCTCGGTGATCGCGTCCGACAGGGGCTTCCTGGCGCTGATGGTGATCCTGCCGGCCGTGCTCGGCGCGGTGAGCCTGCTCATCGACGCGGACCGGGGCCTGCTGCCCAACCCGGCGAACCCGCAGACCGGCCGGATCATCCCGAACGGCACGGCCACCACGGTCCTGCTGATCCTCGCGGTCGGCGCCTGCTTCGCCGGCGCGGCGAACTCCGTCCGTGAGCTGATCAAGGAACGGGTCATCTACGAGCGGGAGCGCGCGACCGGCCTGTCGCGCTCCGCGTACCTGATGTCGAAGGTGTTCGTGCTCGGCATGATCACCGTCCTCCAGGGCCTGCTGGTCGGCGTCATCGGCTTCTCCAGCCGGGAGATCCCCGAGGAGGGCCTGGTCTTCGGCAGCGCCACGCTGCTGGAGCTGTCCGTGCCGATCATGGCCCTGGGCTTCACCTCGATGATGTTCGGTCTGATCATCTCGTCGCTGGTCAAGACCGCCGAGAAGACCATGCCGCTGCTGGTGATGTTCGCCATCATCCAGGTCGTCTTCACCGGCTGCCTGTTCACGCTGCACGGCTCGATCGGCGTCAACCAGTTCTCGTTCCTGATGCCGTCGCGCTGGGCGGTCGCCGCCTCCGGCGCCACGCTGGACTTCAACAAGATCAGCCCGCCCGAGACGCCCGGCGACACCGACCCGCTGTGGGAGCACACGGTCGGGGCCTGGGCCATGGACATGGGCGCTCTCCTCGCCCTCGGCGTCATCTGCGGCTTCTTCGTGGCCCGCTTCCTGCGCCGCCACGAGCCCGAGGTCATGCGCAAGTAGCCACCCGCTCCACCGAGCCCGAAGGGCGGCACCCCGTCAGGAGGGTGCCGCCCTTCGGCGTTCGTTCAGCGAAGCAGAGGTCCGCGCCAGCCTCAGTACGCGCTGTTGACGTTGTCCATCGAGCCGTACTTGTCGGCCGCGTAGTTGCAGGCGGCGGTGATGTTGGCGACCGGGTTGTAGATGTCCCAGGAGGTGCCGGGGACGTGGTACGCCTTGAAGGTCGGCGGGATGACCTGGAGCAGACCCTTCGAGGGGATGCCGTTGATGGCGTTGATGTCCCAGTTGTTGATCGCCTTCGGGTTACCCGAGGACTCCCGCATGATGTTGCGGTGGATGCCGTCGTAGGACGCCGGGATGTCGTGCTTCTTCAGGATGTCGAGCGACTCGCGGATCCAGCCGTCGAGGTTGTTCGGGTAGCTCTTCTTGGCGGCCTTCTTCGCCTCGGCGCGCTTGGCGTCGCGGCTCGCGGCCTCCTTGGCCTTGCGCGCGGCCTCGGCCTTCTTCTTCGCGGCCTCGGCGGCCTTCTTCTTGGCGGCCTCGGCGGCGGCCTTCTTCTTGGCGGCGGCCTCGGCGTCGGCCTTCTTCTTCGCCGCGATCTGCTCCGCCTTCAGGCTGGCACCGGCCATCTGGTCGGTGACGCTCGCCTTGACGTCCTTGATCTGCTCGGTGCTGAACGCCACCGCAGCCGGCTGAGCGGCCTCGGTCGTGGTCTTGGTCGACGCGCCGCTCGGCACCGCGGAGAAACCGATGGCGGCGGCGCCGAGGGTGGCGACACCCGCCATGGCGATCTTGTGGTGACGGGTCAGGGTGCGACTGCGGCCACGGCTGAAGATGTTCTTGGGCATGGTGGTGTGGACCTCTTCGAATAGCGCGGGAGTCGCTCGGCGTCCGGCGTTGGACTCGGTGTGTTTCCGACACGAACGCCGCGGAGGTGAACCCACGGCGCTGAGCGACGCCAGCAATTCTTAGCGGCCGCAAAATTGCGTGGCAAAGGTGTGACGTACGATGCCCGATAGTGGATCAGGGAGGGGCAAATCAGGGCAGACTGGACTGTCCGCGCCGCTCAAAAGGTGGGGCTTTGTCTCCTATGCACTTTCGTACGTGACGTGGGTCCTATGCGCGGGCTCACATCGCCCCGGGTGCGGTCTCACCGCTGGTTGCACAAGCGATGCTCTGCGTGAGGGCTCTGTCACGGCCCTGCACGGCCCCTGCTACGGCAGGACGAAGTGCACGTCCCCGAATTCGTGCCACAGGTAGCGGCCCCGCACCGCCGCCTCGTACCCGCGTCGGATCGCCTCCCGCCCCGCGACCGCCTCCAGCATCAGCAGATGCGAGGCCTCCGGCTCGTGCAGCCCGGTCAGCAGCCCGTCCACCACACGCACCCCGCGCTCCGGGGTCACCACGAGATCGGTCCACCCCGCCCGCGCCCCTACGACCCCGTCGGCTCCCGCCGCCGATTCCACGGCCCGCACGGCCGTCGTCCCGACCGCGACGATCCGGCCTCCACCGGCTCGCACCGCGTTGATCACCCGTGCGGAGGCCTCGGGCACGACGAAGCGCTCCGGGTACGGCGGCTCGTGCGCCTCCGCCGACGCCACCCCGGTGTGCAGCGTGACCGGTGCGAACTGCACGCCCCGGCTCACCAGCTCCGTCACCAGCCGCGCCGTGAAGGGCCGCGCCGCACTGGGCATCTCCGCACTGCCCGCCCCGTCCGCGGACGGCAGCGCGAACACCGTCTGGTAGACGGACAACGGCTGGTCGCGCTCCGTGTAGGAGTAGCGAATGGGCCGCCCGTGCTCCCGCAGCAGCCCCGGCACCCCCGGCCCGGTGACCCGCGCCCACCACAGCCGCCCGCTGCGCCCGCTCAGCGGCTCCTCCAGAACCAGCCACCCACCCCCCGGCAGGCACACCTCCGTACCCGCGGGCCCACCCGCCCGCGCGCGCGTGGTGCCCCGACCGTCGGGCTCCCGCAGCTCCACCGCCCAGCGGCCGTCGTCCCCGCGCGTCGAGAAATGCACCACCACGCGCGCGTGCCCGATCCACCCGTCCACGGCCGCCGCCAGCGTGGCCGACGTGTTGACCACGAGCAGGTCCCCGGCCCGCAACAGCCGCGGCAGCTCCGGGAACGTGTGATGCGCCACCTCGACGCCCCGGGACACCAGCATCCGCACGGCGTCCCGGTCCAGCCCGGGCCGCCGCTGCTCGACCGGCACCCGGGCCGACAGTTCCTCCGGCACGCTCGCCCACGCTCGAACGGGCTCGTGCGGGGGGACCCCCATCGCCAGCGTCATCGGACCCCGTCCACCAGAGCCGGAGCCCCGTACCGCCCGCTCGCCGGCCGCTCGTCCAGCAGCCGCAGGAACCCCGGCACCACAGCCCCCGGCTCCGGCCGCGGATCGTGATCATCCGGTACGGCCGCCGCATACAGGTCCGTGGCCATGTCCCCGGGATCCACCGCCCAGACCCGCAGCCCCGGCTCCTCCACGGCGAGCACCGCCAGCAACTGGTCCAGGGCCGCCTTGGACGCCCCGTAGCCGCCCCAGGTCTCGTACGCCTCGGCGGCCGCGTCCGAACTGACCGCCACGACGGTGCCCGCCCGCGAGGCCCGCAGCAGCGGCAGCGCCTCCTGGACCAGGCCCAGCCCCGCCACCAGGTTCACCTCCAGCGCCCGCCGCAGCCCTTCCAGGGGCAGCTCCTCGAGCCGCACCAGCGGCTCGGCGCCCAGCGCGCTCGCGTTGTGCACCAGAAGGTCGACGCCGCCGAGCCGCCACGCCGCCGACACCATCGCCGCACGGTGGGCGGCGTCCGTGACGTCCCCGGGCAGGACGGTCACGCGCGTGCCGTGCGCGGAGACGGCCTCCGCCGCGTCCGTCAGGGCCTCGGCTCCCCTGGCATCGAGCACCAGATCCCAGCCCCGCCCGGCCAGGGCCTCCGCGAGCGCCCGGCCCAGGCCCTTCGAGGCCCCGGTGATGATCGCAACCGGCATGATCGGCTCCTTCGCTGTGATCGTGTGCCCTCAACCTAGGAACAGGGACACAAGGACCGCCTCGGACGCGGGCCGCAGACCACCGGGTCCCTTCGCCCTACGTCACCGGCCCGGCGCCCCCGGTCCTACGCCGCGCCGCCCGGCTGCATCGGCCCCGCGACCTAGGCCCACCGGCCCGGGCGACCGCCGCCACCGGTCCGATCCGGGCTGTCACCGCCCGCCGGTACCGTGAGGACATGAGTCACGGTCCCCGGTCCGGCCTCGCAGCGGTGAGCTCCGCGTTGCTGGCCATGAGCAGGCATCTCGAGGTGCGCGACGTCCTCAAGACGATCGTCGCCTCGGCCCGCGAGCTGCTCGACGCGCAGTACGCCGCGCTCGGTGTCCCTGACGACCACGGCGGCTTCGCCCAGTTCGTGGTCGACGGCGTCAGCGAGGAGCAGTGGAAGGCCATCGGCCCGCTCCCGCGCCAGCACGGCATCCTCGCCGCGATGCTCCACGAGGCCAGGGCCGAGCGCCTCGCCGACGTCCGCAGGGACCCCCGCTTCGAGGGCTGGCCGAGCGCCCACCCCGACCTGGTCGACTTCCTGGGCCTGCCCATCCGCGACGGCGACGAGGTCATCGGCGCGTTGTTCCTGGCGAACAAGAACTGCCCCAAGCCGGAAGGGGGTTGCGGCTTCACGCAGGACGACGAGGAACTGCTCGGCATCCTCGCCCAGCACGCCGCGATCGCCCTCACCAACGCCCGCCTCTACGAGCGCAGCCGCGAACTCACCATCGCCGAGGAACGCTCCCGCCTCGCCCACGAACTGCACGACGCGGTCAGCCAGAAGCTGTTCTCCCTCCGCCTGACCGCCCAGGCCGCGGCACGCCTCGTGGACCGGGACCCCTCCCGCGCCAAGGGCGAGCTCCACCAGGTGGCGGCCCTCGCCGCCGAGGCCGCCGACGAACTGCGCGCGGCCGTCGTGGAGCTGCGCCCCGCCGCCCTCGACGAGGACGGCCTCGTGGCCACCCTCCGGACGCAGGTCCAGGTGCTCGACCGCGCCCACTCCGCCCGCGTCACCTTCACCGGCCGCGGCGTGAAGGCCCTGCCCGCCTCCCAGGAGGAGGCCGTCCTGCGCGTCGCCCAGGAGGCCCTGCACAACGCCCTGCGCCACTCCGGCGCCGACCACGTCGACGTGACCCTGGACCGCCGCGGCGGCGGAGCCGTCCTGCGCGTCTCGGACGACGGCAGCGGCTTCGACCCGCAAGCGGTCCGCCGCGCGGGGCGCCATCTGGGCCTGGTCTCGATGCGGGACCGGGCGAGCGGGGCCGGCGGCACGCTGACCGTGGAATCGGCGCCCGGCAAGGGCACCACGATCGAGATGGAGGTCCCCGGTGGCTGACGCAATCAAGGTGCTGCTCGTCGACGACCACCAGGTCGTCCGCCGGGGCCTGCGCACGTTCCTGGAGGTGCAGGACGACATCGAGGTCGTCGGCGAGGCGGCCGACGGCGCCGAGGGAGTCGACCGCGCGGAAGAGCTGCGGCCCGACGTCATCCTCATGGACGTCAAGATGCCGGGCATGGACGGTGTCGACGCCCTGCGCAGACTCCGCGAACTGGACAACGCCGCGCGCGTGCTGATCGTCACCAGCTTCACCGAGCAGCGCACGGTGGTCCCGGCGCTGCGCGCGGGCGCCGCCGGCTACGTCTACAAGGACGTCGACCCCGACGCCCTCGCCGGAGCCATCCGCTCCGTCCACGCCGGGCACATCCTCCTCCAGCCGGAGGTCGCCGACGCCCTGCTGTCCCAGGAGGAGACCAACTCGGGCCCGGGACGGGCAGGTTCGCTCACCGACCGGGAGCGCGAGGTGCTCGGCCTGATAGCGGACGGCCGCTCCAACCGGGAGATCGCCCGCGCGCTCGTCCTCTCCGAGAAGACCGTCAAGACCCACGTCTCGAACATCCTGATGAAGCTCGACCTGTCCGACCGAACCCAGGCCGCACTGTGGGCCGTTCGCCATGGAGTGACCGGCTGACACGCTCACCCCACGGCAACACGGAGGGTTCCATTCCGGACCGAGATTCATACTGTCGTGGGAACGTCCCTCATATGGCGCAACCCCGGCGGATCTCCGCCGTTCTCCAGTGCGTGCTGCGGCGCCTGCCGCGGCAATCGCAAGGAGGGCTCAGAAGTGAAGAACCTGAAGAAGGCCGCTGCCGTGACGATGGTGACCGGTGGCCTGCTGGCCGCGGGCGCGGGCATCGCCTCCGCCACCAGCGCGCACGCCGACGGCCAGGCCGTGAACTCCCCGGGCGTCGGCTCGGGCAACGTCGTCCAGGCCCCGGTGCACGTCCCGGTCAACGTCTCCGGCAACAGCGTGAACGTCGTGGGCGCCCTGAACCCCGCCTTCGGCAACCTCGCCGTCAACCACTGACGCCCACCTCCGTCTCCGAGCCGGAGGTGACCACCGGCCTCCCGGGCACGCCCGGGAGGCCGGTCAGGCGTGTACCGAGCCTGCGGGCGTGCGTGCCGCCCGGGCCGGCACGGGTGGGCGATGGGGGTGCCCCCTGCTGGAGCGAAGCCGAGAGCTTGTGGGAGGCACCCCGCTACGCCGGGCTGCGGACGCCCCGACCTCAGCCACAACGCCGAGCACCAGCACAACCGACACTCATCGCACCCCCCGCTCCCGCTCCTCCACAACGGAGTTGTACGCCGCGACCTGCGCCCTCCGAGCCGTCCGCTCCACCGGCCGCAACGCCTCCCTCCGCGCGGAGATCTCAGACGCACTCACCGCACCCCCGTGCCCGCTCTCCGTCGCCACGGCGATGATCGTCCCCACCCGCTGAGCCAACTCCAGCACCCGCACCGCCCGAGCCGGATACCCGGGCGCCAACACCTCCCGCCCCCGCTCGGCCCGCGCCCGATACGCATCGACCGCCGCATCCGCCACCGGCCCCGCCCCGGCCACATCCAGCCGCGTCAGCGCGTCGGTCGCGTCCCTGAGCGCCTCCGCCAGCTCCCGCTCGGCCTCACCCAGCGACGGCACATCCGCGGGCGGCGCCTCCCGTACGGGCAGCACATGCCACACCACTTCGACCTGCACACCCTCGGGGCCGGCCTCGTACACGTCCGGCACCAGCCCGAGGGCGGCCCCGTAACAGACCACCGCCTCCTCGGCCTCCAGCGCCCGCGCGTTGAACTCCGGCGGCCCGCTCAGCCCCAGCGGATGCCCCGGCGCGGGCAGTGCCACGCGCAGCCCGGTCACCCCGAGCGTCCGCAGCCGCCCCAGCGCGAGCGTGAGCCCGACCTGGCCCGACTCACCCGGCAGCCCCTCCACCCGATGCACCGCGTCCTCGCCGACGATGGCGAGCACAGCGTCATCCGGTGAGACAAGTCCGGCCAAAAGGGCATTTCCCCATGCTGCGAGACGTCCAGCGCGCGGTTCCGTGAGCATGTCCCCACCCTAGGACCCTCCAAGGACCGGACCGAGGGAATGTCCGGGTCGACCGGTGGCGTAGATTTCATGGAGGGCTGCGCCCACAGGCGCGGCGGACCGAGCCACAGGCTTACGCGACAGCCGAGACCGGCCACACTGCAAGGGGAGACAACGCGCTCATGAGCGATGTTCTGGAGCTTCAGGACGTATCCGTGGTCCGCGAGGGCCGGGCTCTGGTGGACCAGGTCTCCTGGTCGGTCAAGGAGGGCGAGCGCTGGGTCATCCTGGGCCCGAACGGCGCCGGCAAGACCACCCTCCTCAACCTCGCTTCCACCTACCTCTTCCCCAGCTCGGGCACCGCCGCCATCCTCGGCGAGACCCTCGGCAGGCCCGGCACCGACGTCTTCGAGCTGCGCCCGCGCATCGGCATGGCCGGCATCGCCATGACCGAGAAGCTCCCCAAGCGCCAGACGGTCCTGGAGACGGTGCTGACCGCCGCGTACGGCATGACCGCCACCTGGCACGAGGACTACGAGGAGATCGACGAACAGCGCGCCCGCGCCTTCCTCGACCGCCTCGGCATGAGCGAGTACCTGGAGCGCAAGTTCGGCACCCTCTCCGAGGGCGAGCGCAAGCGCACCCTCATCGCCCGTGCCCTGATGACCGACCCCGAACTGCTGCTCCTCGACGAGCCCGCCGCCGGCCTCGACCTCGGCGGCCGCGAGGACCTCGTCCGCCGCCTCGGCCGCCTCGCCCGCGACCCGATCGCCCCCTCGATGCTCATGGTCACCCACCACGTCGAGGAGATCCCCCCGGGCTTCACGCACGTCCTCATGATCCGCCAGGGCAAGGTCCTCGCCGCCGGCCCGATGGAGCTCGAACTCACCTCCCGCAACCTCTCCCTCTGCTTCGGCCTCCCGCTCGTCGTCGAACAGGCGGGCGAGCGCTGGACGGCACAGGGCCTCCCGCTGTCCTGACCCGGCCCTCGCCACCCAAATCCCAAAGTGAGGACGGCATTTCACACGCCGGGCGCCCTGTCGGCGACAGGGCCCTCGGACCTACCATGACCATGTGGAAATCGACGCATGGCTGTGGTGGCTGATCGGCGCGACAGCGCTCGGCATAGCGCTCGTGGTCACCGCGATGCCCGAACTCGGCATGCTCGCGGTGGGCGCCATCGGCGCCGCGGTGGTCAACGGCCTCTTCGGCGGCGGCGCCGTCGCCCAGGTCGTCGTCTTCGCCGTCATCTCGACCGCGGGCATCGCCGTCGTACGGCCCATCGCGAACCGGCATCGCGCCCAGCGGCCCCAACTCGCCACCGGCGTGGACGCGTTGAAAGGCAGACGAGCCGTCGTCCTGGAACGCGTCGACGCCTCCGGCGGCCGGATCAAGCTGGCCGGAGAGGTCTGGTCGGCCCGCGCCCTCGACACCGACCGCGCGTACGAAGTAGGCGAGGAAGTGGACGTCGTGGACATCGAGGGAGCCACTGCGATCGTCATGTGACCTCGCAAGACGTAACTGGAGTGAACTCCTCGCCAGCTACGCGACGGTCTGACAGACTCGACCAGCAAGATCTTCGACAACCATAAGATCTGCCGAAGTCGCCGAGGCGGAGAAGGGTACGGGGAACGACGATGGAACCGGTCATCATCGTCCTGATCATTCTGGTGGTGTTGGTCTTCATCGCCCTGATCAAGACGATCCAAGTCATCCCACAGGCCAGCGCGGCCATCGTCGAGCGCTTCGGCCGCTACACGCGGACGCTGAACGCCGGCCTCAACATCGTCGTCCCGTTCATCGACACCATCCGCAACCGCATCGACCTGCGTGAACAGGTCGTGCCCTTCCCGCCGCAGCCGGTGATCACCCAGGACAACCTGGTGGTCAACATCGACACGGTCATCTACTACCAGGTGACCGACGCCCGCGCCGCGACGTACGAGGTCGCCAGCTACATCCAGGCGATCGAGCAGCTCACCGTCACCACGCTCCGCAACATCATCGGTGGCATGGACCTGGAGCGGACCCTGACCTCCCGCGAGGAGATCAACGCGGCCCTGCGCGGCGTCCTCGACGAGGCCACCGGCAAGTGGGGCATCCGCGTAAACCGCGTCGAACTCAAGGCGATCGAGCCGCCCACCTCCATCCAGGACTCGATGGAGAAGCAGATGCGCGCCGACCGCGACAAGCGCGCCGCCATCCTCCAGGCCGAAGGTGTCCGGCAGTCCGAGATCCTGCGCGCCGAAGGTGAGAAGCAGTCCCAGATCCTGCGCGCCGAAGGTGAGGCCAAGGCCGCCGCCCTGCGCGCCGAGGGTGAGGCCCAGGCCGTCCGTACGGTCTTCGAGGCCATCCACGCCGGCGACCCGGACCAGAAGCTGCTCTCCTACCAGTACCTCCAGATGCTCCCCAAGATCGCCGAGGGCGACGCCAACAAGCTCTGGATCGTCCCCAGCGAAATCGGCGACGCCCTCAAGGGCCTCTCCGGCGCCATGGGCAACTTCGGTGGCATGGGCGGCGGTTCCGGCGGCAACGGAGGCACCTCCGGAGGCGTCGTCCCCGCCCAGGAACGCCGCGAGAAGCCGTCCATCGACTGACCTCACACGCACGAACGACCCCACGCGCACGAAGGGGGCCCGCTTCCCAGGGAAGCGGGCCCCCTTCGCATGACGACGACTAGGCCGCGGGCTGGGCCAGCCACTCCGGCAGCGCGTCGAAGTCGTCCTGCCCCAGCGCCAGCAGCATCGCGTCCGCCGGAGTCGGCTCGAACGGTTGCCGCAGCAGCGGCATCCCCGCCTCCTCCGGAGTCCGGTTCGCCTTACGGTGATTGTCCTGCGCACACGAGGCCACCGTGTTCAGCCACGTGTCCTGACCCCCCTGCGACCGCGGCACCACGTGGTCGACGGTCGTCGCCCGCCTTCCGCAGTACGCGCACCGGTGCCGGTCCCGGACCAGCACGCCCCGCCTCGACCACGGCGCTCGTCTTCGGAAGGGCACCCGTACGTACTGGCAGAGCCTGATCACACGGGGCGCCGGTATGTCGACCGCGGCTCCCCGCATCCGCAGTTCGGGGTGGGCCTGCTCGACGACGGCCTTGTCCTGAAGCACCAGAACGACGGCTCGGTTCAGCGTCACCGTCGACAGCGGCTCGAAGCTCGCGTTGAGTACCAGCGTGTCCCGCATACCAGCCCACCTCCCGTGTGCACCGGCCCACCCCCTGGCGGGCTGGGATCAACTCTGGCCGGGCACGCCGAGATGGACAACGCAATATCTGCTGCTCCCACGGGGGGTGACCCCCGCGGCCCCCGGCAACAAAAATGCCCGCTCCTGATCAATTCCAAGACCAGGAGCGGGCAAACGTTCCGTGAACGCTGGGATCGCAGGGGCGGCCCGTCAGCCCTCGGCGGGCACCTCGTACTCACCGATCAACTGAGCTCGCCCGATCGTGTGGAACCGCAGGTTGAAGCCCACTGCGGCAGGCGAAGCCTCAGCGTCAGGACCGAGCTTCTCCTGGTCCACGGCGTACACCGTGAACACGTACCGGTGCGGCCCGTCCCCGGGCGGCGGCGCGGCCCCACCGAACTCCTTGCTGCCGTAGTCGTTACGAGCGTGGATCGCACCCTCGGGCAGACCCTCGAACTTGCCGCTGCCCGCGCCCACCGGCAACTCGGTCACCGACGCCGGGATGTCGAACAGCACCCAGTGCCAGAAACCGCTGCCCGTCGGGGCATCGGGGTCGTAGCAGGTCACGGCGAAGCTCTTGGTCTCGGGCGGGAAGCCCTCCCACCGCAGCTGCGGCGACGTGTTGCCGGCCGCGTAGACCTGAGCGTCCTTGAGCGTGGCGCCCTCCTGGACGTCCTCGCTCGTCACCGTGAACGACGGCACGGGCGGGTGGAAGTCGTGGGGGAGCGGCCGCCGCTTGAGCTCGGTCACCTCGGTACCTCCTGATCGG